>CAZYUT010000030.1:0-19591 GCA_964650735.1 uncultured Hyphomicrobiaceae bacterium
CGCTGATGCCGGTGACGGCGGGCGCGGCGATCCTGGCCGGGCTGTCGATGGGCGGTCTGCCGCCGTTCACAGGCTTTCTGGCGAAAGAGGCGCTGTATGCCGGCGTCAAGCTGGACACGGGGGCGGATTATGCCGTGCTCGCCGCGCTGATATTGGGCAACGGGCTTATGCTGGCGGTCGGGCTTGCCGTGGCGATCAAGCCGTTCTGGGGCGCGCAGCAGGAAACGCCGAAGCCTCCGCATGAAGCGCCGTTGTCGATGCTGGCCGGGCCGGTCGTGCTGGCAGCGCTCGGGCTGATCATCGCGCTCGCCACTCACATGTTCAACACGGACATCATGACGCCGCTGGCGACCGCGATCCGCGGCGTGCCGACGGAGGTTGATCTGCATTTCTGGGCCGGCGTCAATCAGGCGCTGATCCTGAGCGTGATCACGATTCTGCTCGGTCTGGCATTCCTCATGCGCTTTGAGAGTATGCGGGCCGGATCGCAAAGCCTGTTCGATACTATCGGCTGGGGTCCGGACCGCGGCTTCGACCAGGTTGTCGGAGCCCTTGTCCGCTTCGCTCACAGGGTTACGGTCAAGATCCAGAATGGCAACTTGCGCACCTATGTGCGGCTGACCTTCATCGTGGTCGGGCTGGCGTTATTGATCCCGCCAGCGGCGATGGGCGCTTGGCCGGAAATGCCGCAGGCCCCGGAGATGTCGTTCTATGAAGCCGCGATCCTGGCGCTGGCCGTTGTCGGTGTGCTGCAGGTCGTGCTGACGCGCAAGCGTCTCACGGCGGTCGTTTCGTTCGGCGTTCAGGGCTTCGCCATCGCGGTGATCTTCTTGTTGTTCGGCGCGCCGGATCTGTCCTTTACCCAGTTCATGGTGGAAACGCTGTCCGTCGTCATTCTCGCCCTCGTCTTTACACGGCTGCCGCTTGAGCCGCGCGACGCGCGCGCACCCAGCAGCATGGTGTTCGACGGCGTGCTCGGCATCGGGGCGGCCTTCGGATTCGGCCTGACCCTGCTCAGCGTGACGCAGGGCACATTCGATACGACGCTTTCCGACTTCTTTCGCGAGTATTCCGCCACGATTGCGCATGGCCGCAACATCGTGAACGTGATCCTCGTTGATTTCCGCGCGATGGACACGCTCGGCGAGGTAGCCGTCGTGCTGATGGCGGCGCTCAGCGCGCTGGCGCTTATCCGCCTGCGGGCGGGGCGCAGCGCGGAATATCTCGAACAGGAGCGGCGGCGGTCGCTCGGTCTCGACCAGTCCTCCTGAGGAGCGCATTTCATGGGTACACTGATTTTCCGCACCTTCGCGCCCGGGATTGCCGCGCTGATGGTCATGTTCTCGATCTTCGTGCTGTTGCGCGGACATAATGAGCCGGGCGGAGGCTTCATCGGCGGGCTGATCGCCGCCTCTGGCTTCGCCATCTACGGCATCGCCAGCGGTGTCGACAATGTCCGCCGCGCGCTCTATTTCCGGCCTCTGTCGATCTCCGCGGCGGGCGTGCTGCTTGCCGCGCTGGCGGGCGTTCCCCCGCTTTTGCTGGGCAAACCGTTTCTGACCGGACTGTGGTGGTTCCCCGAAGTTGGCGGCGTCACGCTGGCGCTGTCCACGCTGCTGCTGTTTGACATCGGCGTGTGGCTCGCCGTCGTCGGCGCTGTGATTGCCATTGCGCTGGCGCTGGAAGAACAGGAGGGGTGATGGAACCGGCTCTCGCCGCGGTCGTCGTAATTTATTTCTTCGGCAGCATTTTCCTGCTGACCAGCACGAACCTGATCCGGATCCTGCTGGGCGTGGCCCTTTTGGGAAACGCGGCGAACCTCAGCATATTCACCGCCGGCCGGTTGACGCGCGACGTGCCGCCCGTGATTCCCGAAGGCGCCTTGCGGCCGCTCGCCGAAACCGCGAACCCGCTGCCGCAGGCGTTGATCCTCACGGCAATCGTGATCGCCTTTGCGCTGTTTGCCTTCATGCTCGTGCTCGTCTACCGCTCGTATCAGGAACTCGGTTCCGAAAACGTCGATCGCATGCGCGAAGCTGAACCCATCGATTATCCGCGGCCGCCGGAGGGTTATTGATGCGCATCGAGGAGCTCTTCCAGCTCGCCGCGGTGGAGGCCCCGCTGCCGGATGGGATCGACCGGGCCGACGCCATGACGCAAGTGCCGGTGGGCCTCTCGGACTGGCTCATCATAATGCCGGTCATCCTGCCGCTGCTGGCGGGCGTCATCGGCATCATGATTCGCGCCCACCCGCGCTGGAACGCGCGCCTGACGATCACGACGCTTGCCGGTGTGTTGCTCGCCAGCGCGGCGCTGCTCTCGCGCGTCATCGCAGAAGGCCCTATCGCGATGACCATGGGCCAATGGCTGCCGCCGTTCGGCATTTCGCTGGTGGCGGACCCGCTGGGTGCGCTGCTCGCGTTGATGGGCAGCGGCGTCGGACTTCTCGTTGCGGTCTATGCGCTTTCGGATGTTGACTTTGCCGCCCGGCGGGCCGGCTTCTTTTCAATGCTGTGCTGGCTCATCGCAGGGGTGAACGGCGCATTCCTGACCGGCGACGTCTTCAACCTATATGTCTGGTTCGAGGTCTTCGTCATCGCTTCGTTCGGACTGATCGTGCTGGGCGGCGAGAAGCTACAGCTCGATGGGGCGGTGAAGTACTGCGTGCTTAATCTGATCGCGACAACGCTGTTCCTGATCGCGGTGGCGCTGCTCTACGGCACGCTGGGCACGCTCAACATGGCCGATCTGTCCGGCAAGCTCGCGGCCTATCCGCCCGAAGACGCGCAGATGCTCGCAATCGGGCTGTTGTTCCTCGCCGGTTTCGGGATGAAGGCGGCAGCCGTGCCGCTGCATATCTGGCTGCCGGCCAGTTATCACACACCCAAGCCGGTTGTGTCGGCGCTGTTCGCCGCATTGCTGACCAAGGTCGGCGTTTACGCGGTGCTGCGCACCTACACCGTTATCATGCCGGCCTCGAACGAGAGCGCGTTGTTCGATGTCATCTATGTCGTAGCGATCGTCACGATTGTGCTGGGCTTGCTGGGTGCGCTGGCGGAAAGCAATTTCCGGCGGATGCTGGGCTTCCTGCTCATCAGCGGTGTCGGCGTGATGCTCCTCGGTCTGAGCATAGATACGCGGCTATCGCTTGCTGCGACGGTTTTTTACACGATTCACTCGATCATCGCGATGGCAGGGCTTTACCTGCTTGCAGGTCTCGTCGAGCGGCGCGCTGGCGTAACGTCATTACATCAGCTTTCGGGGATGTACACGGGCGCGCCGGTGCTGGCGGTCCTGTTCTTCGTGCTCGGTTTCGCTGCTGCGGGCCTGCCGCCGCTATCGGGCTTCTGGCCGAAGGTGTTGCTGATCGAGGCCTCGCTGAATGAGCAACAATACGTCGCCGTGGCCGCGCTCATCGCAAATGGGCTTTTATCGATGATGGTTGTTGGCCGCGCCTGGGCGCTGATGTTCTGGCGTCCGGCCCTCACCGCCAGCATGATTGAGGAGCCCGCCGCCCCCGTTTCGCGCAAAGCAATCGTCTCCGCGCCGAAAGCCGCTGCGCTCTCCGCGGCGCCGGCCACGCCGCCCGCCGAGCCGACGCCCGGGACAAACCCGCCCGCGCTGCTGATGCCGGTGGTGGTGACGGCTGCCGCCGCCGTTGTCCTTGGCATCTGGCCGGCACCCCTCATGGACCTTGCCGATCTGGCGGCCGGGGACCTGCTGGATCCGTCGAGGTATATCAACGCCGTGTTCGGGAGCGCGCCATGACCCGCACAGTGCTCGTCAACATATTGCTGGCCCTCGCCTGGGGCGCGGTTACCGGCTCGTTCACGGCGCTGAACCTGTTGTTCGGCTTCATCATCGCCGCGATCGCTTTGTGGATCATCCGCGAGCAGTTCAACACGGGCGCCTACATCAGGCGCGCCTGGCGCATAACCAGTCTGATCCTGGTGTTCCTCAAGGATCTGATTGTCTCGGCGTTCCGCGTGGCGGTCATCGTACTGTCGCCGACGCGCCGATATCAGCCCGGCTTCATCGCTTTCCCGCTAACGACAGATCGCAACGCCGAGATCGCGCTGCTGGCCAACTTGATCACGCTGACGCCGGGCACCCTCAGCGTTGATGTCTCCGATGACAAATCGACTCTGTTCATCCATTGCATCGACGTGCCAGACACCGAAGCGCTGAAGCGCGACATTGCCGAAGGCTTCGAGCGCAAGATCATGGAGGCGATGCGATGACGCCGGACGCCTTTCTCGATCTCGCGATCAACATCTCGCTCGGGCTTGTCTGCCTCGCGTTTTTCGTTGCAGTCGTGCGGCTGGTGCGCGGCCCGACGCTGGCCGACCGGGTGCTGGCTCTGGATATGCTGGTCACGGTGGGCATCGGCTTCATCGCGATCGACACGGTGCGTACGGGATACGGCCAGTATCTGGATGTCGCGATTGGCCTCGGGCTTGTGGGCTTTCTGGCGACAGTGGCGTTCGCCCGCTACATTCTGGCGCGCGGGCCCCGGCCGGAAAGTCGCGATGCGATCCCGCAGCCGGATCAGGAGCAATCCGGCGTTCGTCTCAAGGGAGAGCCGAAATGATCGACTACATCGCGGGCGTTCTGCTGATGATCGGAGCATTCTTCACGCTGGTCGCAGCGGTGGGTGTGGTGCGCCTCCCGGATCTTTACATGCGGATGCACGCCGCCAGCAAAACCGGCACAGTCGGCTCGGGCGTGATGCTGCTGGCCATCGCCGTCCATTCGGGCGAGTTCGACGTCGTGACCCGCGCGATCGCGGGCATTGTCTTCTTCCTGTTGACGGCGCCGTTGGCCGCACATCTGCTTGCCCGAGCGGCCTATTGCACCGGCGTGCGGCCCTGGCCGGGAACGAACCCGGACGAGCTTTCAGGTCATTATGAACAATCCCCTGCCAAGCCCAGGCTGAAAAGTGCGTCCAATTGATGCGCAGATTCGTCTTGCGTCTGGATTGAATGACTTTTTCCAGAAACGTTCGTTGTGCTTTTCGTAGAGCATAGAAGCCGGTTTGGTTGCAAATCCACGACATTTCCGGAACGATTTCGCCGCGTCTTGCGCAGAACACATTTTTGTCCCTATTGCCGCCTAGCGAAAGTATCGGTTGAAAACCGTTTCTTTTCGTCTATTTTACGAAGTGTCACTAGATAATAAAGCCATGCAAAGCCGTCGTTGGCGTGAGGCGAGTGGGGGCGGATGTCAAATCAATGCGATGCGACGACCTTGCTCCGGCACTTCTGACACAAGCTGTTGGCGTCATCGAGCACACGGACTGAGCGAAAGGCGATCGATAGGAGACCTTGTCAATGGAACAGACTGTGGACAACACCGAACTCGTGGAACTCACCACCAACATTGTCTCGGCTTACGTGAGCAACAACACCGTTGTATCGGCCGATCTTCCGAACCTGATCAATGAAGTTCATGGCGCTCTTGTCCGAGCTTCCGCGAACAGGGGGCAGCCGCTGGCCGAAGAGCAGAAGCCGGCTGTGCCCATCAAGAAGTCGGTCACGCCGGACTACATCATCTGTCTGGAAGATGGCAAAAAGTTCAAGTCGCTGAAGCGGCATCTTCGGGCGCATTACAACATGACGCCGGAAGAGTATCGGGAGAAGTGGGGGTTGCCGCACGACTACCCCATGGTGGCACCGAACTATGCGGCGGCCAGGTCCCAGCTTGCCAAGGAGATGGGCCTCGGACAGCGTCGCCGTCGCTAACGCTGACGCGTGCCGGCACAGCCCGCTCGATCAGGCCGGGTTGATTTCAGGCGGGTTCGATATGGCCAGAAGCGGTCACCATCGGCCCGCCTAATTGCATTTGCTTCTGGAAAACCATGTCGTGCCTTGGCCGCGAACGCGGACTTTTGACAGGTAGCTATGGGCGGGCCCGGCGAGCATCTTGTAATCGTACTGGAACGGGAACGCGCCCGCGAAAGTCAGGCAGGCGCTGACGCTATCGGCATCTTGATCCATCCGCACGCTTTGGCCGTCGCGCTGGCCGGATGCCAGGAGCGGCAGGATCAGGGTTTGCCGTCCGAGCGGCGCGCCCGCGTCATCCAGTCCGACGAGGTCGATGCGAACATCCTCCATCGCTGCGGGTCCATTGTTGGTGAGGAAAATCGACCACTGGTATGCGCCGTCCTTGCGAACCGAACTGAAGCCGACGTCGCCAACTTGGATCTCGCGATCCAGCGCGAAGTAGGCTGTAGCCGCGAGACCGGCGATGCCAACTGCAGTCGACAGCGTCAACCGTCCTAGCTTCATTTTGTCCTCGTTGCGTTGCCGCGCTTTCGACCGTCCTAGCGGTCCTAGATGAAGGTGCTGTGACGGCGCTGCGCGGCAGGTCGCCTGCGCGGCGCGGCCGCCGTGCACAGCTTGGTGATTTACGATAGACTTGCCCCATGGAACAGCATGTCGCATCGGTCTGCGAAGCGCCGCCGCCACCTTCGGTTTTCGATCCGGAGGCCGCGCGCGCCGAGCTGACGGCACTGTGGCGTCGCAACGGCGACAGCCCCGCCCTGCGCCCGGGGGCTCTGGAGATATTGAAACGGATTGTCCGCGAGGCGCGTGAGACAGCCCGCGCCGAACTGGAGCGCACGGGCGATGGCCGGGCCTGCGCGGAAAACCTGTCGCTTTTTCAGGACGAACTCATCCGGCTGATCTACGACTTTGTCGCCAGCCATATCTACCGCGCCAAGAACCCGTCCGCCGCTGAGAGCATGACCGTCATTGCCACCGGCGGCTATGGGCGCGGGCTGCTCGCGCCGAAATCCGATATCGACCTGTTGTTCCTGCGGCCGAGCAAGCAGACCGCCTGGGGCGAAAGCGTGGTCGAAAGCATCCTTTATTTTCTGTGGGATCTCGGCTTCAAGGTCGGCCATGCCACGCGCACCATCAATGATTGCATAACGCTGGCCCGGCGCGACATCACGATACGCACGTCGCTGCTCGATTCGCGGATGATCCTTGGGGATGAGGCGTTGTTCGAGCGGTTCCGCGAAAGGTTTCGCGCAGCGGTCATCGAGGGCACCGAGCGCGAATTCATCGCGGCCAAGCTCGCCGAGCGCGACGCAAGGCATGAGCGCTCCGGCAATTCGCGCTACCGCGTCGAGCCGAACGTCAAGGACGGCAAGGGCGGCCTGCGCGACCTGCACACGCTGCACTGGCTGGCGAAATATCTCTATCCGGAGAGCGAGACGGACGACTGGGTGGCGCTCGGCATCTTCAGCCCGGCCGAGCAGCGCAATTACCGGCGTTGCGAGGATTTCCTCTGGGCAATCCGCTGCCACCTGCACTTTCTGGCCAACAAGCCGGAAGAAATCCTGACTTTCGACCGCCAGCTCGTGCTTGCCGAGCGGCTCGGCTACCGCGAGGGTGGCAACCTCCGCCCAGTAGAACGCTTCATGAAGCACTATTTTCTGGTGGCCAAGGAGGTCGGCGATCTGACGCGCATCGTCTGCGCCAGCCTCGAGATGCAGCAGCTTACCGCGACCCCAAGGCTGGGCAACATGCTGGCTGGCATGGGCTGGCGCAAGCGCGCCAAGCTTAGCGCGACGACAGACTTCCGCGTCGAGAACGGGCGGATCATGGCCAAGCAGCCCAGCGTATTCCGAAGCGATCCGGTCAACATGATCCGCGTGTTCGCGCTGGCAGAGCGGCATAAGGTGCTCTTCGACCCCGAGGTGTTCCGGCAGATCCGCTCATCGTTGCGGTTGATCGATGACGCGGTCCGCGCCGATCCGGAGGCGAACCGGCTGTTCCTGGAGCTGCTGACCTCGCCCGGCAATCCGGAAATTGCGCTGCGGCGGATGAACGAAGCAGGCGTCCTCGGCCGCTTTATTCCGGATTTCGGCCGTGTCGTGGCGATGATGCAGTTCAACATGTATCACCACTTCACGGTCGATGAGCACCTGATCCGCACCATCGGCGTACTCTCCGAGATCGAGGACGGCGACCTTGCCGACGAGCTGCCGCTATCGACCGCGATCATCCGGAATATCCAGAACCGGCGCGCGCTGTTCGTCGCCGCGTTCCTGCACGACATCGCCAAGGGCCGCGACGAGGACCATTCCATCGCCGGCGCCCGGGTGGCGCGCTCGCTGTGCCCGCGCCTTGGCCTGAGCCCGGCGGAGACAAGCACCGTCGCCTGGCTGGTCGAGCACCACCTTGTCATGAGCGAGTTCGCCCAGAGCCGCGATCTTGCCGACCCGAAGACCATCCGCGACTTTGCTGACATCGTGCAAAGCCCGGAGCGGCTCAAGCTGCTGGTGATCCTGACGGCCGCGGACATTCGCGCGGTCGGCCCCGGCGTGTGGACAAGCTGGAAGGGTCAGCTCCTTCGCGCACTCTACAACGAGACCGAGCCGGTGCTGGCCGGCGGCCACACCCAGATCAGCCGCGAAGCGCAGATCCGCCGGGCGCAAGACCAGCTCCGCGAGGCGCTGAGCGATTGGCAGGGCGCGGAGGTGGAGCGCATCATATCGCGGCATTATCCCGCCTACTGGCTGCGTTGCGATCTGGAGACCCAGGTCAAGCACGCCGAGCTCATGCGTCGATGCGAGGGTGAAGCGACGCCGTTCGCGCATGACGCAGAAGCATCGACAATGGGGGCGACCGAGCTCACGCTCTACACCAAGGACCATCCGCGCCTGCTGGCGATCTTCGCGGGGGGGTGCGCGGCCGCGGGGGCACGCATTGTCGGCGCGCACATCTACACGACCCGCGATGGTATGGCGCTTGACACGTTGAGCATTCAGCGCGCTTTCCCCGACGATCGCGAGGAGCTGGAGCGGGCCGGGCGGATTGCGGGCGCGGTGCGTGCGATGCTCGCCGGTGACCGCGACGCCAAGAAGCTGATGGCCGAAAAGCGCAGGGCAAAACCCAAGCTTGAGCCGTTCAGCGTCGAGCCGCAGGTGATCATCGACAACACGTTGTCAAACGACCTGACGGTGATCGAGGTGAACGGTCTGGACCGGATCGGCCTGCTGTATGACCTGGCGGATGCGCTGGCGTCGCTGAACCTGAACATCGCCTCGGCCCATGTGGCGACCTTCGGCGAGAAGGTGGTGGATGTCTTCTACGTCATGGATCGCGCGGGCGGTAAGATCGAGAGCGCATGGGCGCGGGAGAAGGTGCACGACGTCCTGTTGTCCGCGCTCGCACCTGGGCGCAATTAAGCACCTACCTGGCGCGCCGCGCGGATCTTTTCGCGCAAATTAGCCGCGAGTTTCTCACGCTCTGATGGTGAAAGGCAGTCGCCAACCGACACTGCGCGCCCGCTCTCGCGAAGGATCAGCCGCTTCTCGATCTTGTAGTCGTCGCTGAGTTCGATGCGCACCCACAGCGGGTTGAAGCGATCGACCTCCTGATGGCGGCCGAGATAGCTGGTCATCACGCGGACCAAACTGGCGCTGACGTCGATGATCTCAAGGCGCTCCGCGCGGCGCATGTTCAACCAGAACGCGGCGGCTAGGCTCGCGAGCACGATCAGTGCTGGAAACACCACGAACCAGGCCGCCGGCGCGGCAACCCACGCGGTTACGATGGTGAAGCCGATGATTGCCAGCGCTATGACGCCCAGCGTCCCGCCGCGCCCGAGCGAGCGATGCGGCCAGATGACAATACGTTCGGCTCCGGCAGGTTTGGCCGGCAAGGCCGTTTCCATGCCGGTTGCCTGCCAGGCGTCCTGGGGCTGACGGATATCATTCTGGGTTCTGTCGACCATCCCATTTCCGTTGGAGGCGCGCCGGGGGCATGGCGTGCGGCAGTACACTGGGTTGCCCGCATGGCTGCATAACAGGCAACTCAATATACTGCGGCGCCAACTGAAGGGATCACTGGCCACCGCCCGTGTTTACGCATGAAAAAAGGACCGGCGCGAAGGCATCGCGCCCGTCCTTTTCTGGTTTGTAGAAGGCGATCAGCCGGCTTACGCCGCGCGCACCTCGGCCTCAGCGCCCCCGTTTTGCGTCTCGGGCACCTGCTTCGCGCTGTTGCGGCCCTTGTTCAGCGCCTCGTGGATGCGACGGGTTGCCACAGCTTCATCAACATCATCCACAGCAGCCACCTCCCGAGCCATGCGCTCCAGAGCGGCCTCATATAGCTGGCGCTCGGAATAGGACTGCTCAGGCTGACTGTCAGAGCGGTAGAGATCGCGCACGACCTCGGCAATCGATATCAGGTCGCCGGAGTTGATCTTCGCTTCGTATTCCTGCGCCCGGCGGCTCCACATCATCCGGCGCACTCGTGCGCGGCCTCGCAGCGTCGTCATCGCCTTCTCGACGATCGCGCCCTCGGAGAGCTTCCGCATGCCGACGGACTTCGACTTGGTCGTCGGGACACGCAGGGTCATCTTTTCCTGCTCGAAGTTGATAACGAACAACTCAAGCTTTGTGCCGGCGATTTCCTGTTCCTCAATGTCAACGATCCGCCCGACGCCATGCGTCGGATAGACAACGTACTCGTTCGTCTTGAAGCCGTTTCTTTGGAGCGCTTTTTTTACAGCCATTGTTTACCGTCTCACTTTGTTCTGGCGCTGCCGCAAATGACCAACAGCGCAGGGTTATCCGCCATATCGACTGCATAGACCCACAGCGCCAGCAACACGAAGATCACCACTGCCCCCAATGGTGGCGTGTTGCTGCCCCCTATGCCCAACTGTGCTACGCGAAACTCGACAGAAGAAGACCGCGAGAGCCACCAAAACGCCAAACAGGCGGGCCGCCCATGTCCGCGACACGCCCGATACCTGAGAGGCTTAATAGTGCGCTGCCTCCCCGCAGCGCTTGCGGCAGGACGCTCCACGATCTCTCGCCGAAGAAGACGTGTTTATAGCATTATTATTAGGCTTTTGGAAGCCTGTGTTCAGATTCCGACAAGCCGTGCGGCAACACCTCAAGGCAGCGGCCATACTTGTTAACAGCTTTTACCGCTTCCAGCGCTTCTCTTTTCACAGGCTCAGGGCACCGGTTCGCCGCGTAGAACTCGCCTTGCAAGCCTGCGAAAGCCTACCGTCAGCGCCTGCAATCGCATGGCCGCGCAGGTTTGCGCAGTGCACCCCCGATCAAACCGCATGGCCGCTTGCGCGGGTTGGTGAGCAAGGTTAACCTTGGGAATGTTCGGCGGTTCCCGCAAGGGACGAACAGGGAAGCCGGTGCAAATCCGGCGCTGCCCCCGCAACTGTCAGCGGTAAGCCACCCTCCATCATGCCACTGGCCCATCAACGGCCGGGAAGGCGGAAGGCCAGAGCGACGACCCGCGAGCCAGGAGACCTGCCGTCGGACTAAGACACACGACAACCTGGGGCGGTGGGCCCCGAAAAGGAGCACAGCATGATCCGTCATATCCTGATCGCAGCCGCATTCGCGGTTGCCGCCGTGATGCCCGCGACTGCCCATCACGACGGCGAGCAGTTCCGCAAGGCCGGCATCTCCGTCAGCCACGCCTGGACCGGCGAGACCGGCGCGATGGCCCATGCCATCGAAGTCTACATGACCATCAAGAATATTGGCGCTGAACCCGTCACGTTGACCGGGGCAGAGATCGATTTCGCGCAACCGGGCGTGTTTCAGGCGCAAGCCGTCGGCGATGACGGTACGCTGCGCACGCGCGAAGTGGCGACCGTCGAGATCGCGGCGGGGCAAAGCGTGACGATGCAGCCGGGCGGTCTGCGCATCGTGTTCAACGACGTGCAGCGGCGGCTGTTCGCCGGCGATCATTTCCACGCGCATCTGCAGTTTGCCGAGATCGGCGAATTGGAGATCGAAGTGGAGGTCGAGAAAGTCGGCGACGAGGAGCAGGACGGCGAGACGGAAGAACTCGGCTAGACCGTTCTTATGCCGCGAAGGACTGTGCGGCGCTGGCAGGGGCAGGGCCGCACTTCTCGTTTGTCAGGCTTAGAAAGCCCACTCGCGCGCCTTGGCGACAACAAAATCGCGGAAGGCTGCAACGCGCTTCGATGTTTTCAGCTCGGCCGGATAAACGAGATAGGTGTTGAAGGCCGGCACGTCCGCCTCATCCAGCACCTTCTCCAGGTCCGGCTCGTCGGACGCCAGATAATCCGGCAAGACAGCCAGCCCCATCCCACGCTTCACCACGCGCTTGATGCCGTCCATGCTGTTGATGCGCATGATCGGCCTGCGCGGAGACTGCCCCTCGCGGCCCGCCGTCTCCAGCCAGTTGATGCCGCGGCGCGGGAATGGGATGCCGCCGTAGGTGATAATGGCGTGCCCGTCGAGGTCGGCAAGCGTCTGCGGCGCGCCGTGCGCCTCCAGATAATCGCGCGAGCCGTAAACATGGAAATGCACGGTGAACAGGCGGCGCAGGATCAGGTCCTTCTGCGATGGCGCATGGAGCCAGATGCCGACATCGGCCTCGCGCTTGCTCAGGTCGAGTTCCTGGTCGCGCAGTAGAAGCTGCAACTGGATTTTCGGGTAACGCTCGATAAATTCCCGCAGGCGCGGCGCAAGCCATGTCGCGCCAAGGCCCGCCGGGGTGGTAATGCGCAGCTCGCCGCTCGGCTCGGCGAGCGTGTCGGCGAGCATCGACTCCACCGAGTTGAGCTTGACCAGCACGTCCTCGGCCGTCTGGCGGAGCAATTCGCCCTGCTCGGTCAGCGACAGGCCGCGCGCGTGGCGATGGAACAGCGGCGCGCCCAACTCCTGCTCCAGCGCGCTGACCTGGCGGCTCACCGCGGATTGGCTCAAATGCAAGGCCTCTGCGGCGTGGGTGAAACTCCCGGCTTCCGCTGCGGCGTGAAATATCCTTAGTTTGTCCCAGTCCATTGGGCGATCCAGTCCGGCGGGACCGCCTTGACAGCAAAGCCCCTCACTCTTCTCGTCATTCGGCGGCGCGCGCTGGCATCTCCATTTCGGCGAGGTCGCGTTCGGCCTCCAGCGCGGCCATGCAGCCCTGACCGGCGGCCGTCACGGCCTGCCGGTAGATGTCGTCGGTAACGTCGCCGGCGGCGTAGACGCCTGGCACGCTGGTGCGCGTTGAATCCGGCGCGGTGATAATGTAGCCGCCTGCCTTCATGTCGAGCTGGCCCTTGAACAGCGCTGTCGCCGGGTCGTGGCCGATGGCAATGAAGATGCCATCCACGGCGATGTCGTGCGTCTCGGCGGTTTTGACATTGCGCAGCCGCGCTCCCGTCACGCTCGGCGGGTTGTCCTGGCCCAGCACCTCATCAAGCACCGTGTCCCAGATCACCTCGATCCTGGGGTGATTGAACATCCGGGTCTGCAGCGTCTTGTCCGCACGCAGCGCGTCGCGCCGGTGGATAAGCGTAACCTTGCTGGCGAAGTTGGTGAGGAACAGCGCCTCTTCGACAGCCGTGTTGCCGCCGCCGACGACCATCACGTTTTTGCCGCGATAGAAAAAGCCGTCGCAGGTGGCGCAGGCGGAGACGCCGTAGCCCATGAACTTCTCTTCAGACGGCAGGCCGAGCCAGCGCGCCTGCGCGCCCGTGGCGATGATGAGCGCGTTGGCGGTGTAGGTTGCGCCGCTGTCGCCCTTCAGCCAGAACGGCCGGCGCGTCACGTCCACCTCGATGATGTGATCGGTGACGATCTCAGTGCCGACATTGGCCGCCTGCGCCTTCATTTGCTCCATGAGCCAGGGGCCCTGGATCGGATCGGCGAACCCGGGATAGTTCTCGACATCGGTGGTTATGGTGAGCTGTCCGCCTGGCTGAATGCCTTGGATGACAAGCGGATCGAGCATGGCGCGCGCGGCATAGATCGCGGCGGTGTAGCCCGCCGGGCCGGAGCCGAGGATGATGAGCTTTTCGTGGCGATCGGACATAGGGTGTGGGCCTCACGGTGTCGGCGCATTGTGCGGTGCCGAAATGGGATCACTCAGCGTCAGAAATAGGACGCGGCGAACGGCGGGTCAATGCGACGCGGTCTTTCTGTCCACGTGCGCGCCCGGCGTTTCAGGCCGTGACGGTACGGGCATGAGCGCGGCGGGTGATCTCCGCGGCGATGTGAGCGGCTGAATGGATGGGCTTGTAATGCCACGAGTGCAGCGCGTCGAACTGGTCGGGCAGGGCGCGTGTCGCGCCCGTCATTTGAAGCGCGCGGTGAAAGACGTGGAATTTCGGCCGGCCGGCCTCGGGCATGAAGACATAGACCGGCTGGCCGGTCGCGCAGGCTTCGCCGGTCATGTTGATGCTATCGGCGGTGACGACGAAGGTGTCTGCGCTGGCCAGAAAGTGCGGGTAGGGGTTTCCGCCAGTGCCGTCCCAGACGATGCGGGGGGCCTCGGCGGTCGCCGCGCGCACCGCGTCGCGCAGGGCTAGGGGCGTGCGCCGCGACGGCGTGATCAGAAAGCTCGCGCCCAGGAATGCCATCTGGCGCAGCGCGTCCGCGAGCCGGTCGATCGCCGATGGCGTGAAATCGAACCCGCCGCCGCGCCCGCCGAGCAGCACCGCCACGCGCGGTCCGGGCAGGGCGGCGATCTCTGCGGGTAGTTCGTCGCGCAGCGCCTTTAGCCGCTCCGGCGAGAAGCCGTGCGGGGAGGTGACAGTGGTGATGACATTCTCGCCGCGCCGCGCGTCGTGCTGCGGCACCCAGATCAGATCGGCGGCGTCCGGCACGCGCGGGTCCATGAACGCGACGGTGAAGCTGCGCCCGCGGCCTGCGCGGCGGATCGCCCTCAGATACGGGATCGTCAAGCGCCCGGCGGCAAGGACATATCGCGGCCACGTGCCGCCTGCGGCCGGCCAGAAGCTGCGCAAATCCGGCGGCGCTGGTCCGCGCGGAGCCATCCAGCGCCATGGCGCGGCCGGCGCGATCTCGATGATCCGCGCGCGCAACCCGATGGCCGCGGCGACCCCGGTCGTCATCGCGAGATGCCCGGCCTTGCCGTCGGAGAGAATCCAGATCGTCCCGCAGGAATCGTTCTGCGTCACAACGCTCCTCTACACAACTTTGTTGCTTGAAATCTCAACGAAGCATTCCGATGGTATCGAGCAGCCGACATGATATAAGCGCAACCGATGCCGAGGGTAGCGAGATTGGATAGGCTTCGTGACCACAATCAGACTTGACGAGACCGATTGGCGAATCTTGCGCGAACTGCAGGCCAACGGCCGCATCACCAATGTCGAACTCGCCCGCCGGGTGGGCATTTCTGCGCCGCCCTGCCTGCGGCGGATGCGTGCGCTCGAAGAGTCCGGCATCATCGAGGGGTATCACGCGCTGATCAGCCAGAAGGCGCTGGGCTACGAGGTGAGCGCGTTTGCGATGGTCGGACTGTCGGGCCAGTCGGAACAGGATCTGCGCGCCTTCGAAGAGCAGGTGCGCCGCTGGGATATCGTGCGCGAATGTCACATGCTCTCCGGGGAGATCGACTTCATCCTGAAATGCGTGGCGCGCGATCTGGAGGCCTTTCAGGATTTCATCATCAACGACCTCACGGCGGCGAAGAATGTCGACAGCGTCAAGACCTCGCTGGTGATCCGCAGGTCGAAATACGAACTCGGACCGCCGCTCCCAGCGGTTGCGGAACACTCCTGAAACGCCACCTTGCGTAATGTGCTCCTGAGACGATGCGCGCCGCAGCCCCGCGTGTTGAGAGGCCGATGACTGAAACTGCGCCTTCCGCCGACCGCCGCCGGGTTCTGTTGAGCCTGCCGAATGTGTTGACCTATCTGCGGCTGGCCGCGGTGCCGGCGCTTGTGGCTGCGCTGTTCTTTCTCGAAGGCGACGTCGCCAACTGGACGGCGCTGGGCGTGTTCGCCTTCGCGGGCGTGACGGATTTTCTCGACGGCTACATCGCGCGTGCCTGGCAGCAGCAGTCCGCATTGGGGCAGATGCTCGACCCGATCGCCGACAAACTGCTGGTTGGCGCGGCGCTGCTGATGCTTGTCGATACCGGGGCAATTTCAGGGTGGTCGATCTGGGCCGCTGTGATTATCCTGTCTCGCGAAATTCTGGTTTCGGGCCTGCGGGAGTTCCTGGCCGGGCTGCAGGTCACGGTCGCCGTGAGCGCGCTGGCGAAGTGGAAGACCACCGTGCAGATGGTGGCGCTGTGCTTCCTGCTGGCGGGCGGGGCAGGAGATGATGTCTGCGGCGGTTGCGCCTCGGCGGTGGGCCTGAGCCTGCTGTGGGTCGCCGCGGTGGTGACGCTTTATACCGGCTTCGACTACTTTCGCGCGGGCGTTAAACACGTGATGGATCGGGACAGATGACGATCAAAGTCCTCTACTTCGCCTGGATGCGCGAGAAGACCGGGATCGGGGAGGAGCAGATCGACCTGCCCGACGGGGTCGAGACGGTTGCCGATCTCATTGCCTGGCAAAAGCGGCGCGGGCCGGAATTTGCCGCAGCCTTCGCGCGCGATGACGTCATCCGTGCCGCGATTGACCACGAGCATGTTACCCATGACGCGCCGGTGGGCGGGGCGCGCGAGATCGCGTTTTTCCCGCCGGTCACGGGCGGCTAGGGGAGGCGCGCATGATCCGGGTGCAGCGCGAAGATTTCGATATTGGCGCGGAGATCGAAAAGGTTCGCGCCGGGCGCACGGATATCGGCGCGATCGTCAGCTTCACCGGGACCGTGCGCGAAACCAAGGGCGAGCCCATCGCGGCGATGACGCTGGAGCACTATCCCGGCATGACCGAGCGCGAGCTGGAGCGCATTGAGAGCAAAGCGCGTGAGCGCTGGCCGATCACCGACTGCACTATCATCCACCGCTATGGGCGGCTGGAGCCGGGCGACAACATTGTGCTGGTCGTCACGGCGTCGGCGCACCGTCAGGCTGCGTTCGAGGCGGCGGAATTCCTCATGGATTATCTCAAGACGAACGCGCCGTTCTGGAAGAGCGAAGAGACGGCGGATGGCCCGCGCTGGGTTGAAGCGCGCGAGACCGACGATGAGGCGGCGCGCCGCTGGGCGGGCGAATAGGCTTGCGCTCTATAGCGGGCTTTCCGATTTGCCTGAAACCACTTCAAATGCGTCCTTGCCGGACTTGATCCGGCAACCCAGCTTGTCTGCCCAGCGGCAGCGGTTATGGATGCCCGTGTCAAGCACGGGCATGACGCGGTCTTCAATGATCGAAACTTGCTCGCAGGCAGATGACCCGAAACCCTGGGACATCTCGGATCACATGCGGAACAGGCATTTTCGGATCGCGCTTCAACCCGCCTGCGCCAGCGCCTCGGCCGGACCGACCAGCGCCGAGTAATCCGCCATCAGCTTGCGTGTCACCTCGCCGACTTGGAAGGTGTACGGCCCGATCTCGCCCACCGGCGTCACTTCGGCGGCCGTGCCGGTGAGGAAGCACTCCTCGAAGCCCTCCATCTCCTCGGGCATGATCGCGCGCTCGACAATCTCGATGCCGCGCTTGCGCGCAAGCTCCATGACCGTTCGCCGGGTAATGCCATCGAGGAAACAGTCAGGCGATGGGGTGTGCAACACGCCGTCCTTGAGGAAAAAGACATTGGCGCCCGTGGCTTCCGCGACACGCCCGCGCCAGTCCAGCATCAGCGCATCGGCGTAGCCAGCGACCTCGGCCTTATGCTTCTCCAGCGTACAGATCATGTATAGGCCCGATGCCTTTGACTTAACCGGCGCGGTGCGCGGGTCTGGACGGCAATACTCGGCGATTGCCAGCCGGATGCCGGTCTCCATCGCCGCCGGATCGAAATACTTGCCCCAGTCCCAGGCAGCGATGGCGACGTTGATCTTCGTCTGCTGCGCCGAGATGCCCATCTGCTCGCTGCCGCGCCAGGCGATCGGACGGACATAGGCGTCAACCAGCCCATTCGCCTGGAGCACATCACGGCAGGCCTGATCGATTTCCGCGACGCTGTACGGGATTTCGAAGCCGAGCACGCGGGCTGATGCGGCGAGCCGCTCGCTGTGCTCGGTGAGCTTGAAAATCTCACCGCCATAGGCCCGTTCGCCTTCGAACACGCTACTGGCGTAGTGCAGGCCGTGGCTCAATACGTGCAGCTTCGCGTCGCCCCACGGGACAAGTTCGCCATTCATCCAGATAACGCCGTCGCGCTGATCGTATGGAACGAGTGCCATTGGTCGTCTCCCGAGCGTAATGCCGTGTACCGCTCCCGAAATCGGCTTGACTCGCGGCCGCCGCGGGACAACAGATGATGCCCGCTAGGCCGGTTGCAGTTGCCCGATGACGAGCGCCCCATGGCTTGAGTCGATCACGCCAAGCCCTTGCCAACTCAGCCGTTTAGATATTGCCGCGAATGGCGCAAGTCCATCGGAAAAATGTCGAAAACGTTTGTCGTACGTAGCAATCCGTTCAATATATGTCAACATGACTGACATAACTCCCGATACCGAACTGGAGCGGCCCGCAACCGCGGCCCGAACGCGAACTGCAGGTGACGGCGAGCAGACGCCGGGTCCGCCCGATCCACAGAGCCTGCGCATCATCGAGCTCTTGTTTTTCGCCTACCGTGACTTCACCGCCGATGCGGATGAAATCCTTGCCGAACTTGGCTTTGGACGCGCGCATCACAGGGCGCTGCACTTCATCTGCAGACATCCGGGGATTCGGGTCGCCGATCTCCTCGAAATCCTCAAAATCACCAAGCAAAGTCTTGCGCGGGTGCTGAAGGACCTGCGCGACCGTGGCTTCATTGCCCAGCTGCGCGGCAAGACGGACCGCCGCGAGCGTCTGCTTTATCCGCGCGACGAAGGCCGGGCGCTGATCAGGCGGTTGGCCGGGCGGCAGAGCAAGCGCATCAACGCCGCGCTCAAGGCCGCTGGCGTCGAGGCGCCGGACACAGTGGCGGCGTTCCTGTTCACGATGATCCGTCCGCAGGAGCGCGAAGACATCGCCACGCTGATTGCCTCGGGAGACGGGTTGAACCCCAATGGTGAGGAAGACCGATGACTGCTGCGAGCGTCGAGGACAAGCCGATCGAACCGCCCGCCGATACCGCGCCGCATCTGCTGGTGGTGGATGACGACCGGCGCATCCGAGACCTTCTGGCGAGCTACCTGCGCGAGAACGGCTTTCGCGTCACGGTTAGCGCGGATGCGGGCGAAGCGCGGAGCGCGCTGCGCGGACTGGCCTTCGATCTGATCATCCTTGACATCATGATGCCCGGCGAATCCGGCCTGGCGCTGGCGCAGACCCTGCGCGCTGAATCAGACGTCCCGATCCTGATGCTCACCGCGCGCTCGGAGCCGGAAAGCCGTGTTGAGGGGCTGGAACTGGGCGTTGACGACTACATGGCCAAGCCCTTCGACCCGCGCGAACTGCTCTTGCGCCTCCAAAACATCCTGCGCCGGCGTGGGCCTGAGGAAGAGGCGCCCGGCGAAATCCGCTTCGGCGATTGCGTATTCAACGTTGTGCGCGGGGATCTGATCCGCGGCGGCGAGCCGGTCAAGCTGACGGACCGCGAGCGTGATCTGCTGCGCCAGTTCGCCCGCGCGCCTGGCGAGACCATCGCGCGCCACGAGCTGCTCGGCGATGACGCGCATGGGACCGACCGGGCCATTGACGTTCAGATCAACCGCCTGCGCCGCAAGATCGAAGAGGACCCCGCCAACCCGGTGCATCTGCAGACCGTAAGGGGCCGCGGCTATGTCCTT
>CAZYUT010000031.1:0-15319 GCA_964650735.1 uncultured Hyphomicrobiaceae bacterium
ATTACGTGCGCCTGAGCCGGGCCAACTACGCCATCGACACCGGCATCTTCCCGCTAGGCTCCTGCACCATGAAACACAACCCGCGCGCCAACGAAAAGGCCGCGCGGCTTCCCGGCTTCGCTGACATCCACCCGCTTCAGCCGCAGAAGACAGTACCCGGCGCGATCGAGTTGATGGAGACGCTGTCGCACTGGATTCTCGAACTCACCGGCATGGAAGCGGTGGCGCTGTCGCCGAAGGCGGGCGCGCATGGCGAGCTGTGCGGGATGATCGGCATCAAGGCCGCGCACGAAGCGAGCGGGGAGAACGTGCAGCGGCGCGTGGTCATCGTGCCGGACAGCGCGCATGGCACGAACCCGGCGACCGCGGCGCTGCTCGGCTATCAGGTGCGCCCGGTCGAGGTGCGTGAAGACGGCACCGTCAGCGTTGAGGCCGTGCGCGACGTGATCGGGCCGGATACCGCCGCGATGATGCTGACCAACCCGAACACCTGCGGGCTGTTCGAACCGGATATCATCCAGATCGCGGAGGCGCTGCATGCAGCAGGCGCTTATCTCTACTGCGACGGCGCGAACTTCAACGCGATTTGCGCCAAGGTGCGCCCGGGCGATCTCGGCATCGACGCGATGCACCTCAACCTGCACAAGACCTACTCGACGCCGCATGGCGGCGGTGGGCCAGGCTCAGGCCCGGTGATCTTTTCTGCGGCGATCGCGCCGTTCGCGCCGCTGCCCCGCGTGGCGGCGGGCGAGGGCGGGGCGCGCCTGGCGGAGTTCGCGGAAGATGTTCCGGGCGAGCAGCCCTTCGGCCGGCTGACCGCGTTCCACGGCCAGATGGGCATGTTCGTGCGCGCGCTCGCCTACATGATGACGCAAGGCGCGGACGGGATGCGGCAGGCGTCCGAAGATGCCGTTCTGAACGCAAACTATATCCGTGCGCGGCTGCGCGATCTGTTCAGCCAGCCCTATGGCGACAGAACCTGCATGCACGAAGTGTTGTTTGACGACCACTTCCTGAAGGATACCGGCGTGAGCACGCTCGACTTCGCCAAGGCGCTGATCGACGAGGGCTTCCATCCGATGACGATCTATTTCCCGCTGGTCGCGCATGGCGCGATGCTGGTGGAGCCGACCGAGAGCGAGTCGAAGCGCAGCCTCGACCAGTTCATCGACGCGATGCGCGCGCTCGCGAAGGCCGCACAGGCGGGCGAGACCGAGCGCTTTACCGAGGCCCCGCGCTTTGCCCCGCGCCGCCGGCTGGATGAGGTTGGGGCCGCGCGGCATCCCGTCCTGCGCTGGGAGCCGCCGCACCAGGCCAAGGCCGCCGAGTAGGCCGGTCCGGAGGCCTGAACGAAATATGAATGCCCGGTTCCGCGGGAGTTCAGGCGGGCCGGGGTAGTGTCGCCCCTGTTGGATTTCGCAACCGGCAGGAGGGACAGTATGATCTGGAAGCTTTTGGCGGCCGCAGCCGTGGCAGCAGGAACGCTGGGTGCGAGCGGTCTTGACGCACACGCAACGCCGGGCGGTTACTACGATTACGGCCAGCATGCGTGCGGGGCGCTGATCCGTTCAGCAGGCAAGAAGAACCTTGTGCGCCAGTTCGCCCGAAACAGCGCGGTGTTCGCCTGGAAGCGCGAGGCCCGTTATGTTTATGGCCACGAGTGGGGCCATTGGCGTGACGCGCGCGTCAAGCGCATCGAATGCCACCCGGAGGGCATCTTCATCCGCTGCGTGGCGAAAGGCCACCCCTGCGAGCGATAAACGCCAAATCACGGTCGCGCCACGGTGCGGCCGTGTCAGTGCGTGCCGCCGTGCTTGTTAAGCTGCTCGACGCTTTGCGCGACCAGTTCGCGCGCTTTGCTCTCGTCGAGCCTTTCCGCAATAATCTGCTCGGCGGCCTCCACGGACGCATCGACGGCCCGCCCGCGGACTTCAGCGACGGCCTGTGCTTCCGCGCGGGCAATCTTCTCATCCGCCATCTGCACGCGACGGTTCAGCATCTCGTCGAATTGCTGGCGCGTCTCCTGGGCATAAGCCTGCGCCTCGCGTTCGGCCTGCGCGATGATGTCGGCGGCTTCGGCTTCAGCATCACGCTGGCGGCGCTGATAGTCCGCGAGAATTGACTGCGCCTCCTCCCGTAGCCGTCGAGCCTCGGCCAACTCCTGCTGGATGCTTTCGGCACGCTTATCGAGGGCGGCGATGATTTTGCGGGGCACCGCCAAATATACGATCAGGGCAATGAAGAGGAAAAAGGAAACCGCAACCCAGAAAGTCGTGTCCATCAGACCGCTCCATGCTTGCCGGCGGTGCGGGAGACGGCGGCGTGGAGCGCCTTATCGCTGACCTTTTCGCCAAGAAGCTGTTCGACCAGCGCGGCAGTGGTATCGCGGGCGATCTCCTCAACATGAGCAAGCGCCTGCTCCTTCGTCTTGGCGATCTCCTGTTCGGCCTGCTCCAGACGCGCGTTGATTTCGGCTTCCTTCTGCTGGCGTTCCTGCGCCAGTTCTTCGTTGAGCCGCTCGCGGGTCTCTTGGGCAATCGCGTTCGCCCGGGCCTTGGCGTCTGCCAGCGCCTTTTCGTAGGCGGCGATGGCTTCGTCCGTCTCGCGGCGGAGTTGCTCTGCCTGCGCCAGATCGTTGGCGATCCGGTCGCGGCGTTCCTCGATCACGGTGGCGATGCGCGGCAGCGCCACGCGCGCCATGAGCAGATACATGATGCCGAACGTTATGACCAGCCAGACGAGCTGCGGCGCGTAGTCGGCGAAATTAAGCTGTGGCATCCCACCTCCGTGCCGGACGGGTATCGACATCATCTAACGGGCGGCGCGGCGAAGCCGCTACCGGTCCGCCGCAAGATCCCGACAGGTCCTGCCGTGTCCTAGAACACGAACAGGATGATCAGCGCCACCAGCAGGCCGAAGAGGCCGGTCGCTTCCGCCAGCGCGAAGCCGAGCAGAAGGTTGGGGAACTGGCCCGGGGCAGCCGACGGATTGCGCAGCGCGCCGGCCAGGAAATTCGAAAAGATGTTACCGATCGCAAGACCCGCACCGATCAGCGCAAAACACGCCAGACCCGCGCCGATGAACTTCGCAGCTTCCGCTTCCATGTCGTTCTCCTTTTGGGCAACAGTTTTATGAGTGGTGATCGTTGGATGATGAGCTCAGTGCTCAGGATGAAGCGCATCATTCAGATAGATGCAGCTCAATACGGCGAAGACGAACGCCTGCAAGAAGGCGATAAGGATTTCCAATCCGGTGAACGCGACCATGAACAGCAGCGGCGCCCAGCCGCCAGCAACGCCGAGCGTGACGACGAACCCCGCGAAGACCTTCAGCATCGTGTGGCCGGCCATCATGTTGGCGAACAACCGTACCGACAAACTGAAGGGCCGCACGAGATATGAGATGATCTCGATGGGGATCAGCAACGGCATCAGCCATATCGGCACGCCGGAGGGGACGAACAGCCGCAGGAACTTCGCGCCATTTCGCACGAAGCCGAAGATCGTGACCGCGAAGAAAACGAGCAGCGCCAAGGCTACGGTGACAATGATGTGGCTGGTCACTGTGAACGAGTACGGAAACATGCCCAGCATGTTCATGACGAGGATGTAGAAGAACAGCGTAAAGATGAACGGGAAGAATTTCATCCCTTCGCTGCCGGCATTCTCGCGGACCATGTTCGCCACGAATTCATAAGAAAGCTCGGCCATCGATTGCATCCGGTCGGGGACCAGGGCGCGCCCACGCATGCTGCCGATCAGAAACAGGCTGATCAACGTAATGCCGATGACCATCATCAGCGATGAGTTCGTGAAGGACGCATCGAGCCCAAAGAAGTTCAACTCCACGAGGCGCTTGATCTCGAACTGCTTCATGGGGTCGAAGGCCGCCGCGAGCGAGTCGCCGCCGGTCTCGGCGCCTGCCGCCTGCGGTGCTGCCGTTTGCGCCTCCAGCGCCTGAGCGCCGGCCTCGATCGTATCGGTCGCCACGCCGTGTTCCCTAACTCTTGCCGCCGCCGTAGTCGCGCTGCATCCTGCGGGCCGAGCGCACAGCATTCAGTATGCCCGCGCCCGTGCCAAGCAGCAGAAACAGGATCAAGAACGCCGGCGCAGTCCCAAGCCAATCGTCAATGGCCCAACCCATCACTCCGCCGACCACGACGCCAACAACCATCTCGATGCCGAGCCGGAACGCCATACCGAGCGCTCCGCTACGCGCCGAAACATTATCGTCGCGTGGCCGATGTTTTTTTTCGGCCTCGTCGAGGTCGTGGCCGAGCTTGTCGAGCCGCCTGCGGATCGATTCTGTCGCAAATCGGTCGCCGCTGCTCGAGCCGTCACCGGAGTCGGAGGGGGCCATGCCATCTCCCTAGGCGTGAATGGATGCCGGTAGGAGCCGCCCACGTTCAGACGCGCGCAACTTAGACAGGGCCCCCGGCAGTGTCAAGCACCAAGAAAACGCCTGTAACGGCATGTTTTTCCCCAGAATTTTGTGTGAAGTACGGTGCCGCGCCGCTTAGCCCGCTTCCAGGAAACGCTCTGCCGTGCGCAGATCCACCGAGACGAGCTGGCTCACGCCTTTCTCCGCCATCGTTACGCCGAACAGCCGGTGCATCCGCGACATGGTCATGGGGTGGTGGGTGATGACGAGGAAGCGCGTATCCGTGGTCGCGCCCATCTCCTCCATCAGATTGCAGAATCGATCGACATTGGCGTCGTCCAGCGGCGCGTCGACCTCGTCCAGCACGCAGATCGGCGAGGGGTTGGTCAGGAACACGGCGAAGATCAGCGCCAGGGCGGTGAGCGCCTTTTCGCCCCCCGAGAGGAGGGTGAGCACCTGCGGCTTTTTTCCCGGGGGGCGCGCAACGATTTCCAGCCCAGCTTCAAGCGGGTCGTCGGACTCGATCAGCTCCAGCCGCGCCTCGCCGCCGGCAAACAACACGCTGAACAGGTGCTGGAAGTGATTATTGACGGTCTCGAACGCGTCCAGGAGGCGCGCGCGGCCCTCTTTGTTCAAGCTGGCAATGCCGCCGCGCAGCTTCGAGATCGCCTGCTCCAGATCCTCTCGCTCGCTCTGCATCCCGCCAAACTGCTCTTCCAGATCCTGCGCCTCCTGTTCGGCGCGCAGATTGACCCCGCCGAGGCGTTCACGGTCGGCGCGCAACTTGTGGATGCGCTGCTCGACATCGTCGGCATCGGGCAGGGGCGCGTCGGGCGCAAGCCCGGCGACCTGCAGACACGCCTCCGGCGCGCAGTCAAGGGACTCGCGGATGGCATGGGCGCGTTCGCTGCGGCGCTGGCGGGCGGCTTCGAGCTGCGCCTCGATACGCGCGCGCTTTTCCTTGGCCTCGCCGAGCGTTTTTTGGATCTCACGCAGGTGTCTGGCGTTGTCGCGCAGCGACGATTCTGCTTCGGCAAGCCGGTCGGCGGCTTGCTTGCGGGCGGCCTCGGCCTGGGCGATCTCATTGAACAGCCTCTCGCGGCGCTGCGCAGCCGCCTCGGGGATGCCGGACAGCTCCCGCAGTTCCACCCTGGCTTCCTCAGCCCGATTTTCGAGATTGGCAATCTGCGCGTCGGCGGCATCGCGGCGTTTTGCCGCACGAGCGATCTCCGATGCAATGATCTGCAGGCGCTGCTCGCGCTGCTTGCGCTCGCGCTCGATGCCGTCGAGGTGTGAACGAGCCCGCGAGTAGGCGTCGCGCTCGGCGGCGGCGCTTGCTTGCGCTTCGCTGACGGCAGCCTCCAGCGCGCTTGTGTCCGCGAGACCGGCAAGCGCCTCGCGCGCCTCGGCGAGCTGACGCTGCGCCTCTTCCAGATCGGCGGCGGTGCGGCTCTGCCCCTCGGCTAGAGCGGCGCGCTTCTGGCCGGTCTTCTGGGTTTCGCGCTCGGCTTTTGCCAGCGCATCCCGTGTGCGGGACAGTTGGCCTTGCGTCTCGCGCCACTGCGCGCGCAGGCGCTTTTCCTCGGCGGCGAGATTCGCGGCGTGCTCGGCCGCCTGCTTCTGCTTCGCCTCGGCCTGATCGGCCGTCTGGCGAAGCTTTTCGACCTCGGCGGTCAGTTCATCGAGCCGGTTGCGTTCAGCCAATCGCTTGGCGGCCGCGGTCGGCGCGTCGGCCACAATTTGGACGCCGTCCCAGCGCCAGAGATCACCGCGCGCCGTCACCAGCCGCTGGCCAGGCGCGAGCATGCGCGCAAGGCGCGAGCCGTCAGCGGGGTCGACCAGTCCGATCTGGCGCAGCCGGCGGTTGAGCACATCCGGCGCGCGCACGAATTCAGAGAAGGGCCGCGCCCCGGCGGGCAGGGCAGGGTCGCCGCTGGCGTCGCTTGTGCCGGCCCAGTGCGCGGGCGCACGGCTGTCCGCCGGCATGTCGAGATCGTCGCCCAGCGCCGCGCCCAAAGCCGTCTCGTAGCCCGGCGCAACGCGGATGTCGTCAATGATCGGCCGCCACTGCTCACTCTCATCCGGACGCAGCAGCTTGATAAGCGTTGCCGCCTCGGTCTCAAGCTGGCGCGCGTTCAGCCGGGTCTGTCTTGCGTGCTCGCCGGCCTCCTTTTCGCGCTGGCGGGCTTCGGCAAGCGCCGTCTCCGCCTCGCCTGTGCGCGCCTCAACGCCGGCCACCGCCTCGCCAAGCCGCGCAACCTCTGCCTGAAGGCTGGCGATTTCCGACTGTTCGCCGAGCGCGGCATCCAGCTCTCCCAGATCGCGGGCGATGCGCTCCTGCTGTTCCGTCAGACTGGCGATCCGCCTGTCGGTCTGGGCGATCTGCCCCTCAAGCTCGCGCCGGCGCGCCCTCAAATCCGCCGCCTGCGACGTCAGATTGGACATGCGCCGCTCTGCCGCTTCGAGCGCGCGGCTCGCCGTGTCCACCGCCTGCGCGGCTTCGGCGCGGCCGTCGTCGCTGCCCTCGCGCTGGCGCAACGCGGTTTCTTCCGCCTCAAGCTGACTGATGGTCTGCGCCGCATCGTCCATCATTTCGCGCTCGCGCGCGATGTCCGCGCCGATCTGCGCGATGCGCTGCTGAAGCTCACGCTGACGCTCCGCCGCGCGGGCTTCTTCCTGCTCCAGCGTCTGCTGCTCGACCTGCAGCCGGTGCAGCACCGCGGCGCGGGTGGCCTCTTCGTCGCGCAGCGGCTGGATGGAGTCGCTACCCGCACTCTCGGCGCGCGTCGCCTCCGATTCTGCCTGCGTCAGCCGGCCGACATCGCGCATCGCCTCCTGCAGCGCGGCTTCCTCCTCGGCGACCTTGGCGTTCGCCTGCTGGAACAGGATGTGATGCTGCACCGCCTCGGCCTGGCGGAGTTCCTCCGAAATATCACGGTATTTGCGCGCCTGCCGGGCCTGGCGTTTGAGGCTCTGGAGCTGCTGGTTAATCTGGCCCATGACATCCTGCAGCCGCTCCAGGTTGGATTCAGCATGCTTGAGACGCAGTTCTGCCTCATGGCGGCGGCCGTGAAGCCCGGCGATGCCGGCGGCGTCCTCCAGAATGCGGCGGCGTTGTTGCGGCTTGGCGCTAACGATTTCGCCAATGCGGCCTTGCTGCACGAGCGCTTGCGAGCGCGCCCCGGTGGCGGCGTCCGCGAACAGAAGTTGCACGTCGCGCGCGCGCGCCTCGCGGCCGTTGACCTTGTAGGTCGAGCCAGACTCGCGAACGATGCGCCGGGTGATCTCGATGCTGTCGGTGTCGTTGAAGGCGGCGGGCGCGCGGCGGGCGCTATTGTCAAGATAGACCGTCACCTCGGCAGTGTCGCGCGACGGACGCAGGTCGGTACCGGAGAAGATGACGTCATCCATCGCCGAGCCGCGCATGGACTTGTAAGACGTCTCGCCCATGACCCAGCGCAGCGCTTCCAGCAGGTTTGACTTGCCGCAACCGTTGGGGCCGACAACGCCTGTGAGGCCCGGCTCGATCAGCAACTCGGTGGGTTCAACGAAGGACTTGAAGCCCAGCAGTTTGAGGCGGGTGATCTGCACGGCAAGCGCCCTCTCGCTCAGCGACATTTTGGAAGCGGGCGCAGACGAACTCAGCCTTGCGGCGCGGCTTCGGTCTCGGCCTCGATCAGCTTGACCAGGTCTTCATAGCTGACCCCGCCGCGACGCATCTGCGTATTGACGAAGATCGTCGGCGTGGCGGTGACCCCCAGATCGCGCCCGCGCTCCTTCACCCACTTCAGGCCTTCGATTATCGTTTGATTCTGGAGGCAACTGTCAAAGGCGGCGCGCTCGAGGCCAAACTCTTGCACAATTTTGTAGATCGCGTCGGGGCGGACTTCCTGCGAGACCCACTGGCGCTGTGTGGCCAGAAACTTCCAGTTGGCGTCGAAATAGTGCTGATCCGCGACGCAACGGGCGGCAATGGCAGCCGCTCCGGCCGTGCGGCCAATCGGGAACTCGCGATAGATGAAATGAACCTTGCCGGTGTCGATGTAGGAGCGCTTGAAGCGCGGAAAGACATCGGCGTGGAACCGCCTGCAATGGGGACAGGTGAGCGACGCGTATTCGATCACCGTCACCGGCGCGTCAGGATCGCCCATCGAGCGCTCGGGCAGGGGGCCTGGCTGCTTGAGCATTTCGAGCGTCGGCCCGGCCCCCGATGCGATCATCGCCTCCAGCGTCTGCGGATGGGTCGATTGACCGCTCACGCATCCGGCCAGCACCAGGGCGGCCGCTAGCGCCGCAACGGTCCGGGCGGCGCGCACAGTGCCGCCCGCGAACTCGCCTTGCCGGGTCATCCTGCCTCCCGAGACCGCGCGATCAGCTTTCTTCGGCGTCTTCCAGCATCGGGTCAATGACCTGCTGGAGCGCGGAGATGGACTGGTTGCCCTCCAGCTTCTGCCCATTGATGATGAGCGTTGGCGTCGAGCGGATGTCATACTGCTGGTTGCCAGCGTCGCGCACCTGCTGGATGTAATCGAGCGCCTCCTGGTCCCGCAGGCAGCTATTGAAGCGCGCCTCGGTGAACCCTGCCACCTTGGAAAGCTGGAGCAGTTCGCGCAGCGGATCCTCCGAGCGAGCCCATTGCGACTGCTTCTCGAACAGCACGTCGACAAAATCATAATACTTGTCTTCACTCACGCAGCGCGCCAGCAGCGAGGCGGCCGCGGCCAAGTTATCCAGCGGGAACTCGCGCAGGATGAACTTCACCTTGCCAGTGTCGATGTACTGCTCTTTCAGTGCGGGGAGGGTGTCGCTGTGGAACGCGGCACAGTGCGAGCAGGTCATCGAGGCATATTCAATCACGGTGACCGGCGCGTCCGGGTCGCCGAGAACGATGTCTTTCAAGTGCAGCGCGCCGGATTCCCCGGCTTGCGGACCGGTCTGCGCTTGGGCGACCCGGGCCGGCTCCGGCTCGGCGCTAGACGGCGTAGCATCCTGCGCCGAAGTGGCGGTACCTTCGGCCATCGTCGCGGCGGCGGGCTCAGTGGAGACCGCTTCAGTCTGCGCTCTTTCGGCCTCGCGCGCTACAACCCCTGGCGCCGAGACTTCATGCAGGGCGCTGAGCATGATAACGGCTAGCACCGAAAGGCCGGAAATCGCCACAACCGGGCGGAAGGCGAAATGCGCCTTGGAAGGGGACTTGGTCATCTGCTGTTGCTCCTGAGCATCGGAATTTGGACCTCGCGCGGCCCACGCCACGCGCCTACACACAATCTGGTGTTTGTGCCGAATTATTCACAAGCTAGGGCGAGAAAGCGGCTCGTCAGCGGCATTCCAGAGGATTTTTGCGGCCCTGCGAAGTCACAAATATGTGTTGTTGCTGCGCAACAGACCGTGGGGCCGTTCAGGCGTCGATGGCTGCGGCGATGCGTGAGAGCGCCGTACGCAGGCGCGGGTCGCGAATGGCTCCAACGAGGCCGTCGCGGTCTGGACGCGGTACGATCTTTGGCGGGGCCTGGCGGCTGTCGCGCGAATGCGCAAGCGGAGCCTGATAGAGCCGGATTTGGGCGATGGCCCGAAAACCAAAATAACTGTTGATGCGCTCGATAAGCTGGGGGGCGCGGTGCTGCAGTTCGATGGCGCGCGGCCCCTCGACACGCAGCACGAGGGTGGCGGCTGGCTGACCGCGCGCATCCTCAGGTGCGTCCGGCTGGCGCGGCCATTTGAGGCGCTCCGGCGCGGTGTAGCTGGCAAGGTCGGGTCCTGCAATCGCGGCCCAGTCGGTGAGCAGCGCGGCGGCGGGAAAGCCGAATTTCTCGAAAGCCGGGCGCGTCAGGCTCATCGTGAACGCGCTGGCGCGCTTCGGCGCGCCGTATGGGCTGCGGGCGTCCGGCGTGAAGTTTGGCGAAGCCGCCTGCTTCCTGAGCCGTTTCGCAGCCGATCCCCCCGTCGTTTGCGCCATGCTCTCCCCTATGTCAGAAACGTAAGTGTTCAGAGCATAGTGATTCGTTCGGGAGTGGCAGGTGCCGCAAATACGGGCGGTGGATATCGCGGAGAATTTGCTGGCCTGGTACGACGCGGCGCGGCGCGATCTGCCCTGGCGCGCGGCGCGGGGCGAGCGGCCCGACCCGTATCACGTCTGGCTATCGGAGATGATGCTCCAGCAGACCATGGTGAAGGCCGTCGCGCCGTACTACCGGGCGTTTCTGGCGCGCTGGCCTCGCATCGAGGATATGGCGCGCGCGCCGCTTGAAGATGTGCTCGCCGCCTGGGCGGGGCTGGGCTACTACGCGCGCGCGCGCAACATGCACAAGACAGCGCGGATTGTGGCGAGCGAGTTCGGCGGGCGGTTTCCGCGCACCGGGGCGGAGCTGATCAAGCTGCCGGGGATCGGACCTTACACGGCTGCGGCGATCGCGGCGATCGCGTTTGATGAGCCGGCGACAGTCGTCGATGGCAATGTCGAGCGCGTGGTTGCGCGGCTATTCGCGGTCGACGATCCTTTGCCCCGCGCGAGACCGAATCTGCGCGCGCTGGCCGAGACATTGACCCCGACCGAGCGGACCGGCGATTTCGCGCAGGCGATGATGGACCTGGGCGCAACGATCTGCGCGCCGCGCACGCCGGCGTGCTCGCGCTGTCCGCTGCGAGGTGACTGCAAGGGCCATGCGCAAGGCATCGCGGCGGCGCTGCCCCGGCGCGCGCCCAAGGCCGAGCGTCCCCAGCGCCGGGGCGCGGCCTTCGTGGCGCGCCGGGCTGATGGGCATGTGCTGCTGCGCCGGCGTCCGGAGAAGGGGCTGCTCGGCGCGATGGTGGAGCCGCCAACCACCGACTGGCGTAGCGAAACGCGCTCCCAAGCCGCGCTGTTGGCCCAAGCCCCGCTGACCGCGGATTGGCGCCGTGTGCTCGCGCCGGTCACGCACACTTTCACGCACTTTCACCTGACGCTCGATGTCTTCGCTGCCGACCTGCCCGCCGCGACGCCCGCGCCCGAAGGCTGCCGCTGGGTGCCCGCCGCCGACCTGCCGGGCGAGGCGCTGCCAAGCGTGATGCGCAAGGTGTTGGCCGCCGCGGCTGAAAGCCTAGCCGCCTAGGCTTCGGACGGCGCCTGCGCCTTGATGTTCAGCGCGTGCACCGGACCCGCGAGTTCGGCCCTCAGCGCGTCGTTGACCATCCTATGGCGCTCCAGGCGGGACTTGCCCTCGAAAGCCTCGGCGATGATATGCACCTTGAAATGCGTTTCGCCGGGCGACGCAGGGTCGCCAGCGCGCATCGCAGCGTGGCCCGCATGACGCGCGGAGTCGTTTTCGATGCGCAACACCATGGGGGAAAACGCCTCGGTGAGATGCTGGCGGATAGATTCCTCGACGGACATGCAACAGTCTCCAGAGCTTTCTGATTTGGGCGGCACAAGTTTCGTTGGACGGTGTCTGGACGGTGCCAATGGTGTCCCCAAAGCTTGTGCCCGTGGCGGCGAAGCAGCATACTCCGTCACCATATAGCGGTTGAAGCGCATACGACGTCAATGAAGCTGGATTCGCCATATTTCGATCGCATCCGGGTCAAGCCGACCCGTAAGCCGGAGGACGCGCAAACGGGCCGCCGTTGCGAATGGCCGGGTTGCACGCGTGCCGGCGCGCACCCTGCGCCAAAAGGGCGCGGCCGCGAGGGGCAATATTTCTTTTACTGCCGGGAGCATGTGCGCGAGTACAACCAGAAATATAACTACTTCCGCGGCATGAGCGATGACGAAATTGCCAGCTTCCAGCAGTCCGCGATGACCGGCCACCGGCCGACCTGGAACATCGGATCCGGAACAGGTGGCGGCGGAAAAGCGCATGATTGGCGGGCCTTCGCGTATGCTTTTGATGTCTCCGAACCGCTCGGCATGTTCGGGACGGCAGACCCGCGCCAGGGCATGAGCCAGCCTCACGGACGGCGATTGCACAATGCCGAGCTGAAATCGTTGCGGGTGCTGGGGCTGGACGCCGACGCCTCGGCCAGCGACATCCGCGCCCAGTTCAAGAGCCTGGTGATGACGCTGCACCCGGACCAGAACGGCGGCGACCGCAGCAGCGAGGATAAACTGCGCGAGGTCATTCAGGCGTACAAGTACCTCAAGAAGACCGGCTTGTGCTGAGCGCACGTGTCGACCACCCTTGCAGGCGCCTCGCGAACAATGCGCCCGGCGGCAGTGCCGCCACCGGCAAACGAAAACACGATGACCCTGGATAAGTGCTGATGAGTGCTGAAATGACGGCAGCGGAGAACATGCCGGACATGAGAGTGTCGGTCCGGCAGGTTTTCGGGATCGACTCGGACATGGAAGTGCCTGCCTTTTCGCAGGGCAGCGCGCATGTGCCGGACCTGGACCCGGACTACCTGTTCAACAAGGACACCACCATGGCGATCCTGGCGGGGTTCGCTCACAACCGCCGCGTGATGGTTCAGGGCTATCACGGCACCGGCAAGTCTACGCATATCGAGCAAGTGGCCGCGCGCCTCAACTGGCCGTGCGTGCGGGTGAACCTGGATAGCCATGTCAGCCGGATCGACCTCGTGGGCAAGGACGCCATTGTCGTGCGCGAGGGCAGGCAGGTAACGGAGTTCCGGGAAGGCATCCTGCCTTGGGCGCTGCAGTCGAATGTCGCGCTGGTGTTCGATGAGTATGACGCCGGCCGGCCAGATGTGATGTTCGTGATTCAGCGCGTTCTGGAGGTTTCGGGCCGGCTGACGCTGTTGGACCAGAGCCGGGTCATCCGCCCGCATCCGGCGTTCCGCCTGTTCGCAACGACCAACACGATCGGCCTCGGCGACACCTCGGGTCTCTACCACGGCACGCAGCAGATCAACCAGGGGCAGATGGACCGCTGGTCGATCGTCGTGACGCTGAACTATCTGCCGCACGATGAGGAGGTCGGCATCGTTGCCGCGAAGGTTAAGTCCTTCGACACGCCAGATGGCCGCGAGACGCTCTCAAAAATGGTGCGTCTGGCTGATCTGACCCGCAGCGCCTTCATCAATGGTGATCTGTCGACCGTGATGAGCCCGCGCACGGTGATTACCTGGGCGGAAAACGCGGAAATCTTCGGCGATGTTGGGACAGCGTTCACGCTGAGCTTCCTCAACAAGTGCGACGAGTTGGAGCGCGGCCTGGTGGGCGAGTTCTATCAGCGGTGCTTCGGCGAAGAGTTGCCGCAGTCGGGCTCCAACGTCGTGCTGTCGTAACTGTCTGAACGATGGCCATTCAGTCGAAACGCAAACCGGACCTGATTGAACCGCTGCGCCGCGCCATCAGCGGAACCACGCGCGCGATCGCTGGCAACCCGGCGATCAAGGTCAGCTTCACCACCGACAAGCCGGGCCGCGACGGCGATACCCTGCGGGTGCCTGACTTGCCGTCGCGCGTGTCGCCTGAACAGCTGGCAATCATCCGCGGCCATGCGGACGCACTCGCTCTCAAGGCGGCGTGTCATGACGGCAAGCTGCATGCGCGCCTGGCGCCGTCGGCTGCCGATGCCCGCGCGGTGTTCGAGGCCGTCGAGCAAGCGCGGGTCGAGGCGGTCGGCGCACAGCGCATGGCCGGCGTCGCCGACAATCTGTGCGCAAAGCTTAACGCGCGCTATGACGATGCGCCGGCGCGCCAGGTCATGCAAGCCGAAGAAGCTCCGGCGGACGAGGCGTTGGCGCTTCTGGTGCGGGAGGCGCTGACCGGGGCGCCGCCGCCGGAAAAGGCCCGGCCGATTTGCGATGCGTGGCGTCCGATGATCGAACAGCGCGCCGGGCACCTGATGGATGATCTGGCTGGCGTGGTCGAGGATCAGGAGCAGTTTGGCCGCATTCTGCGTGACATGCTGGTGGCGCTCGACCTCGCGGAGGACCAATCGCATGATCGCGAGGAGCAGTCGCAATCCGAGAACGAGGCCGACAGCGAGCAGACCGAAGCGCAGAACGAAGACGCTGGCGAAGATGAACAGCGCCCGGCGGAGGCGAAGGACGAGCAGTCCGTCGAAGCCCAGGGCTCAGAGAAAACCGACATCAGCGAATTCGCCGAGATGGATCGGTTCGGCGAGAACGATCAGGGAAGCGAGCGCACTGAGGGGCCACCGCGACGGCCCAACACCTCGGTAATCGAGGCCCCAGACGACTTCGGTTACAAGGTGTTTACGTCCGAATTCGACGAGACTATCTCCGCGCCTGCACTTTGCGACAACGAGGAGCTGACGCGCCTGCGCGGCTTTCTCGACAAGCAACTCGCCAGCCACAATCTGGCAGTGAGCCGTCTGGCGAACCGGCTGCAGCGCCGTCTGCTGGCCCAACAGCACCGCGCCTGGGAGTTCGATCTGGAGGAGGGCATCCTCGACACCGGCCGGCTCGCGCGCGTCGCCACCGACCCGACCCAGCCGCTTTCATTCAAGGCCGAGCGCGAGACCGAGTTCCGCGACACGGTCGTGTCGATGCTGATCGACAACTCCGGCTCGATGCGCGGCCGGCCGATCATGGTCGCGGCGTGTTGCACCGACATTCTTGCGCGGACGCTCGAGCGCTGCGGGGTGAAGGTCGAGATCCTCGGCTTCACCACGCGCCAGTGGAAGGGCGGTCAGTCGCGCGAGCGTTGGCTGGCGGCGGGCAAGCCGCGCGCGCCGGGCCGCCTCAACGACTTGCGGCACATCATCTACAAGGCGGCGGACGAGCCCTGGCGGCGTTCGCGGCGCAATCTCGGGCTGATGATGCGCGAGGGGCTGCTGAAGGAAAATATCGACGGCGAGGCGCTGTCCTGGGCCTACCGCCGGCTGGCGGGCCGGCCGGAGCAGCGGCGCATCCTGATGGTCATCTCCGATGGCGCGCCGGTGGACGACTCCACGCTGTCGGTCAACTCCGGGACCTATCTGGAGCAGCATCTGCGCGAGGTGATCCGCGAGATCGAGAACCGCTCGGACGTGGA
>CAZYUT010000031.1:15419-19222 GCA_964650735.1 uncultured Hyphomicrobiaceae bacterium
GGGCGCTCGGGGATGCGGAACTCGCCGGCCCGCCCGCCATCCGCTTCGCCGCCGGCCTCGGCCTTGCGCGCGCTGCGCTCTTTCAGGATTTCATAGGCCGACTCACGGTCCAGCCGTTCATCGTAGCGCCCGGCCAGCGGGCTTTCCGCAATGAGCGCCGCGCGCTCGGCCGCCGTGATCGGCCCCAGCCGCGAGGATGGCGGGCGGATCAGCGTGCGCTCCACCATCGACGGGCGCCCCTTGGGATCGAGCGTGGAGACCAGCGCTTCGCCTACGCCGAGATCCATGATGGCGCGCTCGGTGTCGATCTCGGGATTCTGCCGGAAGGTCGTCGCGGCCGCCTTCACGGCGCGTTGCTCGCGCGGGGTGTAGGCGCGCAGGGCGTGCTGGATCCGGTTGCCAAGCTGGCTTGAGACGGTGTCCGGCACGTCCAGCGGGTTCTGCGTGACGAAATAGACGCCCACGCCCTTGGAACGCACTAGCCGCACGACCTGTTCGACCTTTTGCAAAAGCGCGTCCGGCGCGTCGTCGAACAACAGATGCGCCTCGTCGAAGAAGAACACCAGCTTCGGCTTGTCCGGGTCGCCGACTTCCGGCAGCTCCTCGAACAACTCAGCCAGCAGCCAGAGCAGGAAGGTTGCGTAAAGGCTGGGATTCGCCATCAGCTTGTCGGCAGCCAGGATGTTGACGATCCCGCGCCCATCATCCGCCGTGCGCATCAAGTCGCGCACATCCAGCGACGGCTCGCCGAAGAAATGCTCCGCTGATTGCTCTTCCAGCACCAGAAGCCGCCGCTGGATCGCCCCGACCGATGCGGTGGAAACATTGCCGTATTCAGCCGAAAGCTCGCTCGCGCGCTCCGACACGCTAACCATTATCGCGCGCAGATCCTTCAGGTCGAGAAGCGGCGTGTTCTCGTCGCGCGCCAGCCGGAAGGCGATATTGAGCACGCCTTCCTGCGTCTCATTGAGGCCGAGCAGGCGCGAAAGCAGCAGCGGGCCCATTTCCTCCACGGTCGTGCGGATCGGGTGGCCCTGCTCGCCGAGCAGGTCCCAGAATACCGTTGGGAAACCTTCGTAAGTGTAGTCGTCAAAGTCGATGGTCTCGGCGCGCTCCTCCAGGAACGGCTTGGACACGCCCGCTTTCGCCAGCCCGGCCACGTCGCCTTTCACATCCGCGCAGAACACCGGCACGCCCTGCGCGGAAAAGCCTTCCGACAGGATCTGCAGCGTCACCGTCTTGCCGGTGCCGGTCGCGCCGGTAATCAGGCCGTGACGGTTCGCCAGCTTCAGCAGCAGATGTTCCGGCTTGTCGCTCTTGCCGATGAAAACGCGATCCGACCCGCTCATGAATTCCCACTCCGATTCGCTATCTCTTCCGCCGCGCCGGCGATGCCGCCCCTCTTTTGGCACGGATTGTCCAAAAGCAGCCGAAAGCCCTTTGATTGTCCACAAAAAAACCCTTTCACGCTGACCGATTGGAGGGTTGGGCCGTATCTGGGCACTTGTGCCTGCCGCGTGCCGCGTTAACATCATTTTGCTTGCCTGAAAGGGGGCGAAAACTGAGATGATGACTTCGGCATGAGCGGAGGATAACCGGAAATGAGCTACGCAATCGAAAAAATCGAAGGAATTGGCCCAAAGAATGCGGAAATCCTTCGCAGTCATGGAATTACACGGACACATCATCTTCTGGAGCGGGGCGCGTCTCGGAAGGGCCGCAAGGAGGTCGCGGAACAAACGGGTATTGACGAGAAGAAAATCCTCCAGTGGGCCAACATGTGCGATCTGATGCGCATTAAGGGCGTTGGCGAGGAATACTCGGAGCTGCTTGAGGTTGCCGGCGTCGATACGGTCAAGGAGTTGCGGAACCGGAAGCCGGACAACCTTCATAAGGCGATGGTCGAGGCGAACGAAAAAAAGAAGCTCGTGCGCCAGCTTCCGAGCCTCAAACAGGTCGAGGGCTGGGTGAAGCAGGCGAAGGACCTGGATCCGGTGATGTCCTACTGAAAGAACGCCTGGACAGACGCACCGCGTCTCAGCTCTTTGCCGCCAGCCCGTAAACACTTGCGGGCCAGCCCGGCTGTGCCGTATTGATCATCGAAGGTGGCAGCGGCGCAAGCGCGTCAGGATGCTGTCAACCGATCGTGCGGAACCGCCTGTTAGGCATGGCAGGCGGCAAGCCGGTTCGGGGCGGCGCGTCCCGGGCCAGGCGTCATTGGACCGGGGGCCTTGCGTATGGAGACGGGAGCGGCGGCGAACACGTTTATCGCCTGGCAGGGCTGGGGCATGACCGGCGCTGCGGTTGCGCTGCTGATCCTCCTGATCTGGATTCTCCTCTGGCTGCTGCCCTTTCCGGGGCGTTCGCTCGAGGAGCGCCTCGCGGACCCCGAGAGCCGCGCACAACTGCGCGACCATCTCGGCGGGGTCGGGCCATTCGGCCGCTATCGTCTGGCCATCCGCGAACTGAACGGCTGGCTCGACGCCTGGTTCGGCCCGGCGATGAGCGGGCAGGCGCTGGAGCGTTGCATCGCCATAGCGTTCGTCTACCCGGCGGTCCTGTTCGTCGCCACGCTCATTGTCGCTGGCGCTGCGCGCGGTGAGATTGCGGCTTACGAGATTGCAGTGTTCCTCGCGCTTACAGCCGCAGGCGGGTATCTGGCGCACCGCGTCTTCCAGGTGCTCTACCGGCTCGGCAACAATTTCTGGCGCTTTGTCGGGGGCGATTCAGAGCTCATCCGGCTGATTGCGCGCGTTGTGCTGGGCGCTATGGCGGTCATCATCGCGTTCGCCATCGCCTTCGTTATCGCCTCGACAGTCGCAGGCGCGTTCGCCGAGGCCGGAACGATCGTCCTTGCCATTATCGCGGCCTTCGCGCTTGCCTTCACGCTGGCCGGGGTGCTCGCCGCGGCGGGGACGGCGGCGGCGATGGCGCTGTTGCTCGGGCTCACGATCGCGGCGCTGGCCTTCGCGGGAAAGTTCGCATTTTTGCTGCTGCTGTTTTTCGTTTTGCTGCCAATGGTCAACGCGCTGCTCGACTGGCTATCCTGGATCATCACACGGTTTTTCCTGCGCCGCGTTGCTCTGGTAAGGCCGACATGGCGCGGAGCCGGTCTGCTGATCCTGGAGTTGAGCGCCGATCTGGCCGCTGCGATCGTGCTTTTCCTCGGTCTGGTCGTACTGCTGCCCAACGGCATTGAAATCATCAACGCGATACTGTCGGTGACCGGGCGCGATGCGTTCGACTGGCGGGATATCGTGACGCGCGCGAACGAAGCGCCGTTGAGCGAAGGCCTGTTCGTCATCGGCATGCTCGTCACGACCCTGGTGCCGACCTTCGTTCACATCACGCGCGGGCTGGCGGGTGTCGCGGCGGCGTGGACGCCGGGCGCGGCCGAGGCTGCGGCAGGCTTGCGCGAGAACTGGGATAACCCAGGTCATGGCTGGACGCAGCAGCACGCGCATGAGGCTGACGCGCAGGGGACATACTACTACCAGGACATGCCGCAATATGCTCAAGGCGGCGCCCATGCGCAGGGCGGGTTCCAGAATGCTGCGGTGATGGACTACGGCGCCGCTGAGCCGGACGAGACCCCGGCGAAACTGCGCCCCTCCGTGCAGCAGAAAGCAGCACAGGCGCTGCGCCTGTCGCGGCTGTGGTACATCCCGGCGGCAGCGCTCGCTTTCGGGCTGTTCGTCGGGATAGTTGCGCTACTGGAGGCGGCCGGCGTGTCGCTCGGAGATTTCCTCGTCAAGCTGGCGTTCTGCGCGTCCGCGTGGAGCCATGGCGAGTGTCCAGTCTAG
>CAZYUT010000032.1:0-18566 GCA_964650735.1 uncultured Hyphomicrobiaceae bacterium
TAGCCGGAATCGACGGCATGATAAGATGGCTTCAGGCATCGCCACCGCGCTTGTGTTGCAGCCGCGGACACTCGCGGAGCAAATAGCGCAGATAAGGCTCGTTGCGCCCGTGTTTGGCTGGCGTGACGAACAGAGGACGCGCCCAGGTTCTGGATCAATAATTGTTCCGGGACGGTATGATGACGTCGCATCCAACTTGTTCGATCAATCTCTGAATCAGAGAACGCATCTATAAACCGCATGCGTCAGATTTTTTGCTTTTCCTCATCATGCAGCAGAAAAAATATATGATCGATTAATCCCCGGCAATCATCTGTCTGGCATGAATTCATTCTCGGTTTCGATTTCCATTGTCTAATACAAGAAATTGGGACGGAGGTGGTCATATGAAAATTTGTTATATTGTTACGCACTTTCCGGTTCTGTCTGAAACCTTTATCGGCGATGAAATCCGCGCAATGCAAGCGCGCGGGCATACGATCACCCTTATCGCCATGACCCCGGCGAGCGAGCCCGGGCAGGATGTCGATCACCTGCTGGCCGAGAACGCCATCCGGCTCGGTGAAATCCCCGCAACCACCGCAACCAGAGCTACGACCTCCGGCACGGGCTTGGTCCGCGCGTTGGCCTTCGCGCGTGCACAGCAGTTGCTGCCGCGCCGCTCATTGTTGTGGAACGCAGCCAAGATTGCAGCGGTGATCCGTGGTGCCCGCTGTCAGCATGTGCATGCCCATTTTGCCGGCGGCGCGGCGGCGCACGCCATCGTAGCGGCGCGGTTGGCCGGGGCGACCGTTTCCTTCATTGCCCACGGCCATGACGTCTATGCCGAACCAGAGGACTTGTTCGCCAAGCTGACCCACATCGATTTTGCGTTGGCCACATGCGAAGACATGGCGCGCGACCTTCGCGAGATCTCCGCGCAGGCGAAGATCCGTGTGGTCTATTGCGGCATCGATGCCGGCCAGTTCCCCTATCGCGAGGGCCCGCATAACGGCAAGCTGCTGTTCATCGGTCGGCTTGTCCCGCAGAAGGGCGTCGATGATCTGCTACATGCGCTTGCCGATTTGCACGTCCCCGCGCGCCTTCATCTGGATGTTGTCGGGGATGGGCCCGCGCGCGCCGATCTCGAACGACTGGCCGCCACCCTTGGCGTGGCGCACCGGGTCCGCTTTCTCGGCGCGCGGCAGCGCGACTGGTTCCTGTCGCATGGCCGGACGTATCTGGCATTGGCCGCGCCGTTCAAGGACGGCCCAAACGGCGAGCGCGACAGCGGCCCGTTGGTTGTCAAAGAGGCGATGGCGATGGGCCTGCCCGTGATTTCCACGCGCTACATGGGCGTGAAGGAAATGGTGCTGCCTGGCATGGGCGTGCTGGTTCCGCCGGGCGACAGGTCCGGTTTGGCAGCGGCGTTGGCGTCAGCGGTGCAATGGAGCGAAGCAGAGCGTCGCGACTTTACCCGTGCGGCGCGCGCCCATGTCGAGCGCAACTTCACGCTGAAGGCACAGGCGGCGGCGCTGACGCAGCTGATAGACGAAGCCGGAGGCGGGGACCCGGCGGCGCAGCACGCGCGGACCACCTGCCAACCGGTTTGAGCAGCTCAACCCGAGGCGATGCTTTCGGCGATCTGGTTGACCAGTTCGTCGATCAACTTGCCATCCTCGCTTTCGGCCATGACGCGGATCACAGGCTCGGTCCCCGACGGCCGAATGACCAGACGGCCCCGGCCATTCAGCCGGGCTTGCGCCCCAGCGATCACCTTTTTCACGCATGGTTTCGAGAGCGGTTTGCCGCCATCGTAATGCACGCTCCGCAAGATTTGCGGAAGCGGCTCGAACACCCGGCCAAGCGCGCTCATCTTTGCGCCGTCTTCAACCAGGCAAGCGAGCACCTGCAGCGCGCTGACCAATCCGTCGCCGGTGGTCGCGTAATCTGAGAGGATGATGTGGCCCGACGCTTCGCCGCCAAGGTTGGCGCCGCGTTTGCGCATCTCGGAAATCACATGGCGATCGCCCACCGGCGTGCGCGCTAGCGTCAGGCCCAACGTGTTGAGATAATGCTCGAAGCCCATGTTCGACATCACGGTGGCCACGACCGTATCGCTGGTCAACCGGCCGCGCGCTTTCCACGAACGTGCGATCAGGGCCATGAGCTGATCGCCATCGACCACGGCTCCACGCTCGTCGCAGACGATCAGCCGGTCGGCGTCTCCGTCCAGCGCAATACCGATATCGGCGCGAACCTCGCGGACCTTTTCCGCCATGATCTCCGGCGTGTTCGAGCCGCTTTTCTCGTTGATGTTCGTGCCATCGGGGTCTGCGCCGATCCGTACGATCTCCGCACCCAGCTCCCACAGCGCCTGGGGCACCACCTTGTAGGCCGCGCCATTCGCGCAGTCCACGACGATACGCAGCCCTTCCAGCGTCAGGTCGCGAGGGAAGGCGCGCTTGGCAAATTCGATGTAGCGCTCCTGGGCCCCTTCGACGCGGCGGGCGCGGCCCATGCCGTCAGGCTGCACGAGATGATCCGCCTCGGGTTGCTCAATGGCCGCCTCGATCTCATCTTGCACGGCGTCCGGCAGCTTGAAGCCGTCCGCGCCGAAAAACTTGAGGCCGTTGTCGCGAAACGGATTGTGCGAGGCGGAGATCATGACGCCGAGATCGGCGCGCATCGAGCGGGTCAGCATCGCCACAGCCGGCGTTGGCATCGGGCCAAGTTGGAACACGTCCATTCCAACGGCGGTAAATCCGGCGACGAGCGCCGCCTCGACCGAGTAGCCGGAGAGCCGTGTGTCCTTGCCGATGACCACGCGCGGACGTGGGCCCGCTCCGCGATAGGCGCGCCCGGCCGCCATCGCGATCCTCAGGATCGTTCCGGGCGCCATATGCCCGCGATTGGCCTGTCCACGGATGCCGTCGGTGCCAAAGTATTTGCTGGCCATGCTCATTCACCCGCAAGCCGGGCCTGGCCCGCCATGCGCTCCACAAGATGGCGTTCCCAAGCAAGCGCATGTTCGACGATCGTCTCAAGATCATCGAATCGCGGCTGCCAGCCCAGCGTTGCGCGGATCTTTCCAGCGGCCGCAATGAGAGCAACAGGATCGCCGCGGCGGCGCTCGCCGAGCGCGACCGGAAAATCGACGCCCGAGACCTTCTTGACCGCGGCAATGACCTCTCGCACGGAAAAGCCGTGGCCATATCCGCAATTGAAGACATCTGGCGAGCCGCCCGTGCGCAGATGATCGAGCGCCTGCAGATGCGCGTCAGACAGATCCGAAACGTGGATATAGTCGCGGACGCAGGTGCCGTCGGGCGTGGGGTAATTGGTGCCGAACACGGTCACGCCGGGTCGCAGCCCCGTGGCGGCCTCGCAAGCCACCTTGATGAGATGCGTCGCGCCCGCCGTCGACTGGCCCGCGCGGCCGGCCGGGTCGGCGCCCGCAACGTTGAAATAGCGCAGAATGGCATAGGCCGGTCCGCCTGCCGCGGCGGCATCCGTAATGATCCGCTCGCTCATCATCTTCGAGGCGCCATAAGGCGAGATCGGCTTGAGCCGGGCGGTCTCGTCCACGATGGCGTTTTGCGGCGTGCCGTAAACCGCGGCGGTGGAGGAAAAGATCACGCGCGCGATCCCGGCGTGGCAGGCCACATCCATCAGGCTGCGCAGGACACAGGTGTTGTTTGCATAGTAGGCCAACGGATTGGCCACTGAGTCCGGCACCACCGTCGATGCAGCAAAGTGGATGATTTCGTTTATGCCGAAGCGGCCAATCGCCTCTGACAGCAGCTGTGAATCTCCAGCGTCGCCGACGATTAATTCGGCCGCTTGGGGAACGGCCCAGCGGAAACCACTGGATAAATTGTCCAGAACCACGACCTGTTCGCCGCGATCGAGCAGATCGTAAACGACGTGTGCGCCGATATAGCCCGCACCACCTGTAACGAGAACTGTCATTGCGGCTCCGCCTCCTACCCGCGAGCGCCTTACCCTCGCGTGAGCTGTTCAACTTTAAGTTGCACCGCGCACTCTACCGTGGAGGCGTGAACGAACCGCTTAGGAAAATGCTAACCCTTTCGGATAATGCGCTTCGACTTATCAGATAATTCATCACGACATTGATTAAGCTTCCTGGACTTGGGTTTACGAGTATTTCGGTCCTTTTTGTCAAGTATGCTGCTTCAGCGCTGCAACCCGCCGAGCAGTCAGCCGGCCGCGCGGACTGCTGAGACAAATCGTGACCAAGTCCATGTCTATACAACCAAAAATTGCATTTGCCCTCGAAACCGCGCGCCGAACATTGCCGCCCGCGCAGCCGATGCAGGCGCTGCTGCACCCCATCGTGCACGTGGTCGAGCACATGGCCCCGGGCGGCATCGAAACCCTGGCGCGCGATCTGGTGCTTGCAAGCGATGGGCGCGCGCGGATCATCAGCCTGCAGGGCGCGAGCGACGCGCTTATCGCCGACTGGCCCGCTCTGGCGCCCATTGCGAAGGTGGTCGAGGGGATGGACTCGGGCGGCGGTCTGCGCCCCGGTGTGCTGCGTCGGCTGAAGCGGCGCTTGCGAACGCTGCGAACGCGCGCCGTGGTGCTGCACCACATCGGCCCGCTCCTATACGGCGGGCTGGCCGCGCGCCTGGCGGGCGTGCCGCGCATAATCCACGTCGAGCATGATGTCTGGCACTATGACGCACACCCGCGCCATCGCCTGCTAACGCGGCTGGCCGAGCGGCTCGTGCGGCCAACGCATGTCGCGCTGTCGGAGGGCGCGGCGGATACACTGAGGAAGATCCTGCCCTGTGCGCGCATCGATGTGATCGCGACCGGCATTGACCTCGACCGGTACAAGCCGTTGGGGCGTGGGGCCGCGCGTGCGGCATTGGGGCTATCGGGCAAGGAGCCTGTAATCGGGACGGTTGGACGCCTCGTGCCGGTGAAGGGGCACCGTGACCTTCTGGATGCATTCGCGCGGCTTGTGCGCCCGGCGCGGCTTGTCGTGATCGGCGACGGCCCCGAGATGGCGGCGCTTCGCGCGCAGGCGGATGCGCTCGGCCTTGGGGCGCGCGTCACGTTTCTGGGCCATCGGGATGATATCCCCGCGTTGCTGCCCGGGCTCGATGTTTTCGCGCTGCCTTCGCATGCCGAGGGTCTGCCGCGATCGCTGCTGGAGGCGCAGGCCTGCGGCGTTCCTGTCGTCGCGACGCGGGTCGGGTCCGTGGCCGAGGCGGTTTGCCCGCAGACCGGACGTCTCGTGCCGCCGGGCGATCCCGATGCGATGGCCGCTGCGCTCACCGCAAGCCTCGAGGCTTCACCGCAGGTGTCCCCGCGCGGCTTCGTGAACCAGGCTTTCGACTGGCATCATACGCTGGCGGCATACCGCCGTTTGACGGGAGACGCGGATGCTGGCTGAGACGCTCTTCGCCGTCACATCTGGTGCATTTGTCTATCATCACGCGGTGTATCCGCTCGCGCTGCGCGCGCTCGCCCGGTCGCGCCCGCCGCCTCCGCGGCCTCCGGTCCCGCGCGTGCTTCCAAGCATCGCGATCGTTATGCCGGCGCATAACGAGGAAGCCTTTATCGCGCGCAAGGTCGTCAATCTGACCGCGCTCGATTATCCGCGCGAGAAGCTTTCGGTCATTGTTGCCCTGGATGGCTGCACGGACAGGACATACGAGAACGCGCTGGCGGCGCTCGACGATCTGAACGATACCCTGCGCTTTCATCTGCTGCGCTATCGCGACAATCGCGGCAAGGTGGCCGCGCTCAACGCCGGGCTGGCCGCCACCCGCGCAGAGCTTGTCGCGTTGACTGACGTTTCCGCCGAACTGCCGTGCGATGCGCTGAGGCAGGCCGCCGCCCATTTTGCCGATCCGGAGGTCGGCGTGGTTTGCGGCAGCTATCATCTCGCTTCGCCCGGGAGCGAGGGCGAGCGCGCCTACTGGGAATATCAGCGACGCATCAAGGCGGCCGAAGCCGCTGTCGCCGCGCCGATGGGCGCGCATGGCGCATTTTACGTGTTCCGGCGCAAGCTGGCGGCGCCGCTGCCTGAAGACACCATCAACGATGATTTCATGCTGCCGATGGAGATCGTCGCGCAAGGCTACCGCGCAATCTACGACGAGGGAATCGCCGTGAGGGAACTGGAGACCGCCTCGCCGCAACTGGATTTCCGCCGCCGGCAGCGCATTGGCGCGGGCAATCTGCAACAGGCCCTGCGGCTGTGGCGGTTGGCTGATCCGCGCCGGCCAGGTCTCGCTTTTGTGTTCGCATCGGGGAAGATGCTGCGCGCTTTCATGTCATTCCTGCTCGTGTTGCTGCTCGCGTCGACCGCGGTGCTGGCGCTGCAAGGCGTCGCGCTGTTTCAGGCGCTGCTGGCGGGCGCGGCGGCGGGCCTCGCCTTCGCTGGCTGGGCGATCCATGCGCGGCCGCGCTGGCTGCCAAGGCCATTGGAATGGTGGGTATATCTTGTCGAGGGCTATGCCGCGGCGCTGATCGGCAGTGTGCGCTATCTCCTCCGGCTGAAACGCGGGCCATGGAAACGCGCAGACGCCGGACCCGACCGCCCGAACACGCCGGACTACATTCCGCCCCAGGTCTGGGTCAGCAAGCGGGCGCTCGACTTGGCGTGTGGCATGGCGGCGCTCGTTGTGCTGATCCTCGTCCTTATTCCTGTCGGCGCCGCGATCAAGCTGAGCAGTCCCGGCCCGATCTTTTACCGGCAGCTTCGCGTCGGCCGGCAGGAGCATGACCGCACGCGGCTGTTCCAGCTCATCAAGTTCCGCACGATGGTCGTGGACGCAGAGGCGCGCACCGGGCCGGTATGGGCGTCGCAGAACGACCCGCGCATCACGCCAGTGGGCCGGTTCCTGCGCAAGAGCCGCATCGACGAGCTGCCCCAGGCGATCAACGTGCTGCGCGGCGACATGTCGATTGTCGGCCCGCGCCCCGAGCGGCCGAGCTTTTTCGCCAGGCTGGAAAGCGAGATCCCGTTCTATACCGAGCGCACCTACGGCCTGCGGCCCGGCATCACCGGACTGGCCCAGGTCAGCCAGCGCTATGACACCAACATCGAGGATGTGCGCTCGAAGGTGATGTACGACCACGCCTATGCCATGCGGCTGACCCGCTGGCGCAGTTGGCTGGCGACCGATTTGTCAATCATCGTGCGAACTGTGGGCGTCATGGCGCTGGGCAAAGGTCAGTGACCACACTTTACAATCAGGATTGCGACAGAGAGGAAACCGAGATGAGTGAAGCATCGCTCAACATTGGCGCACTTGCCGATACCCTGGATGCGAATGTGCTCGAAGAGTTGGCTCAGACCTTCGAGACCGAGTTGGAGCGAACCCGGATGGTGCTCAAGCGGGCAGCGCTGGCGGGAGACCGGGACGCGATCAGGAGAGAAGTGCACAGCCTTTCGGCGATCTTTGCTCAGCTCGGGGATCCCGTAACCGGCGCGGAACTGCTGGAGGTCAGCCGCGGCGGCGCCGACGCCGAGGTCGCCCTGCTGGCGGATAAACTCGGGGACCGGGCGGCCCCCCTGATCGCTGCCCTGCGCGGTTTCAGTGAAAGCCGGTAAGCAAGCAGAGTCTTTAACACGCTGAGCGTGCATCTGTTGACATGCGCTCTTTTAAGTTGCGATACCCATATCGCACGCTAGAGTGAGGCTTATAGAACTGATTCTAATGAACCAATTCGAGAGCGTCGCCTTTGACGGTTAGCTTCGAAATCCTCGAGGACATGGACGCCGCCGGCATGCGCCGCTTGCGTCCAGAGCTTGAACGGCTTGCCGACAGCGGCGATGACGTGGAGCTCGATCTCTCGCGGGTCGACTTCATCGACTCCTCTGGCATCGGGGGCATCGTCTTTCTTTACAAGCGCCTCCGGGCCAGCGGGCATGATTTGCGCTTGTGCCGCGTCCGTGCGCAGCCGCGCAAGCTGTTCCACAACCTGCGCATGGCGCATTTGCTTGCGGGTTAGGCGCTCTTACCCGGCCTCATGATGCCTTGGTGCGCGGATATGGAGCATGACGAGCGTCTCACGCCGGGCCTGGGCTGCAATCTTGATCGCATTCGCTGCGGTGTCGGGTCTGCAGGGCTGCGTTTCATGGCCGAAGGAAGCGCGCGGCGGCCTCGCTGAGCGGGAGCGCGCAACCGATCCGGTTCTGCTGGCCCTGCGCAAGGCGTTCCGTCGGCTCATCAACGAAGGCGCGCTGAAAACACATCCCGCACCCATGCTTGAAGCGCAACTGCTGGTGATCAGGGCACACCGTGAACATGCTGGCGGACTGCTGCAAGATTATCGGGAGACGGCGGACGCCGCCTGGGCCGTCATGGCGCGGATCGATCCATCGCTCGGCCCGTTCCACCCGCCGGAGCTGCCACGCGATACCGGACAGCCGGAGCGGCTGGATGCTTTCGAGAATGGTTGAACCCCGGTTGATGCGTGCTTGTGCCTGTCTGGCCGTGCTCATGGTGGCTTGGTTCCACTGCACGACCGCGTTGGCTCAAACGGGTGACTGGGCAACCTCCGTGGAGCGTGTCGCAAACCAGCCCTTAACGCCGGGAGACATCCTGACACTCATCATGCCAGGCGAAAGCGCTCTGACCGGCGATTTTCAACTCGACCGATCAGGCCAGATCGTTCTGCCGGAAATCGGTCCCTTAGCATTGGCCGGCGAAACGCTCGATGCAGCCCGAACGCGCCTGCGTGAGGCGCTCGCAGCGGCCTACAAAAACATCGAGCGCCTGCGCGTCATCCTGAAGGAACGACGCCTCATTGTGCAGGTCGGCGGCTACGTTAACCAGCCGGGCCAGGTCGATCTCGCGGCCGACGCCAATGTGCAGAACGCGATCGCGGCGGCCGGCGGCCTTGCCGAAGGCGCACAGCTTGACCGAATGCACGTCCAGCGCAACGGCGAGCGCATCCCGTTCGATTACAAGGCGTTTCTTGACACCGGCAACGCGGATCTGCTGCCCGGGCTCAAGCCGCTGGACATCATCTTCGTGCCAGCCTCGCCCGTCACCGGCAACGTTTACGTGGACTTCGACGGCCGCGACCTCGCTGAGGCCGGCGACGCGGCTGACGAAGCCTCGGCGGTGCGCGTGTTCGGCGAGGTCAACAATCCGGCGTCCTACGCGTTCAAGCCCGGGATCAGCGTGGTCGACATGCTGCTGCGCGCCGGCGGCGTCACCCGTTACGCTTCGGTCGAGCAAATCCGGGTGCTCAGCGGCAGCGAGCCGGTCACATTCAACCTGGAGGCTTACCTTGACACCGGCGACGACACCCTTTTGCCTGCCTTGAGCCCGGGGGCGACCATCTTCGTGCCGCGCCAAACCGAGGAAGTGAGGGGCGGCGCGCGCACCATCTACATCATGGGGCAGGTGGCAAGCCCCGGCGCCTACGAGGCGCAGGCCGACACCACCTTCATGGAACTGCTGGCCAATGCCGGCGGACCGAACCGTTTCGCCAACACACGGCAAATCCGCATTATCCGGACCGGAGGCGGCGTCGAAAAATTCGACCTGCAATCCTATACGGAGACAGGCGCGGGCGCATTGCCAGAAGTCGCGCCGGGCGATGCGATTTTCATCCCGGAGAAAATCGAAAGAGTTGAGCCCTCCTGGCTCAGTGTGCCGCCAAGCAGGGCCGTGCAGGTCCTGGGAGCCGTCAAGCGGCCTGGACGGTTCGAATGGTCCGACGAGATGTCGCTGTTTGACTTGGTGGCCCACGCCGGCGGTCCGACTTCACAGGCAGATCTAGCCAATCTGCGCATTATCGATCGCGGCGCCTCCGTCGCGCAGAGCCGGGTCTTCGATCTCGATGGGTTCATCGAGGACGGCGGGTCTTTGACGAATGTGCCACGTATTAGGGCGGGAACCGTGGTCATGGTGCCTGAACTGCCGACCGACCCGAACGACAACAAGGCGCAATGGGTCCGGCTTTCCTCCGACCGCTCGATCTACATCATGGGCGAGGTGGGGCGGCCAGGCCGCTATGCCTTCAATTCGGCGATGAGTTTTCTGGATATCCTGACCGCCGCCGACGGTCCGACGGAACAGGCCGACCTGCGCAACATCCGCGTCTCGCGGCGCGGCAGGCGCTATCCGGACATCCAGCGCGTTAATCTGGAGCGCTACTTTCTGACCGGCGACCCCAGCGTGCTTGCCTCCGTCAGGACCGGCGACGTGATCTTCGTGCCGAGCAAAAACGCCGAATTGCTGGATGAGCCATTGACCGATCAGGTTCGGGTTCTCGGCGCCGTGGCGAAACCAGGCCATTACCGCTACAGCGAATTCATGACGATACTGGACATCCTGGCGGCTGCCGGCGGTCCGACGCCGACCGCGCTGCAGAACCGGATCCTGATTGTCAACATGAGCGCGCATGAGGCGCAGGCCTCCTATTTCGACCTTCTCAAGTTTGCCAAAACCGCCGACATATCGCGCCTGCCGGTCATCCGGCCTGGCGACACAATCTATGTGCCGGAGGAGACCGAGGACGACTTGCAGAAGGCCGCCGACACCATGCGCAACATCATGGCGATCCTTCAGCCCTATCAACTCTTCAACCCCAGCGAGTAGCGATGGTCGACGCTTGGCAGCCGCAGATCCGCTCCCTGGCGCTGACGAACTGGGGCCAGGGCCAACGCATCATCGCGGTGGCCGGTGTAGACGCGCAGAGCGGCGTCTCCACCCTGTGCGCAGGGCTGGCGGCCTTCGCGGCGCGGTCCGGTCAGCGAACATTACTGCTCCAACTGTCCCGCCCGATTGCCGAAGCGGCCGACGGCTGGCGCCTAGACTCCGAGCCGGCCAAGGCCGCTCTGCCCGATGCCGGCGGGTTCGACTGCCTGCCGGCCGCTTGCCACGCCAATGGACTGAGCCTTACCGACATCTCAAGTCTGCGGCGGGGCCTTGATCAACTCGGGAAATACGACACGATCGTCGCGGACATTGCCCCGCTGCGGGAAATCGGGACGCGTGCGGTTGACGGCGCAGCAGCGGCAGCGGCCTGCCGGCGCATCTATCTGGTTGCATTGGCCGGCCAGATCGATCGAACGGCCTTTGCCTCCGCCATGAACCTCCTCGACGCAAGCCGCATCGAGCTTGCCGGGCTTATCCTCAACGATCGCTTCAACCCGACGCTGGCCGCGGAGTTGGCGCGCGAAGCCGGACGGCTGCGCATTGTCGCGCCGCGCTTGAGCCGCTGGCTGGCCGGCAAGGCGCTCCGCAGCAGGTTTCTGTCGGAGCGCACATGATCTGGCAGCTTCTGGACAGCCGCACTGTTGGCGGGATCGAACGGCATGTCGAGTTGATCACCCGCCATCTCATCGCGCGCGGCGCACAGGCCAAGATCGTTCTTCTCACGGCCTTCGAAGCGCATCCAAGCTTCGAGATGTTCCGCCACGCTGGCCTGCCGGTCGAGCGGCTCAGCGGTGGGCTTCGCGGGCTGATGCGATCGGTCCGCACGCAGCGCCCTACGCTTATCCACGCCCACGGCTACCGAGCCAACATCCTCTCGCGGTTGGTGAGCCTGCAGACAAACACGCCGCTGATCACCTCCTATCATGCCGGTCTGCGCGAACCGTTCCCCGTGGGCCTTTATCAATGGTTCGATGAATGGAGCGGCTTTCTGGCGCCGCGCATCGCCGTCAGCGCGGAGATTCAGCGCCGTCTGCCCTTCCGCGCCGAACTTCTTGAGAACTTCGTTGAGATGCCCGAGACCCTGCCTCCGCCTGGCAGACGCATCATCTTCGTTGGCCGGCTGGCGCGCGAAAAGGGAGCCGACCTGTTTTGCGCGCTTGCACGGCGCTTCGGCGGGCGGGATTGGCATGTGTTCGGAGACGGTCCGCTGCGTGACCGGCTGGAAGCGGAATATGGCCGCGAGGTCCTGTTCCACGGCTTCGCGCGCGAGCCGGCGAAAATCTGGACGGATGCCGGCCTGCTCATCATGCCTTCGCGCGCTGAAGGGCTGCCAATGGCCGCATTGGAAGGTATCGCGCGGGGCGTGCCGATCGTCGCGGCGCGCGTCGGCGGACTGCCGCGCGTAGTGGCGCCGGGCGTTTCCGGCTGGCTGTTTGCGGCGGGCGATTTGCGGGCCGCGGCCGAAGCCGTACATGCGTGGTCGGTGATGCCCCCAAGCGCGCGTGCACAGTTGGCGCGAACCGCGCACGCCCATGCGCGCGCCCATTTTTCGGCTGAAACCGGCATGGCGCGACTGGCGGAGATTTATGCTCGCGTGACGGGACGCGCCGTTATTCAGCCGCCGAAAGCCGGCGCGGCTACGCCGTCCGCTCAATGATGATGGCAGTCCAATCATCGCTGGGCGCGGCTCCGAGCGAAGTAGCTGCCCAATCCGTTACGGTGCGGCAAAGCTCCTCCAGGGTCGCCCGCCGCGAAGCGGTCAAGCGTTCAGCCAGTTCTGCTGGAAAATCGCCTTGCGCCATGCCCTCTGCGTCGAGGCCATCCGTGATGAGGATGAGCCGTTCGCCCGGTGCGAGGCGGAGCCTCTCAACCCGATACGTCGCCTTGTCGTCGAAACCGGGGACCGGTCCGCCGTGCGCGCCGATGCGGCATCCGCTCGCCGCTAGAACAGCCGGCGGCAGGTGACCAGCGCTCGCCACCGCGATGCGGCCATCCGCAAAAAGATCACAGGCGATGACCGTCGCGATCATGCCAGGCGGAAAATGCGGATGGCCGACAGCCGCCGAAAGCCGCTGTAGAAACCCCCCAGCTTCCTCGTCGCCGAGCGCGTCGATCGTCCGTAGCATTGCCGCATATGTCAGAGCGGTCGCCTTTGCTGGCAGGCCATGCCCCATCGCATCGCCCAGGACGACGCGCTGGCGGCCGGCGGCCGGCAGATACAGGGTAAAATCGCCGCCGCCCCATAGCGCGGTCGCATGAAGAACGCGGCAGCGGTACCCATCGAATTCCAGGGGCAGACGGGGGGTCAGCAACGTCTGCGCATCGCGCCCGAAATAGGAGAAGAAGTGACTGAGCCGCTTCTGGTGGCCCGATAGCGCGAGATCCACGGCGCGGTTCAGCGCATCGGGCGTGATCGGCTTCAACAGGAATTGCTCAACGCCCGCGCGCAGCACGGCGTCTTCGATCGCGGTTTCGCGATCTTGAGTCATCAGCACAGTGGGTATTGGCCGGTCGAGGTTGTCGTCCTGGATCGCTTGCAGCAAATCAACCGCGGTGTCGCTGCCGAGATGGAAGTCGGCGACAATGATGTCGATCGGCTCCGCCAACAGGGTTTCGCGCGCCTCCGCGACCGTCAGCGCCGTCCTGACACGGAAGCGCGCGCTCATAAGGCCGGCATAAAGCCGCAACAACGTCTCGCTGTCCTCGACCAGCAACAGGGCTGGCCTCGCCCGATAGAGCTTGCGGCGTCCGCGCATCACGTTTGGCGGCCCCGGCTCATAGGCGAGCTCGCTCAACACCTGATGGATCAGCGGAAGGCCGAGCCCACGCTCCGTCGGTTCGATCGGTGCGCAGTCAGCGGCCGCCTTGCTGCGCGCCGGGAAGTCGTCAAACGGTCCACCGTCATCGGCAATCGCCACCTCCAGGACCTTGCCGCGAACCGCAACCTGAACACGCACCCAGGACGGCGCGGGCCGCCCATGAATGACCGCGTTTGCGGCTGCTTCGTTGACCGCAAGGCAGAGATCGCTGGCGATGTCCTGGCTGATCCGAGTGTTGGTCAACTCGCGCTGGAGCGTCTGCCGCAGACGCCGCGCGCCGTCGAGCGTGGCTTCCTCGGTGGCATCGAACAATTTCATCCCCGGGTCCGTGGCGGCGTAAGAATGCGCAGACAGTCAGCGGCGAGACCGCGCCACGCGCGGCGCGTTGGCTGACTGGCAAGCGCGGCAGCGCCTGATCGGATCGCGCGCCACGCCCGGCCCTCGGCGCGCGCCAGTTCGGCCTCGGCTGCGGCCAGCCGTCCGTTCGCGATCTTGACCGCGCGGCGAGCCGCCTGGTCGGTGCGGTCGCCATAGCCTGCCAGAATATCGCGCATGGCAGCAAGGCGCTGCCGCGCTTTGGCGGTCTCGCTCCCAGGACGCATGAGGTAGCTCGCGGTGATCGCCGCGCTGAATGCGACCGGCCAGCGCGCGGCGAGCCTCAGCCACAAATCCCAATCCTCAGCAGAAGCAAGCAGCCGGAAGCCGCCAAGCTCCTCCAGCGCTTCGCGCCGCGCCACAACCGTTGAGGTGCCGACAACATTGGTCGCCAACAAGGACAGCTCGGCATCAGGCATACGCGCGAAGCCGGGCCCGTGATGCTGCGCGAGAGGACTGTCCCAGAAGGCGAAGCAGGTGCCCAGATGCCGCCCGTCCGGGTTCACATGCAGATAATCGGTGAACGAGAAGCCGGTCTCCGGGTGTGCCGCGTGCCATGCGAGTTGCAGCATCAGCTTGTTGGGCCACCAGACATCGTCGGCATCAAGAAAAGCGATATAGGGCGCGGATGACGATGCAATCGCGGCATTGCGTGCCGCGGCCGGGCCGACACCGCCAGTCTCGATCACGCGAAGCGGGGGCAAGTCCGCATGCCGCGCCGCCAGCCACGCAAGCGTACCGTCAGTCGAGCCGTCATCGGCGACGATCACCTCGATATCTGGCCGGTTCTGTAGCGCGATGGACCCCAGCGCCGATGGCAAATACGCCAAACAATCCCGCGTTGGCACGACCACCGAACAGATCGGGTGTTCCATGGATTGTCCCTTACTCAGGCTCTGCCGATTACCCTTCATTATACACCTTAAAGTAGTATGTCTGTCGAGTTGCAATCCGTTTAACGCGGCACCGTGAATTCGAGAGGCGGCTATCATGGGCATCAGAGCCGTGATCGGGCGACCCGTCGCCTATGTCGCGGCCGTCGGCTTCGACAAGGGCTTCTCGATCATCACGATCCCGCTGATGGCGCATTTCCTGGCGCCGGATGATTTCGGGCGTCTTGATGTGGCTGTGAGCCTGATCGAGTTCACGAGCCTCATATTCACGCTCGGGCTGGCGGACACAGTCGTGCGCTTCGCCAGCATGGAAACCGCAAGGCGAGCACAACGGCGCTGCGCGGCGGAGCTTCTCGGGGCTGGGCTTCTGATCGTCGGGCTGCTGGCATCGCTGGTCCAACTCGTCGCGCCCTGGCTGATCGCGCTGATCGGGATCACGATCGACGAGACGGCTGTGCGCTGGGGTCTGGCGGGCGCGGCGGCCACCGGGCTGATCGAGATGCCGCTTATCTGGCTGCGCTTCCGGGATCAGGCCTGGCGCTTTTTCAGCTTCATCGCGCTGCGTTCCGTTGTGCAGGCGGCGGCGACCGTGGGCGTGCTCTATGCCGGGGGCGGCGCGGCGGGCGTACTGATCGCCAACGCCGTCGTAGCGCTGCTCTTCGCGGGGGTGCTGCTGATCTCGCAAGTCCGGCGCACGGGGCTGGGCTGTTCTGGCCGGGCGCTGCGCAGCGTCGGCAGCTACGGCCTGCCGCTGGTGGGCGGGCTGCTCGCCATGTTCGCCCTTGGAAACTGCGACCGCTGGTTTTTGTCCGGGACGATCGCCGACTCGGAAATCGCCTTTTATGGCTTGGCGGTCAAACTGGGGCTGGCCACTGCGCTGCTGACCCAGCCCTTCATGCTCTGGTGGAACGCGCGGCGAATTGCGGTCCTCGCGCGGCCCGGGGGACTTTGCGAGATCGCGGCCGCCTGGGGGCGCGGGGTCAGCGTCCTGCTGATGTCCGGATTGTTCGTGGCGCTGGCCGGGCCGATTTTCGTCCACGTCGCCTTTCCGGCCGATTATGCGCGCGCTGTCGTCTATCTGCCCCTCGTGGTGGTCATCTCCGTCCTCAACGAGCTGTGCAGCCTGTCCAATATCGGCTGCTATGCGGCGGCGCACGGAATGCGGGTCCTGCTGGTCAATGCGCTCGCGGCGCTCGTGGCGCTAGCGCTTTATGTGCTGCTGATCCCGGCCTATGGCGCGTTCGGCGCGATTGCCGCGACGATTGCCGGGCATATCACGCGGTTGGGGCTGTTCCTCATCATGGGGCATGAGCGCGCGCCCGCGCCCTATGCCTGGGGGCCGTTTTTCGCTGCCTGCGCGCTGGCGGCAGGGCTGGTGGCGCTCGCTCCGCCCGCCGATGCGCTGGTCCTGCGCGGAGGCTGGGCGCTCGTGGCGCTGATGCTCCTGGCGGCGCTGCTTTACCGCACTGGGCTGTCCGGCATCTCGGCGGAGGCGCTTGCCGATCTGCGCGCGAGGCTGTCGAGATGACGGCCGTCCCGCGCCATCATGGCGGCCCGCCGATTTGGGCCGAGGTCGCGATCGCCGCACTGGCCAGCCTGACCATCGCCGGCGCCATGCTGCTTCTCGGCCACCCGTTGATCGCGCCCGCCGCGGGATTGGCCCCCATCGCCATCGTGATCGCCTTTCGCAGCACGTTTCTGCTTTGCGTCGCTTTCGTGATCTTCTCGTTTTTCCGCATTCACGAGGCGTTTCCGGTTCTGGAGCCGTTCAAAATACCGCAGCTTCTCGCCATGGCCACGCTCGCGGTGCTGGCCTGGCACATCTTCATAACCCGGCGGATCCAGCCGTTTCTGACGCGCGAGTTGCGCGTCTTCATCGTCTTCTTCGCGCTCATGACGGTCGGTTTGATGTTCGCCTCGAACCGGCCGATCGCGATCGGCTACTGGACCGGCATCTACTGGAAGATCGCGGTGATGACGCTGGCGATCGCCTGGCTGCTGCGCGAGCCGTGGCATTACCGGTTGCTGGCGCGGCTGCTTGTGATCGCGGGCGCGGCGGTTGCAGTCGTCGCGATCCAAAACAAGCTGGCAGGCATCGGGCTTGTCGAGGGCACGCGCGTCACCATCGGGCGGGACTTCGGCAGCGTGCTGGGCGACCCCAACGATTTGGCCCTGGTGCTGTTATTCCCGCTGGGCTTCGCGCTGGCGCTGGTGCTCCACCGGTGCGGCGTTGTCGACCGGCTGCTCGGGGTAGGCGGCACGGTCCTGATCGTCTGGGCGATCATCGCCACCCAGAGCCGTGGCGGCTTGCTGGGGATTCTGACCGTGTTCGGCATATTCGGTCTGCGGACCATCAAGTCAAAGCTCCTCCTGGCCGCGATTGCAGTTGTCGCACTGGCGGGCCTGTTCGCCGTCGCCGGCATTTCCGAGCGGCAATCGGGCGGCGCGCATGAGGAGGGCATCGACGAATCGGCGATGGGCCGCCTCTACGCCTGGACAGCGGCCTGGCGCATGGCGCTGGCGAACCCGCTGACCGGGGTCGGCATCGATAATTTTTACGCTAACTTTTTCTTCTACACGCCCCATTGGGACGGCAAGAACAAGGCTGTCCACAGCACCTGGTTTCAGGTCCTGGCCGAGGCCGGCTTCCTTGGGCTGATCGTGTTCATCATCATGATTGCCGTGACGGTGAAGGCCGTCCGCAGCGTCGTGCGCGTGCTCGACGCCGATCCCGCCACCCCGCCGATCTTGCGTGCAAGCGCGGCCGCTGTTCTTGCGGGTCTGGCCGGATTTTGCATCGCGGGCACATTCCTGACGCAAGCATTCACTTGGCCAATCTACATACTGATGGCAATTACGGCTTCACTCTCCAACATTGTCTCAAATAAAAAAGCTTTATCTTAAATTATCAGGATAGCAAATTGGGCATTTATATAAATATTGAATAGTTGACCGATTGGAAAAAGGGGTTATTACCATGGCGATATATTTTGAGTGCAAGAGGCAATCGTGAGCCTGATCCACCCCGTCCGAGAATGGGTCAAAAGACGCGATGATCCGCTGGCCGAGGCGGCATATCGCCTGGCCAGGAGCGCGCGACACGCCAGCCTGCCGGTGGTGCCGGGCCTGCACCGCGCGCTCTACGGCTTTCACCGGATGGTCGCGGGCGGCTGGGGATATCTCACGCGCGCGCTGTGGTACACGCCGCTGTTTCAAAGCCGGCTCACCCAGCCCGCGCCTGGGTTGTTCCTCTATGGCGGGATGCCGCTTGTCACCGGGCCGGTAGCGATCACGCTGGGGCGCGGTTGCCGGGTCAGCGGTCAGATCACGATCTCGGGGCGCGCGGCCTCGGCGGACCCGCACCTGGAGGTCGGCGACAACGTCGATCTCGGCTGGCAGACGACCATCGCGGTGGGGCGGCGCGTGCGGATTGGCAACAATGTGCGCATCGCCGGGCGGGCGTTCCTCGCGGGCTATCCGGGCCACCCGATGGACGCAGCGGCGCGCGCTGCCGGGCTGCCGGACACCGAGGATCAGGTGGGCGATATCGTGCTGGAAGACGATGTCTGGCTGGCGACCGGCGTGACGGTGATGGCCGGCGTGACGGTCGGCGCGCGCACGGTGGTTGCGGCGGGTAGCGTGGTCACGAAAGACCTGCCGCCGGACGTGCTCGCAGGTGGTTGCCCAGCGCGGGTCATCAGGCCGATCGGAGGCGGGCATGGCGCGTGACCTGATCGTGTTTGGCGAGGATTGGGGCGCGCATCCGAGCGCGACGCAGCACCTCATCACGCATCTGGCGCGGGACCGGCGCGTGCTGTGGGTCAACTCCATCGGGCTGCGCC
>CAZYUT010000033.1:0-18126 GCA_964650735.1 uncultured Hyphomicrobiaceae bacterium
GTCGAGATCGCCTTCGTCGCCGACAACCCCGGCAACTGGATGTTTCACTGCCACATCCCCGAGCACATGGAAGCGGGCATGATGGGCGTGGTTCGCGTGACCTGAGCGCCGCGCGCGCCATATTCGCCGCTCTGACGGCCCAAAAGCTGATTCCCCCATTCGGCAAAATACGCTAGCAAAGCTATGGTGCAATTGCGAAACAGCTTGGGGGAGCCAATGAGCCGTTCAGTCCTGACATTTCTTCTTTTGATTATTGCTGCGGTCGCCGTCGGCGCGGCCGTGTGGGCCTATAACGAGCGCGAACGCCTCGCCGAGGAGTTGGGCGCGGCGCAGACCGCCCAGCAGGCGGCTGAAGAAGCGCAAGCGGCCGCTGAAAGCGCGCTGGAAGAGGCGCAATCCGCCGCTGAAGATGCGCGCGCCGAGGTTGAGAGCCTGACCCAGCAGCTTGAAGAGCGGACCTCGCAGGTTGGCGATCTGGAGCAGCAGGTCGAGGAACTGACCGCGACCAACGAACAGCTGCGGTCCGAGACGCAGGGCGGTTCCGAGGAGATGGCTGCGCTGCAGGACGAACTGGCCAGCGCCAAATCCGAACTGGAGAGCACCCAGCAGGAGCTGGCGACGACCAAGGATGAGCTTGCCGCGACCAAACAAGAGCTGTCCCAGACCAAGCAGGAGCTTGAAGCGCAGCGGGCGGCGGCTGAAGAAGCTCGGCAGGCGGCCGAGGAAGCCCGCGCCGAGGCCGAAGCAGCACGGCAGGCCGCGCCTTCCGACGCAGACTGATAGCTTAGAGTTCGTTTCAGCGCCCGGCGAATACCGTCGGGCGCTTTTTTATTGCCAAAATAAGGTCCGTGCAAAGCCTGCTCACCCGGAAAGCGGTCGCGTCGCCCGTTCCAGCCAGGCCAATTCGTCGCCATGCAGATGCGGCCCCAGACGCGCGCGCACATGCGCGTGGTACGCGTCGAGCCAGGCGCGCTCGTCTTGCGTGAGCAGTTCCGGCATGACCAGCCGCAGGTCAATCGGCGCGAGCGTCAGCGTCTCGAAGCGCAGCATCTCACGCTCGCCGCCCGTGACGGCTTCAGACGGCAGCACCAGCAGCAGGTTTTCAATCCGGATTCCGTATTCGCCCTCTTTGTAGTAGCCCGGCTCGTTTGACAGGATCATTCCGGGCTCCAACTCGACCATGCCGCGCTTGCTGATGCTGGCCGGGCCTTCATGCACACCGAGAAAGCTTCCGACGCCGTGGCCGGTGCCGTGGTCGTAGTCCAGGCCGGCGGCCCAGAGCGCGCGCCGCGCGAAGCCGTCGATGTCCACGCCGCGCGTGCCCTTCGGGAAGCGGGCGGTGGCGATGGCGATATGCCCCTTGAGCACGAGCGTGAAGCGGCGGCGCATTTCCTCGCCGGGCTGGCCGATGGCGACCGTGCGCGTGATGTCGGTGGTGCCGTCGCGGTATTGCCCGCCGGAATCGACGAGGTAAAGCGTGCCCGGCTCCAGCGGGCGGTTGGTCGCGTGCGTGACGCGGTAATGCACGATCGCGCCGTTTGGCCCTGCGCCGGAGATCGTGTCGAAGCTGACGTCCTGAAGCTGGCCGGTTTCGGCACGGAAGGCCTCGAGTTGTTTGGCGGCGCTGATTTCGTCGATGCGGTTGGCGGGCGCGTTCGCGTCGAGCCAGGCGAGGAAGCGCGTCACGGCCACCCCGTCGCGCAGATGCGCAGCGCGCGCACCAGCGATCTCCGTGTCATTCTTGATGGCCTTCAGGCGCACGCACGGGTCGGCGGCCTCTACGATCTCCGCGCCGCTGTCCTCGACCATGCAAGCGAGCCAGCGCGAGGCGTGGTTCGGGTCGAGCCGGATTTTCCGCGTGCCGGCCTTGGCGAAATCGGCGAGTTCGTCGGCCAGCGTTTCGGGCGGGTGCACCGTGACGATGCCGGAAAGCGCCGCGCGGACCTCTTCGCCCATCCGCTCCGGCTCGATGAACAGCCGCAGCGGGCCGTGCGCCGGCAATAGGGCGCGGCACAGCGCGATGGGGGTGTGCGCGACATCGCTGCCACGGATGTTGAGCAGCCAGGCGACGGACTCCGGCGCGCTCAGCAGCGCGGCGTCATCACTGTCGCGTTCGAGGGCTTCTCGCACCCGCGCGATCTTGTCGCTTGCCGCCTCGCCCGCGAAGGTCAGGGGATGCGGGATCACGGGGTTTGCGGGCGCCGCGGGCCGGCCGGTCCACAGCGCCTCGACCGGGTTGTCAGCGACCGCGACCAGTTCGGCGCCCGCCTTCTCCGCGGCTTCGCGCAACTTGCGCGCACCGGCAATCGTCTGCAGGCGCGGATCGTAGCCGAGCCGCTGCCCCGGCTTCAGGGTCTCGGCGAGCCAGTCATCTGGCTTGGTGTCCGGCGCCTTGATGATCTCGAAAACTGAGCGATCCGTCTGCTGTTCGGCTTGCAGCGTGTAGCGGCCATCCACGAACAGCACAGCGCGCGCGGGCAGCACCAGGGCCAGCCCCCAGGAGCCGGAAAAGCCGGTCAGCCATAACAGCCGCTCCTCGGACGGCGGTATGAACTCGTTCTGATAGGCGTCGGCATGCGGCGTGAGCCACGCATCCAGCCCGCGCGCGGCGAGAACCGCCCGCAGCCGCGCCACCCGCTGAGCCACCGCCGCCGGGCCGCCCCTGTCCGCGAAATCCTGAAACATGACGTGGTTGTAGTGCCTGTCGGCAGCCGCCGCAATGTCCAGGGAGCATCATGCCCTGAACACATGCAGTGCGGGCATTGCTGCAATGCACAAAGAAGGCTTTTCTGCTTGACATGTCTGATCCACATCACCCGCAGGGTGCGACGAAGCGCCCGATCCGGTTTGGCGAGCCTGTGGTCAAGAGGGCAAGTGTGATGAGCGAGATGAGATTTCCGGGAAGTTCCCTCCGGCTGCCGGAGCTGTTCAAGCGTGCGCCGAGGGCGTCGGTGTCGCGCGAGGACGATGAGCAGCGGATCGTCGACAGCTATCTGCGCGGGCTGAGTGACGAAACGCTCGACCGTCTTGGCTATTCCGCAGAGCAGATCGACCGTCTGCGTCACGGCAAGAGCGTGCGGCCGAGCGCCTAAAGCACTTTCACCAAAAACCGGTTCTCACTTCTGTTCAAAGAGATTTAGGCGGTTGCGGCGGCCGCGGTCTTGTGGACAGGATGCAGGGCGTTCGCGAGCTTTAAGGCGACCTGATCGAGCAGCAGCCGCCCCTCCGCCGTGACCCGCACGCGCTGATCCGCAAGCCCGACAAGGCAGAGCGCGCGCAAGTCCTCGAGCACCGGCGTGGAAATGTTATGCCCCGTGAGCGCGCGCAGGCGCTTCAGCGACACGCCTTCCGCCAGACGCAAGCCCATGAGCAGCATTTCTTCGGCCTGCTCTCGCGGCGCAAGCGTCGTTTCATCGATGATGCCGTGACCATGAGCTTCGACGCGCGCGAGCCAAGCCGCCGGGTCGCGCAGAGTTTCGGTCGCCATCCGCGCGCCGCCCGCCATCGCGATCCGGCCATGCGCGCCGGGCCCGACGCCAGCGTAATCGCCATAGCGCCAGTAGATCAGATTGTGCCGGCTTTCCTCGCCGGGCGCGGCATGGTTGGAGACCTCGTACGCGGCAAGCCCGGCTTCGTCGCAAAGCTCCTGCGTCGCTTCGAACAGGGCGGTCGCCGTGTCGTCGGGCGGCGTGTCGAGTTTGCCCGCCTCGTGCAGGCGATAAAACGCCGTGCCTGGCTCTATGGTGAGTTGATAGGCCGACAGATGGCGCACGCCCAGCGTCAGCGCCTCACGCAGTTCCTCCCGCCACGCCGCCACGCTCTGGCCGGGCCGCGCATAAATCAGGTCGATCGACACCCGCTCGAAATTAGCCTGTGCCACAGCCACGGCCGCGCGCGCCTGATCCGCCGAATGCAGGCGGCCCAGAAACCCCAGCGCCTCATCCCGCAGAGACTGGACCCCAAGCGAAACGCGGTTGACGCCAGCAGCGCGATATCCGGCGAAGCGCGCGGCCTCAACGCTTGAGGGATTGGCCTCCAGCGTGATCTCGGCGTTCGGCGCGAGCGGCCAGAGCCCAGCGATCGCCTCGATCACCGTGCTCACCGTTTCCGGCTGCATGAGCGAAGGCGTGCCGCCGCCAAAGAAGACCGTGTCGACGCGCCGGCCCGGCGTCAGCGTAGCGAAGTGCGCAAGCTCGCGGATGATCGCCTCGGAATGGCGCCGCTCATCGACCGCACCGCGCGGCACATGCGAGTTGAAATCGCAATATGGGCATTTGGCCGCGCAATAGGGCCAGTGGACATAAATGCCAAAGCCCGCGTCAGTGGGCTGGTCCATGCTCATGTCGTCGTCCCGGCGCGGCGCAGATGCTCGACCAGTTTGGCGAACGCCGCCGCGCGATGCGAAATCCGGTGTTTGTTCTCTGGTGCCATCTCGCCGAAGGTGATGTCATGGCCGTTGGGCACGAACATCGGATCGTAGCCGAAACCGTGATCGCCACGCGGCGGCCAGACAAGATGCCCAAATACCCGGCCGACAAAGATGTGATAGTTGTCGTCCGCGCCTGCCAGGGCAAGCGCGCAGGCGAAATTCGCGCGGCGGGCTTCCGGCGTGGTCGCGCCGGCCGTCTGCAACTCGCGCTCGACCCGCTCCATCGCCATGCGGAAATCCTTGTCGGGTCCGGCCCATCGCGCCGCGTAAATGCCCGGCGCGCCGCCGAGCGCATCGACCTCTACCCCGGAGTCGTCAGCAAGCGCGGGCAGGCCGGTCGCCTGCAGGCATGCTTCCGCCTTGATCAGGGCGTTCTGCGCGAAGGTATGGCCGGTCTCCTCCGGCTCCGGCGCGCCCGCTTCGCCCGCGGAGATAACGTCAAAACCGATCGGGCTGAGCAGTTCGCGGATTTCGCGCACCTTGCCCGGATTGTGGCTGGCGATGACGAGCCTGCGGCCCGCGCTCCCCCCGCGCATCAGGCAACCGCCAGCTTCTGCAATTCGATCAACTCGCCAATGCCCTTCTTGGCAAGGCTCATGAGCTTGGCGAAGTCGTCCTCGCTGAACGCGCTGGTCTCAGCCGTACACTGTATTTCGACGATACCGCCCGCCCCGGTCATGACGAAATTGGCGTCGGCGTCGGCCTCGGAGTCCTCTTCGTAGTCCAGATCGAGAACCGCCTCACCGCTATACAGCCCGCAGGACACCGCCGCGACCTGATCGGTCAGAGGCGTGCCGTTGACCATGTCGCGCGCCTGCATCCAGTTGACGGCGTCCTTGAGCGCCACCCAGGCGCCTGTGATCGCCGCGGTCCGCGTACCGCCATCGGCCTGTAGCACATCGCAGTCGATAAGGATTTGACGCTCGCCAAGCGCGCTCAGATCCACCACCGCACGCAGCGACCGGCCGATCAGCCGCTGGATTTCCTGGGTGCGGCCGGACTGCTTGCCGTTGGCCGCCTCGCGGCGCGTGCGCTCGGTCGTGGCGCGCGGCAGCATGCCGTATTCCGCCGTCACCCAGCCTTTGCCCTGCCCCTTAAGCCAGGGCGGCGTGCGCTCCTCGATCGAGGCGGTGCATAGCACTTGTGTGTGCCCAAACTTGATCAGGCACGACCCTTCAGCATGGCGCGACACCGCGCGCTCGAAACTTACCCGCCGCAGGGCATCCGCTTCACGCCCGGAGGGTCTCATCGCTCAACTCCTGCCTGGTCCGCCACATCGCCCTCATTCTGCTTTTTGCGCTTTCCAGAATGGCGCGCACCCTAGCCGATCGCAGCACCCGCGCAAACCGCTTTTGTGCGGGATCGCGAAGAGAAAAAAGCCTGCTCGACGCGCCGGCTGAATGCCGCGCGCCGCCCGGGGCCGAATTGACGCTCTGACGCACCGTGCCTATGTTAAGGCAGCTGTTAACGGCGTTCTCCGGCAAACAAACGAGGTGCTGGTTTTTTCGTTTCGGTGGCACAGATGACCGAACCTCTGGGCGGCTTGAAAGAGCTGAATGATCGCTCGCGCGAGATTTTCCGGCAAATCGTCGAAACCTATCTTGAGACCGGGGCGCCGGTCGGCTCACGCAACCTCAGCCGGCAGTTGCCCATGACGCTGTCGCCGGCTTCAGTGCGCAACGTCATGGCGGATCTGGAGCTGATGGGCCTGATTTATGCGCCGCACGCCAGCGCCGGGCGAATGCCAACCCATGCGGGCCTGCGGATGTTCGTGGACTGCCTACTGGAAATCGGCGACCTCAGCACCAGGGAGCGCGAACAGATCCAGCGCCAAATGACCGCCGAGCACGCCCGCCAGGGTGTGGACGAGGTGCTGACCGAGGCGAGCGGCATGTTGTCCGGTCTGTCGCGGTGCGCCGGGCTGGTTGTTGCCGAAAAGCAGATCAACCGCATCAAGCATATCGAATTCGTCAATCTCGATAACGGGCGCGCGCTGCTGGTGCTCGTCGGCGAAGACGGGGCGGTTGAGAACCGTGTGTTGCACCTGCCCGCCGGGCTGCCGCCGTCCGCGCTGGTGGAGGCGGGGAATTACCTGAACGCGCGTATTCGCGGGCTTACGCTGCGCGAAGCCAAGGAGCGCATCAATCAGGAACTGAAGGAAAAGCGCGACCTGCTCGATGAGCTGACCAAGGGCTTGATCGAAGCGGGTCTGGCAGAATGGTCGGGCGGGCGCGACGAGACCAGAAGCCTGATCGTGCGCGGCCGCGCGCATCTCCTTGAAGACCTGAAGGCAATCGAGGAGCTGGAGCGGATCCGTCTGCTGTTCGAGGACCTGGAATCCAAGAAGGAGCTGATACGCCTGCTTGACCTCGCCGACGAGGCCGAGGGCGTGCGCATCTTCATCGGCTCCGAGAATCAGCTCTTTTCGCTGTCCGGCTCATCGGTAATCGTCGCGCCCTTCCGCGACAGCGACCGGAACATTGTCGGCGTCCTGGGCGTTATCGGGCCGACACGGCTCAACTATGCCAGGGTCATTCCCGTGGTGGACTACACCGCCAAACTTGTCGGACGACTGTTGACTTGAACGCCGCGACCGGCCGAAAGAAGTTCCCAAAATTCAATCGGCCGGCGCTGAGAAGCGACCAAATCCCACGAGAGATCCGAAAGCGATGAGCAACGAGAAGAAGACCGAATCGACGGCTGAGACGGAACAGGCCCGCCACGGTGACGATCCGTTCGCCCAGGACACGGCGGATCCGAAAGCCGAGGGCGGATCGGCTGGCAGCGAACACGCCAAGGCCGGCGGGGCGAAAGCGCAGGAAAGCGCCCACGAGAAGGATGCGCGGAACAAGGCGTCGGCGAGCGACGCCGATACGCCCGATCAGAAGGTCGAGGAATTGGAAGAGCGCCTGAAGCGCGCCATTGCCGAGCAGGAAAACCTGCGCAAGCGCATGGAGCGCGAGAAGGCCGACACCGCGCGTTACGCGATCGCCAACTTTGCGCGCGAGGTCGTCGGCATTGCCGACAACATCCAGCGCGCCATCGACGCGGTGCCCAAGGACGCAGCTGCGAACGATCCGGCGCTGAAGACCTTTCTGGAGGGTATCGAGGTCACCGAGCGCGAGCTTCATAAGGCGATGGAACGCCACGGCATTGCCAGGCTGAACCCGGAAGGCGAGAAGTTCGACCCGAACTATCACCAGGCGATGTTCGAGGTTCCGACGGCCGATATGCCGAGCGGTATGGTCATTCAGGTTGTGCAGCCTGGCTATCTGCTGGAAGATCGGGTGCTGCGCCCCGCGCTGGTTGGCGTTTCGAAAGCGGCGCCTGCCGCATCCGGGAGCGAGGATAGGCCAAAAGACGATTCTGGAGCCGCGGGCGAGCCCTCCGCGCAGCGCCAGAGCACGGCAGCGCCGCGCACCGGGGACGCCCCAGAGGAACCAGCCAAGACTTCCGCAGAAAACGAAGCCGCGAAAGGGGATACGACGACTGCGCAGCCTCGCAGTTCCTCGCGCCTGAACGAACCGGTGATCAACACAGGGACGGAAAAGAGTTACGAGACCGAACCGGCGCAGCGGAAGGCATGAAGGGGCATCTCAACGGACCGGCTCGTGGACGCGGCGCATCGTGATGTTTATGCGCCCGCCCTCGGGCAGCAGGTCGCTCGATCCGGCGATGATGCGATCAATGCCGTGATAGGCCAGCCGCGCTTCGCCGCGCATCACCAGCACATCGCCTGACGCCAGTTCGATGCGCTTGGTCGGCCCTTTTCGCGTCATTCCGCCAATGCGGAAGATGCCGGTATCGCCCAGCGATACCGAGACGATGGGCGCAGAGAGGTCCTCCTCGTCCCGGTCCTGGTGCATTCCCATCTTCGCGCCTTGCGCGTAATAATTGACGAGACACGCGTCTGGCGGCGCGCCCCCGCCAACATTGGCCCAAATGTCCAGCAGCATCTGCGGGATCGGCGGCCATGGCTTGCCCGTCTCCGGATGGACCGGCTCATAGCGATAGCCTCCGTCCTTGTCCGCCAGCCAGCCAAGTGGCCCGCAGTTGGTCATCCGCACGGAGAATGGCTTGCCAGTGCGCGGCATCCGCGGCGCGAAAAGTGGCGCTTCGGCCACAGCCGCCTGGATGGCGCGCAGCAAATGCGCTTGCTCGGCGGCATCGAGATACCCAGCTTTATGCTCGAAGGGCAAAGCAGAACTCATCGGTCGTCACAAACTTCCCGACATTGAAGATTTTACTGGCGGCCGGCGAGTATTGTCCCCAGCAACGCCCGGGACAACAAAATCAGGCGGCTTGCAGCGTAGTTTGGCCCGGCATATATATCGCGTCAAAGTCGGGTGATGTGGAATCGTGTTGAATGGCGCTGGCGTCGGCTGTTTCAGCGGCTCTGGCGTCGAGCCGGGTGCCACCAGGCCGCCGCAGCGGCACACGGACCCGGCGATTCGCTGGATCTCAGAGAACGATAAGGGTTGATGAGCATGTCGAAAGTTATTGGCATCGATCTCGGCACCACGAACTCGTGTGTGGCCGTTATGGAGGGGAAGAACCCTAAAGTTATCGAAAACGCCGAAGGTTCGCGCACGACACCGTCGATGGTGGCTTTCACCGAAGACGGCGAGACGCTTGTCGGCGTGCCGGCCAAGCGCCAGGCGGTGACAAACCCGGAGAACACGTTCTTCGCGATCAAACGCCTGATCGGGCGGCGCTTCGAGGACCCGACGGTCGCGAAGGACCAGAAACTCGTCCCCTACAAGATTGTGAAAGCCGACAACGGCGACGCGTGGGTTGAGGCGCACGGCAAGAAATACTCGCCTTCGCAGATTTCGGCGTTCATCCTCCGCAAGATGAAGGAAACCGCCGAAAGTTACCTCGGCGAGAAGGTCGAGAAGGCTGTCATCACCGTCCCAGCCTACTTTAACGACGCCCAGCGCCAGGCCACCAAGGACGCGGGCAAGATCGCCGGCCTTGAGGTTCTGCGGATCATCAACGAGCCGACCGCGGCCTCGCTTGCCTATGGCCTTGACAAGAAGGATGGCGAGCGGATCGCGGTCTATGACCTTGGCGGCGGCACCTTCGACATCTCGGTGCTGGAGATCGGTGACGGCGTATTCGAGGTGAAGTCGACCAATGGCGACACCTTCCTCGGCGGCGAGGACTTCGACATGCGCCTGGTCGACTATCTCGCTGACGAATTCAAGCGCGAGAACGGCATCGATCTGCGAAATGACCGCTTGGCGCTGCAGCGCCTGAAAGAAGCCGCCGAGAAAGCCAAGGTGGAACTGTCCTCAACCCAGCAGACCGAGATCAACCTGCCGTTCATCACGGCTGACCAGTCCGGCCCCAAGCACCTGACCATGAAGTTGACGCGAGCCAAGCTGGAAAGCCTGGTCGATGACCTCATTCAGCGCACGATCGGCCCGTGTCAGGCCGCGCTGAAGGATGCTGGCGTCAAGCCGGGCGAGATCGACGAGGTGGTCCTGGTTGGCGGCATGACCCGTATGCCGAAGGTTCAGGAGGCCGTGAAGTCCTTCTTCGGCAAAGAGCCGCACAAGGGCGTGAACCCGGACGAGGTGGTCGCCGTTGGCGCGGCAATTCAGGCCGGCGTGCTGCAGGGCGACGTCAAGGACGTGCTGCTGCTCGACGTAACGCCGCTGTCGCTCGGTATTGAGACGCTGGGCGGCGTGTTCACCCGCCTGATCGACCGCAACACCACGATCCCGACCAAGAAGAGCCAGGTCTTCTCCACCGCGGAGGACAACCAGAGCGCCGTGACCATCCGCGTCTACCAGGGGGAGCGCGAGATGGCCGCTGACAACAAGATGCTCGGCCAGTTCGACCTGGTCGGCATCCCGCCGGCGCCGCGCGGCGTGCCCCAAATCGAGGTGACATTCGATATCGACGCCAACGGCATCGTCAACGTCTCGGCAAAGGACAAGGCGACCGGCAAGGAGCAATCCATCCGCATCCAGGCATCCGGCGGCCTGACCGAGCAAGAAATCGATCAGATGGTCAAGGACGCCGAGGCGCATGCCGAAGAGGACAAGAAGCGCCGCGAGCTGATTGACGCCAAGAACCAGGCCGAGGCGCTGATCCATTCGACCGAAAAGAGCCTGGCCGACCTGAGCGAAAAGGTCTCGGCGGAGGACAAGACAGCGGTCGAGAACGCCGTGTCGGAGCTGCGCACCGCGCTTGAAGGCGACGACAAGGAAGCCATCGATGCCAAGACCCAGTCGCTTGCGCAGGTTTCGATGAAGCTTGGCGAGGCGTTGTACAAGCAGTCAGCCGAGGGCCACGATGGTACCGAAGGCGCTGAGCAAGGCTCGAGCGCGGGCGAAGGCGTGGTGGATGCCGACTTCGAGGAAGTCGACGACGACGAGAAGAAGAAGCGGGCATAACACCCGGGAGATGGCGGCGCGGCCCTGGTCGCGCCGCTTTCGCGTTTCGGTGCAGACGGGGCCCCAGAGCCGCCATGACCACGAACTCGCCCGACATTCCGTTCGGCCGCTTTGCGCTAACGCCTTGGCGGGAAAACCTGCGCCGGTTAGCTGGACGGCTGCCGCGCAACGGCTTTGGCAAGCAAATGCGGTCGCTGCTGCGGCGGGTCGTGACCGCTGGGGCGAGCGAGCCGTATGACATCGAAGTCTTCCCCGACGTTCGCGCCCGCGTCTACCCCGGCACCAATCTTTGCGAAAAACGCGTGTTTGCAGCGCCCCAGCTTTACGACTGGCAGGAGCGGCAGACGCTAAGCGCCGCATTAGCCGCGTCTGACACAGAGCCGTTCGTGTTCGTTGACCTTGGCGCGAATGTTGGCGTCTACACGCTTTGGATGGTCTCGGAGGCGCGTCGGTTGGGTCGCTCGGTCAGGGTGCTCGCGGTGGAGCCTGACCCGCAGACCTATGCGCGGCTTGAGATGAACCTGACGCTGTCATCGGCTGGGGAAGCTACGCCGGTCCAGTGCGCAGTCGGCGCGAGCGAAGGGCGCGGGCAGATCATTGGCCATGCGGACAATCGCGGGCAGCATCGCATCGTGAGTGGAGAAGGCCAGAGCGCGGAGAGCGTCGCCGTCGTGCCGCTGCACAAGCTGTGCGCGGACCAGCGGATCGATCGCATCGACGCCATGAAGGTCGATCTCGAAGGGCTGGATTACGATGTTCTCACCACGTTCTTCGCGGGGGCTCCCGCGGCGCAATGGCCCCGCTGGATTGTGGTGGAAGTGGGAAAGGAGGCCCACGCCCCGGTCATCGACCTGGGCCGCCGCCATGGTTATCGTCTGCATAAGCGGACAAGGCTGAACGCCATCCTTTATAAGGCCGGGGCGGGCGACGAAACGAACTGACCAGAAGAGTGCGTCTTTATGGAAAAGCGCTGCTATTACAAAATCTTGGGCGTTTCGCGCGGGGCGACCGAGGACGAAATCAAGAAAGCGTTCCGCCGGCAGGCCAAGGCGCATCATCCGGACCACAACCCGAACGACCCTGAAGCGGAACACCGCTTCGTGGAAGTTAATGAAGCCTATGATGTTCTGATGGATCCGCAAAAACGTGCGGCCTATGACCGCTTTGGCCACGCGGCCTTCGACGGGGCCGCAGCCGGACCGCACGGGTTCGGCAGCGACTTCTCGTCCTCGATGTCAGACATTTTCGATGACCTGTTCGGCGAATTCATGGGCGGCGCGCGCCAGACGCGGCGGCGGCGTGGCCGCGAGCGAGGCGGCGATCTCCGCTACAACATGGAGATCACGCTGGCCGACGCCTATTTCGGCAAGCGCGCGGAAATCCGCGTCCCCACCTCGCTCGCGTGCGAAAGCTGTTCGGGCACAGGCGCAGCAGGCGGCGCTCAGCCCAGCGCCTGCGGCACTTGCGGCGGCATTGGGCGCGTGCGCGCAAGCCAGGGCTTCTTCACCATCGAGCGGACCTGCCCGGCCTGCCACGGCGCGGGCGAGATGGTCGAGAACCCGTGCATGGATTGCGGCGGCACCGGCCGGCAGACACGCGAGCGCACGCTGTCAGTCGAGATCCCGCCCGGCGTAGAGGACGGCACGCGCATTCGTCTCGCGGGCGAGGGGGAGGCAGGCCTGCGCGGCGGGCCTTCGGGCGATCTTTACATCTTCCTGTCGATCGAGCCGCATGAATTGTTCCAGCGTGATGGCGCGGACCTGTTTTGCCGGGTGCCGATCCAGATGACGACAGCGGCGCTCGGCGGGCAGATCGAAGTGCCGACGATCAGCGGCGAGAGCAAGACGGTTCGCATTCCCGAAGGCACGCAGTCGGGCCACGAATTCCGGGTACATGGCGAGGGGATGCCCGTGTTGCGCTCCAAGACAACCGGCGATCTGTATGTACAGGTCGAGGTGGAAACGCCGAAAAATCTGACGCGCAAGCAGAAGGAGCTGCTACGCGAATTCGCCAAGGGATCGACGCAGAAGACCAGCCCGGAGGCCAGCGGCTTCCTGTCACGCGTCAAGGCGTTTTGGGAGCGGGTCGGCGATACCGGCTAGGGCCGGCGCGAAGGCGGGAGCATGACGACGCCCGATATAGCCTCCGACGACCCGGCGCGCCGCGATGCCGCCGGGCGCTTATTTGTCGCGCTCGACCTGCCTTCCGTCGACGAGGCGCGGGCAATGGTGGAACGGCTGACCCCGCCGGTCACCCACTACAAGATCGGGCTGGAACTGATCTACGCTGGCGGTATTGACCTGACGCGCGACCTCGCCAAAGCCGGTCACAGCATCTTTCTTGATGCAAAGCTGCTCGACATAGGCAACACGGTAGAACGCGCTACGGCGCAGATCGCCGCACTCGGGGTGAGCTACCTGACTGTACACGCGATCGACAGCAAAACCCTGGCGGCGGCCGTCCAAGGGCGCGCAGGGAGCGGGTTGCGCCTGCTCGGCGTGACGGTGATGACGAATCTGGATTTCCGCGACCTGAATGAGCAGTGCGTCACGCGTCCGCCGCGCGAGATGGTGCTGCACCGCGCGCGCCTCGCACTGGACGCAGGGTTCGACGGGGTGATTGCCTCGCCGCGGGAAGCAGCGGCGCTGCGTCATTCCTTCGGGGCGCAACTCGAAATCGTCACGCCCGGGGTGCGGCCTGCAGGATCGGAAACGGGCGACCAAAGCCGCACCGCGACGCCCGCCGAGGCCATCGCTGCGGGCGCCGACAAGCTCGTGATTGGCCGGCCTATCACTGCCGCCGACGACCCGCCAGCCGCCGCGCACGCGATCCTTGATGAGATCGCGCAGGCGCTGCGCCGCTAAAGCTCAGGCCGAGCGGCCACGCCGCGAGCGCCGCGCCAGCACATTGAGCACTTCGACCAGCGCCGCGAAGCCCATCGCGAAATAAACATAGCCGCGCGGGACGTGGAAGCCGAGCCCGTCGGCAATCAGCAATACGCCGATCAGCATCAGGAAGCTGAGCGCCAGCATCTTGGTCGTGGGATGGCGTTCGATGAAGGCCGTTGCGGGCTCCGAGGCGACAAACATCACCGCGATCGCGATTGTCACGGCTATGATCATCACGCCAATATACTCAGTCATGCCAATCGCGGTAATGATCGAATCAACCGAGAAGACCATGTCGATCACCGCGATCTGCGCGATGACGCCGGGAAAGCTGGCGAACACCGCACCGCCGCCCTCGTCCTTGTGGCCTTCAATCTCGCCGTGAATTTCCAGCGTCGCCTTGGCCAGCAGGAACAGTCCGCCGCCGAGCAGAATGATGTCGCGCCAGGACACTTCGTTGCCGAAGATCACGAATTCGGGCTCGCGCAGCGCGATCATGTAGGTCAGCCCGAACAGCATAATAATGCGGAATATCAGCGCCATGCCAAGGCCGATGGCTCTTGCTCTTGCCTGCTGATGCTCAGGCAGGCGCGAGGCCAGCACAGAGATGAACACGAGGTTGTCGATGCCAAGCACAATCTCCATCGCGGTCAGCGCGATCAGACTGGCCCAGATATTCGTGTCTGTAAGAAGCTCGAACATTGCGTGCCCCCTTTGCCGGATCGGGCGGTGAAAATGAATGGCGCAATAGCCCCGCGCCGGGTCAGTGCGTTTCCTTCATGGCTGCCACGCCAGCCGAGCGGCTCAAGCTCAGGGCGATGTAATAAAAGGCGGCGGCAACGAAGATGAATTGCGTCAGGAGGCCACCGGGGAACCCGCGCACGAGCACGGCTATTGCCGCCACGGACCAGACGGCGGTGACCGTGAGCGTCAGCCAGCGATACGACCTGACGCGCACCGGGTGCCCCCATTTCAGCGGGACGAAGGTAAGGGCGGAAAACAGCGCCACCCCGGCCAGCACGGCTCCCGCTGCCGGCTCCAGCACAAACACATAGAACACGAACAGGTTCCATAGCGCCGGGAACCCGACGAAGAAGCCATCCTTGGTCTTGCTCTGCGTGTCGGCGAAGTGAAACAGCGAGGTGAGCATGATTGCGCTTGCCGCAATCCCCGCGAAGCCGGCCGGAACCAGCCCGGCCGTATAAAGCATGAAGGCTGGGACGATCACGTATGTCAGATAGTCGATCACCAGATCGAGGCTTTCGCCGCAGATGCGCGGTAGCGTCTGCTTGACATGGAAATACCGCGCCAGCGGACCGTCCAGCCCATCAACCAGCAGCGCCGCGCCAAGCCAGAGGAACGCCGCTTCGTAAGCGCCGCGCGCCGTTGCGGTCAGTGCGAAGAAGCCGAAAACCGCGCCTGTCGCTGTGAGAATGTGAACCGCGGCGGCTGGCCAGATGTTACGCTGCTCCATTCGCCCTGCTCCTCTCCAGCCACCGGCGCGCGCCTGTCAACTTGGGTCGCCGCGCTGGCCCCTCAGACGTTGTTCCTCGTACTGGATGAACCAGCCGATCATCTGACGCCACAGAGCCTCGGCCAGTTCTGGCGGCAGGCCGCGCTGGCGCGCGCGCGCCTCGACCTTGTCGATGACCTCCTGGATACGCCAGGGCACGGTCGCCTCTTCGGGGCGCGATTTGAGCTGCCAGGCGCGGTCGACATAGGTGAAACGCTCGGCGATCAGGTCGACGAGAGCGTCGTCGATCCGGTCGATCTCGGCGCGCACCTGATCCATATTCTCGCAGTCATCCGGCCGTCTGGCGCTCATCGCGTCTGTCCTCGTCCGCTTTTTGACCAGCCTGCGCGCCTCACGCCTTTGCCTTGGCCCACCAGTTGCGCGGCGCGGCACAAACGCCGGCGGCGTCCTCGATCACCCGGGCCGCGCGCAACATTGTCGATTCGTCGTATGCGCGCCCAATGAGTTGAAGCCCGAGCGGCAGCCGGTCCTCGGTGAGACCGGCGGGCACGGAGATGCCGGGCAAGCCGGCCATGTTGATTGGCACCGTGAAGATGTCGTTCAGGTACATCTCCAGCGGGTCCTGCTTTTCCTTGATGCCGAAGGCCGGCCCAGGGGTCGTGGGGGTCAGCAACACGTCGGCTGCCTCGAAAGCCGCGTCGAAGTCCTGCTTGATGAGCGTGCGCACCTTCTGCGCCTTGAGATAATAGGCGTCGTAGTAACCGGCCGAGAGCACATAGGTTCCGATAAGGATGCGCCGCTTGACCTCCGCGCCGAAGCCGTGAGCGCGGGTGCGCTCATACATGTCGATCAAGTCCTTCCCGTCGACACGCAGACCGTAGCGCACGCCGTCGTAGCGGGCGAGGTTCGATGAGGCTTCGGCAGGCGCGATGATGTAATATGCTGGCAGCGCATAGCGCGTGTGGGGCAGACTGACCTGCTTGATCTCGGCGCCCGCGTCGCGGAACCATTCGATCCCCTGCTCCCATAGCGCCGTCATCTCCGCCGACATGCCGTCGATGCGATATTCCTGAGGGATGCCGATTTTCAGACCCTTAACGGATTCGCCTAGAGCGGCCTCGAAATCCGGCACTTCGATCGGCGCGCTGGTCGAATCCTTTGGGTCATGCCCGCAGATTTCGCGCAGCAGGATCGCGCTGTCGCGAACCGTGCGGGCAATGATTCCAGCTTGATCGAGCGAGGATGCGAACGCCACCATGCCCCAGCGTGAGCAACGGCCGTAGGTCGGTTTGATGCCAACCGTACCAGTGAGCGCCGCGGGCTGGCGGATCGAACCGCCGGTGTCCGATGCCGTCGCGCCCAGGCACAGCCTTGCCGCCACTGCCGCCGCGGAGCCGCCGGAGGAGCCGCCGGGCACCAGCTTCTTGCGCTTGCCCTTGGCGCGCCACGGGTTGACGCAGGGGCCTTGCGCGCTGCTTTCGTTTGACGAGCCCATCGCGAACTCGTCCATATTCAGCTTGCCAAGCATGACCGCGCCTGCGTCCCACAGCTTCTGCGTGACGGTCGACTCATAAGGCGGTTGGAAGCCGCCCAGAATCTTGGAACAAGCGGTAGAGTGAACGTCGCGGGTGCAAAACAGGTCCTTGATGCCGAGCGGCAAGCCTTCGAGCGGGCGCCCCTCGCCGCGCGCGATCCGCGCGTCCGACTCCTCCGCCATTGCCAGCGCCTTTTCAAGCGTCACCTCTATGAAGGCGTTAAGCTGCTCGTTGCCCTCCGCGATGGCCTCCAGATGCGCGCGCGTAAGTTCGACCGCGCCCAGCGACTTCGCCTGCAGAGCATCGCGCGCCTCCGTCAGCGTCAGGCCGGTGGGGGTCGTGTTCCTTGTTTTTGGCATGCCTACTCCACCACCTTCGGCACGACGAAAAATCCGTCTTCTGTCATCGGCGCATTGCGCAGGACGTCATCCTGGCAGCCGCCCGCTGTCACTTCGTCGGCACGCCACGGCAAGGTCAGGTCGCCGATGCGCGTCAGCGGCGCGACATTCTGCGTATCGACCTCGCCAAGCTGGTCCACCCAATCGAGGATCGCGGTCAGTTCACGCTGAAGGTTCGCGGCTTCCTGTTTGCCAATCTGCAAGCGTGCCAGACGGGCGATATGGCGCACCGTGGCCTCATCGATCTCCATTGGCTGTATGGTCCGTGTTCTGAGAATGCGCTTTGCCCGGCCGTCCGGGCCATTGCGCCTGTCTTAGCGTTCCCGGCGCCAAAGCGCAACACAGGCCGCCCCATGCTCACGCGACGGCTGGCGCCGACTTGTGACAAATGCACCAAGCCGGAAACATAAAGGGGCCGCCATGCAGGCGGCCCCTTCCCCCGGTAACACCCCGCTCGGAGATGGTGGGATACATCTCGGATCGAGGCGGCCGCTAGTCGTGCTCCGGTCTAGGTCGAGAACCGCCAGCGAAAACGTTATTCCCGATAGGAAACCGGTAGGCGCGACCGGAAAGGCAGTTCCGGCGCGCAACACCCGCGACGGTTTTCGTTTTAAGGCGGATCGCGCAAAAAGTGAAGAGACAGAATGTTACAATTCAAGCGTGTGGCGCTCGCACAAACATGTTATGAGCGCCGATGTGTTCTTCTGGCCACAGCGCGCCGCATGTGCGCCGGCGGCGCGGGCCGGCCTCACCGGCCCGCTGGGCGTCTTACAGCGCGACCTCGCCGCCGATCTCGGGCACGACCACGTTGTGTCCATCCATCTCGGCCAGGAATTTCGACGGATCGGGCTCAATGATCGGGAAGGTGCCATAGTGGATCGGCACGATGGCGCGGAAATTGAAAAAGCGTTTGCAGGCCATCGCGGCGGTCTTGCCGCCCATGGTGAAGCGGTCGCCGATCGGCACGAGGCCAACCGTCGGCGCGAACACCTCGTTGA
>CAZYUT010000034.1:0-17274 GCA_964650735.1 uncultured Hyphomicrobiaceae bacterium
AGCGTGCACACCTTCTGCCTGTCGTCGCGCCGGGCGACCGCACGCATTCACGCCGACGGCTCGGTCGAATATCGCACCGACCCGAAATGGTTCACCCCCTACATGCGCAGGGAGACGATCGAATGGGACAGCCAGGAACCGGCCTCAAGCAAGTCAGCCTGAACCTGCCGGCCGCGCCGGAAGACATCGCGGCGCTCGATCTCGGCTCCATCGTCTATATGAACGGGGTCGTCTATACCGCGCGCGAGGGCGTCTATCAGAAGGTGATCGCCGAGGGCCATCCGCTGCCCGTCGACCTCACCGGGCTGAGCAACGCCAACTTCCACTGTTCGCCAGCAGCCGCGAAGGACGGCGACAACTATCGCATTGGCGGCGTGACTGCGACTGCGAGCTTCCGCTTCTCCAAGTGGATGCGTGAATGGCTGGAGCTGACCGGCACGAAAATCATCATCGGCAAGGGCGGGATGCCCTCGAACGACTACAAGGAAATCCTCGCGCCGATGGGCGCGGTCTATCTCACCACGGTCGGATATGGCACCGGCGCGCTGCTCGGGCGCGGGATCAAAGGCGTGCGTGACGCATTCTGGATGGACGAACTTGGCATCGCCCAGGCGATGTGGCTGTTCGAGGTCGAGAATTTCGGCCCGTTCATCGTTGACAGCGACCTTGCGGGGAACTCGCTCTTCGCGCAGCATGGCGCGCAGGTGAATGCCAACATCGGCCGGCTCTACGAAGGGCTGAAGCCGCCGGCCCTGCATCGCTACGGCGAAACCGGCGACCGCACCGACGAGGTCATGTAGCGCAACCCAGCGCCCCCAGGAACGGCGAGGAAACGGTTATGGAGCAAATCACGCATTACATCGGCGGCCAGCGCGTGGACGGCACGGGCGAGCGGCGCGCCGACGTATACAATCCGGCCATCGGCGAGGTGGTCCGTCAGGTGCAACTCGGCAGCGCCGATGACGTCGCCCGCGCGGTCGCCGCGGCGAAGGCGGCGTTTCCCGCCTGGTCGCGGACGCCGGCGCTGCGCCGGGCGCGTATGATCGACCGCTTCAAGGAGCTGGTGCGCGCCAACGCCGACCGCCTCGCGGAGGCGATCTCGCAAGAGCATGGCAAGACCCACGATGACGCGCTTGGCGAAGTGCAACGCGGCCTGGAAGTCGCCGAGTTTGCCGCGGGCGCGCCGCAGCTGTTGAAGGGCGAGTTCAGCGAAGAAGTGGGAACCGGCGTGGACAGCTATGCGGTTCGCCAGCCGCTCGGCGTTGTGGCGGGCATTACGCCGTTCAACTTCCCGGTCATGGTGCCGATGTGGATGTATCCGGTGGCGCTCGCCTGCGGCAACACCTTCGTCCTCAAGCCGTCCGAGCGCGATCCGTCCACCTCGCTGATCGTCGCCGATCTGCTCGCGGAGGCCGGCGTGCCGGAGGGCGTCTTCAACGTCGTCCAGGGCGACAAGGAAGCGGTTGATGCGCTGCTGGCCCACCCGGATATCAAGGCCGTCAGCTTCGTCGGCTCCACCGCGATTGCCAAATACATCTACACGACCGGCACGGCGAACGGAAAGCGCGTCCAGGCGCTCGGCGGCGCCAAGAACCACATGGTCATCATGCCGGACGCCGATCTCGACATGGCGGTCGATGCGCTGATGGGTGCTGGTTACGGCTCGGCGGGCGAGCGCTGTATGGCGATCTCGGTGGCGGTACCGGTGAGCGACAAGGTCGCGGATGCGCTCGTCGAGCGGCTGGCCCCGCGCGTGCGTAAGCTGAAGATTGGCCCCGCCGTTGATCGCGGCGTGGAAATGGGCCCGCTGGTCACGGCCGAGGCGCTGGAGCGCGTGCGCGGCTACATCGACAAGGGCGTCGCCGAGGGCGCGGAACTCATCGTGGACGGGCGCGACTTCAAGATGGAGCGCCAGGGCTATGAGAACGGCTTTTTCCTTGGCGGCAGCCTGTTCGACCGCGTGACGCCGGAGATGTCGATCTGGCAAGACGAGATTTTCGGCCCGGTGCTGTCGGTCGCGCGCGCGCAGGATTACAAGAGCGCCGTGGACCTGGTCCACATGCATCCCTACGGCAACGGCGTGGCAATCTTCACGCGCGACGGTGACACGGCGCGCCAGTTCACGCAGGACATCGAAGTCGGCATGGTCGGCGTGAATGTTCCGATCCCGGTGCCAATGGCGTTTCACAGCTTCGGCGGCTGGAAACAGTCGCTGTTCGGAGATCACAACATCCACGGACCTGAGGGCGTGCGCTTCTACACCCGGCTGAAGACGATGACGACGCGCTGGCCCAAGGGCGCGCGCAGCGGCTCGGAATACGTCATGCCCACGCTGGGCTGATCGTCAGCGGTCGCGGAGAATGGCGTCAGGCGCGGCCAAGCGCCGTGCATTTTTTGTTTTGATAATTCAATAATTCATGTATCGTTTGCACTATGGATGACCGGATTGCGGTACAGGCGCTCGCCGCGCTTGCAAATCAACACCGGCTGCGCATCTTCCGCACGCTCGTTCAGGCGGGGCCGTCGGGGATGCGCGCTGGCGAACTGGCCGAGCGGCTGGGCATCGGCGCGACCAGCCTCTCGTTCCACCTCAAGGAACTGGATCGCGCCGGGCTGCTCGTTGCCACCCGGCAGGGCCGCAACATCATTTACGCCGTGCACATCGAGGGGATGCGCGAACTGCTCGCCTTTCTGACACAGGATTGCTGCCAAGGCCGGCCGGAGCTCTGCGGCGATCTGACGACCCCTCAGCTTTGTAACGCCCCGAACGAGGCTCCCGATGACTGATGCGCCATTTGACGTTCTTTTTCTGTGCACCCAGAACTCCGCCCGCTCGGTGATCGCCGAGTGCATCCTCAACAAGCTCGGCGGAGGCCGCTTCCGCGCCTACAGCGCCGGCAGCCATCCGCGCGGCGAGATCCACCCGTTCGCGCGCGAACTGCTGACCGAACTCGGCTATGACACCAGCGGGCTACGCTCAAAATCCTGGGATGAGTTTGCTGCGCCCGACGCGCCGAGCCTCGATTTTGTGTTCACCGTCTGTGATCAGGCCGCCGCCGAGCCTTGCCCGGTTTGGCCCGGTCAGCCCGTCAGTGCGCATTGGGGCGTGCCCGATCCCGCGGCCGCAACTGGCACGGAAGCCGAACGCCGGCTTGCCTTTGCCGACACGCACCGGATGCTTTATCAGCGGATCGGCATCTTCACGAATCTGCCGATCGAATCACTGGACCGGCTGAGCCTGCAGCAGCGTGTCGAGGAGATCGGTAAGACCGAAACCCATTCCGGCGAACCGGCCTGAGATTTCATGACCTATACCTTTCGACAGCGCCTGGGCGCGGAATTCCTGGGCACCGCCTTCTTGCTGGCTACCGTCGTCGGCTCGGGCATCATGGCCGAGCGGCTTGCGGACGGGAACATCGCGCTCGCCCTGTTGTGCAACACGCTGCCGACCGGCGCGATCCTCGTGGTCATTATCACCATGCTCGGCCCGATCTCGGGCGCGCATTTCAACCCGGCCGTCACGGCAGCCTTCCTGATCCGAGGTGAACTGAGGCCGGGCAGCGCGGCCGGCTACGTCGTCATGCAAATTCTGGGCGGGCTGGCCGGCGTGATCGCCGCCCATCTGATGTTCGACGAGGCGGTATTCCAGATCGCCGACACGGCGCGCACCGGCCCCTCGCAATGGTTCGCCGAAATCGTCGCCACTTTCGGGCTGGTCAGCGTGATCCTCATCACGATCCGCACCCGCCCAAACGCGGTGGCGATGGCCGTGGGGCTCTACATCACAGCAGCCTACTGGTTCACCGCGTCAACCTCCTTCGCCAACCCCGCCGTGACCATCGCGCGCGGCTTCTCAGACACCTTCGCAGGGATCCGCCTTGAGGACGTGCCGGCCTTCGTCGGTGCGGAGTTCCTCGGCGCGTTCCTGGCCGTCATCGCTGCCCGCGCGCTCCTGGGCGAGCCTGTCCGAGCCCGCGCCGCGTCCCCGGCCGAGTGACTCCCGTTACGCTGCCGCGATCAAGAAAACTTGGGAAAATTGCGCCGGCGCGCTGCATGACGGCGCAGTTGCGTTAGAATGCGCGCCCATCGGGCAACGCTGACGCATGGGATTTGCCGCATGAGCTACATGGAACCGAAGCCGGTCAATGCCGATCTGACCGCGCGCGCCGTGGTCGACAGCAACGAACTCGAATGGCTGGATTCTCCCGAGGAGGGCGTGGAGCGCCGCCTGCTCGAACGCGACGGGGGAGAAGTGGCGCGCGCCACCAGCATCGTGCGCTACGCCGCGGACAGCAGCTTCTGCGAGCACACGCACGGCGGCGGAGAAGAGTTTTTCGTCCTCAGCGGGACGTTTTGCGATGAGACTGGCGAGTTCCCCGCCGGCAGCTACGTGCGCAACCCGCCGGGGTCGAGCCACAAACCGTTCTCGCGCGAGGGCTGCACCATCCTCGTCAAGCTGCGCCAGATGCGCGAGGACGAGACGCAGCGCGTCGTGGTCGATTCGAACAAGGCCGAGTGGCAGCCAGGCGAGAACCCGGCGCACCATGTCATTCCGCTGTTCGTGGGGCCCGACGAGCGCGTGACGCTGGAGAAGCTGGATGCGGGCGGCGCGCTCGCGCCCTCGCAGGACGGCGGCGGCGAAGAGATTTTCGTGATCGCCGGGAGCTTTCAGGATGGTCTCGGCGCCTATCGCAAGGGCACCTGGGTCCGCAATCCGGCTGGGGCGCGCCAGGGCATCGAAAGCCCCGAGGGCTGCCTGCTCTGGATCAAGCGTGGGCATCTGCCGCGCGGTTAACTTGCAGCGCGGACGGAGCTTTCGCGCGGCGCGCATGTCGAGTTGCGCAGCATCAGCTCGGAGGGGATCAGGACACGCGGCGGCTGAGCCGGGCCGCCGTCGATGAGGGCGGCGATCATGTCAGCTGCGCCGCGCCCGATGCGCTTGGCCGGCAGCCGGACCGTGGTTAGCGCCGGCTCGATCTCCGCGGAACCCCTGAAGTCGCCGATCCCGACGATCGACAGATCATCGGGAAGCCTGAGGCCAAGCGCATGGCAAGCGTAAATGGCGCCATGGGCGATAATGTCGTTTCCGCAAATCAGCGCGGTGGGCGGATCCGGCGCTCCCAGAATCGCCATCACCTTGGCCTTTGCCTCAGCGATGTCGTATGCGCAATCGACCACGCGATCGGCAGGGATCTCAATGCCGGTGCGTTCCGTCTCCTGGAGTACGGCGGTCATCCGGTCGTGGGCGCGATCGTTCGGCTTCGAAACCGGGAACAGCAGTCCGATGTTGCGGTGTCCCAGTTCGAGCAAATGCCGCGCGGCGGTACGGCCCGCATGACGGTTATCCGCGCCAATACAGGCGATGTCGGCATCATTGCGAAAATTCCACATCGACAGGAACGCCGTGCCCTGCCGGATCAGCATCCTGAAAACTTCGACGTCATGATCGAAGCCCACCAGGGCCACGCCATCGACGCGGTGCTCCAGCAGCGTGCGCAACAGCTTTACCTCAACATCGGGGTCATAACCATGCGCCGCGATCATCAGCGTCCGCTCGGAGTCGCGCAGACGGGTGGCGAAGGCCTTGATCACTTCGCCAAAGATCGCATTGTCGATGGTCGGCGCGATCAGTCCGACCGCGCCTGAGCGCCGGTTCTGCAGCGCCCCGGCCGCGCGGTTGCGGATGTAACCAAGTTCTGCGGCAGCGCGCTCGATCCGCTCGCGCGTGTGCGGCCTCACGACCGAAGGCGAGTTGTAAAACCGCGATACTGTCGCCGCAGACACCCCAGCGGCCCGCGCCACCTGGACGATGCCGGGGGCTGTGCGTTTCGACATTTTCCTCATGCACTCTTTTTATCGAGTATGAAAAAACTTGCAAATTTGATGAAATCGAAATGCATGCAATATTCAAAAGCAGAACCTGCTCGCGTGAGAGCAATCGCTACGCGTACATCAGGCGAAAGCTTGTCATGAGATATCAGAAGACGGGCAAGGAGCGCTTCAGCGGCGCAATCCAGCAGCGTCCGAGAGACGAATTTCAGCGCGAGCCGCCGCGGCTGTCGAGGCCGAATTCGCGGATTTTTCTGTATAGCGTCGAGCGTCCGATCCCCAGCCGCCGCGCCGCCTCGGTCATGGAGCCGCGATAGCGGCCGAGAGCGAGGCGGATCATGTCCGCCTCAACCTCCTCGAGCGAACGCACCTCGCCGCGCTCGGTCAGCGCTGGGATGCCGACCGACACCGCGCCGCTATCATTCGTCAGCATCGTCATCGGCATGCCTTCGATCAACGCGCCGCTGGCCTTTGCCGCCCCGCGACGCTCAGGCGCGCGAACGCGCTTTGCCGCTGTGCGCGGACGCGCCGACTGCGGTTCCGGCAACCCAGCCAGGGCCTGCACACGCGGGAAATGCCGCGGCGCGAGTTCACGCTCGTCAGCCTGCAGAACAGCGCGCAAACATTCACGCTCCAGCTCGAACAGATTGCCCGGCCAGTCATAGCGCGTCAAAAGCTCCGCGGCCTCAGGCTTGAGCGAGTCGATGCGCCTACCGGTTTCCAGCGCGAATGCCCGCATGAACCCGCATGCAAGCCCGGCAATGTCCTCACGCCGGCGGCGCAGCGGCGGCAGCCAGATCGGGCAGATGTTCAGGCGGTAGAAAAGATCCTCGCGGAACGCCCCCGCCTTCACCAGCGCCAGCATGTCCCGGCTGGCCGAGGCGATCAGGCGCACCTCCGGCTTGTTCTCGTGAAAGATCTCGCGCGCCGTGCGCTCCGGCTCCTCCATAAGCGTCGCGATCCGGACCTGCGCGCCAGCGGACAGCGCCTCGATCTCGTTGAGGAACAAGCTGCCGCCACGCGCCTTCCAGTAAAGCCCGGAGCGCCGGTCGAACAGAGCGGTCTCGGCGTCATGCCCTTGAATCGCGGGGCAATCGACCTCAATGAAGGGTCTGGCAGCCCGGTCGCTGCCGGCATGGATCGCGCGGGCCATCAGGCCCTTGCCGACCCCTGGTTCGCCCTCCAGAAGCACATGCATCTGCATGCGTGCCGCGCGCTCGCCGAGGGCAACCGCACGGTCCATGTCATCACCCGCACCCTTCAGGTCTCCCAACCGGACAGCGGCGCCGGAATGGCCCTTGATCCGCGTGACGTCGCTCGCCAGACGAGCAACGTCAACGGACCGCCGCAAAGCCGCACCGATCGCTTCATCGCCCGCCGTCACGGGCAGCGCCTCTGCGGCCCCGGCGCGCATGAGTTCGAAGATCGCCTCCGCAGGCCCCTCGCCGCACAGCGCAACAGCAGGGGGCGCGTCCGGCATCTGACGCAGCCCTGCGAGCACTGCGAACATGCCCTCCGCAGAAAATCCCGGCCCCAGCAGGATCGCGGAGAATTCCTGCAATCGCTCACGCACGCGCGCCAGCGCCTGATCGTCGGCTCCCGCGACTTCGGAGGTGAACCCCACCCTTTCAGCGCACGCGACCAGGGCGGCAACGCGTGCAGCATTGCCTTCGAAGATCAGTACGGTCTCGCTCATTCACGCATACTCTTGTCGCAAATCGGCCGCTCTGGACGGCCGCCACACCCGTAACCCTCAACTGTCAAAAGGAGGCGTAAAGGAGCGATTTACCCGCGGCTGGACGTGACGTCCTTTCTGGGAAGCTGATTAAGCGCGCATGAACGCATGTGTCAGTTGATGCCGCAGCGTCCCCCTCTTGCGGGCGCGCGCGCGGCAGCGCACATTGCAGTAGCCAGTGCGCTGACAACCTTTCCGCGCAGAACCCGACAGAACGCTTGCAGACAAGGCCATATCGCTCATGAAAGACTGCTTTGGTGCCATCGCGGCCAGTGCCGCGCCTTTTGATCGTATGACACTTTCAGCCGACGGCGCGCAACAAGACGCGCGCGCCGCGCTGGGCGAACTGCCGCGCTGGGATTTGAGCGCGCTGTATTGCGCGCCCGATCATCAGGATCTATGGGCCGACGTTGCCCGTGCAGAGAAGGACTCGGCCGACTTTGCCCGCGACTATCAGAGCAGTATCGAGGCGATAGCGGCGGCGACCGGAGCAGGTGCGCGGCTGGCCGAGGCCGTGCGGCGCTACGAGGCGCTCAACGATCTGATCGGGCGGATTGCGGCCTTCGCGCACCTGAACTACGTCACCGACACCGCCGACCCCGCGCGCGCCAAGCTGCTCGGCGACATTCAGGACAAGCTGACCGCGATCACCTCCAAGCTCGTGTTCTTCACGCTGGAGCTGAACCAGCTCGACGATGCGGCGCTGGAGCGCGCGATGGGCGACCCGGCGCTTGGGCATTACCGGCCCTGGCTGGAAGACGTCCGCAAGGAGAAGCCCTATCAACTGGCGCAGGAACTGGAACTTCTGTTCCACGACAAGTCCGTGACCAGTCGTGGCGCCTGGAGCCGGCTCTTCAGCGAAACGATTGCCGCGCTGCGCTTCGAGGTCGACGGCGAGCAGCTCTCGCTGGAGCCGACTCTCACCCTGATGACCAGCCCGGACGAGAGCAAGCGGCGCACAGCGGCGCATGCGCTGGCCAAGGTGTTCCGCGAGAACAGCCGCCTGTTCACGCTGACCATGAACACGCTGGTCAAGGACAAGGAGATTTCCGATCGCTGGCGCGGCTTTGGCGATGTCGCCGCATCGCGCCACCTCTCCAATCGCGTCGAGCCCGAGGTCGTGGATGCGCTGGTGGACGCCGTGCGCGGCAAGTACCCGGCCCTGTCGCACCGCTACTACCGGATGAAGGCGCGCTGGCTGGGCAAGGACCGGCTGGATTACTGGGACCGCAACGCGCCTCTGCCGCACACGCCGGACCATGTCTACGACTGGCAGCAGGCGCGGCAGATCGTGCTGGACGCCTACACGGGCTTCTCGCCGGAATTCGGCGGCATCGCGGAGCAGTTCTTCGACAAGAACTGGATCGACGCGCCAGCCACGCCGAGCAAGGCGCCGGGCGCGTTCTCGCACCCGACCGTTCCAAGCGCGCACCCGTATATCCTGCTGAACTACCTCGGCAAACCGCGCGACGTGATGACGCTGGCGCATGAGCTTGGCCACGGCGTGCATCAGGTGCTCTCCAACGAGCAGGGCGCGCTGATGGCGCGCACGCCGCTGACGCTGGCCGAGACCGCGAGCGTGTTCGGCGAGATGCTGACCTTCCGCGCTCTTCTGGACCGCACCCCCAGCGCTGCGGAGCGCCATGCGCTTCTCGCACAGAAGGTCGAGGACATGCTCAATACAGTTGTGCGCCAGATCGCGTTTTACATCTTCGAGCGCCGCGTCCATACCGAGCGCCGCGAGCATGGCGAACTGACGGCCGAGCGCATCGGGCAGATCTGGCTGGAGGTGCAGGGCGAAAGCCTGGGCGACGCCGTTCATCTGGGCGAGGGATACGAGACGTACTGGTCATATGTGCCGCATTTCATCGGCATGCCGTTTTACGTATACGCTTATGCATTCGGAGACTGCATGGTGAACTCGCTCTACGCCGTCTACGAAAACGCCGACACCGGCTTCCAGCAGCGCTACATGGACATGCTGCGCGCCGGCGGCAGCAAGCATCACAGCGAATTGCTGGCCCCCTTCGGCCTGAATGCGCGCGATCCCGACTTCTGGCAGATGGGCCTCGGCGTCATTGAAAGCATGATCGACGAGATCGAGCGCACCGAGTCCAGCTTTGGACCGCTTGAATGAGCGATATGAATGAGACCCGGCCTCCCGCCCCGCGCGATGAGGAGGCCAACCGCTTTTCGCGCAGGATGCGCCGCTATGCCCAGGTGAGCACCGGCGTAAGCGGCACCGCCGCGCGTCTTGCGGGCAACGCGCTGTTCGGATTGAGCCTCGACCGGGACAAGAACGCGCAGCAGCTTGCAAAAGCGCTCGGCGGGATGAAGGGGCCGATCATGAAGGTCGCCCAGCTTCTCTCGACTATTCCCGACGCGCTGCCGCCGGAATACGCCGCCGAGCTGTCGCAACTTCAGTCGCAAGCCCCGCCGATGGGCTGGCCGTTCGTCAAGCGCCGCATGGCTGCTGAACTGGGGCCGGACTGGCAGTCACGGTTCGCCGAATTTTCGCGCGAGGCGGTGGCCTCGGCGTCGCTCGGCCAGGTGCACAAGGCGCGCTCGCATGAGGGCGATACACTGGCCTGCAAGCTCCAGTATCCGGACATGCAGTCCTATGTGCAGGCCGACCTTAACCAGTTCCGCTGGCTGTTGCGCATCCACAAGCAGATGGACCCGGCAATCGACACCTCGGAGATCGCGGCGGAACTGGAAGCGCGGCTCAACGAAGAACTGGACTATGATCTGGAGGCGCGCCACACCAAGCTCTATGGGCTGATCTTTGAGGGCGACGATCTCATCAACGTGCCGACGGTCTGTGATTCGCTGACCACCAAGCGCCTGCTGACGATGAGCTGGATGCACGGCACGCCCCTGATGCAGTACAAGGAGCACCCGCAGGAGGATCGCAACCAGATCGCGCACGCAATGTTCCGCGCGTGGTGGCACCCGTTCAGCCATTACGGCGCGATCCACGGCGACCCGCATTTGGGCAATTACACGATATTCGAGCGGGATGGTCGCCCCGCCGGCATCAACCTGCTCGATTACGGGTGCATCCGCACCTTCGCGCCGCGCTTCGTCCAGGGCGTCATCAACCTTTATCGCGGACTGCTCAATGACGACCGCGAGCTGATCGTCGACGCGTACGAAACCTGGGGCTTCATCGGCCTGTCATACGAGGTCATCGAAATCCTGAACATCTGGGCACGCTTCATCTACGGCCCGCTGCTGGATGATCGGACGCGCCGGATCGCTGAAGGCATATCGCCTGGGCAGTACGGCCGGCGCGAAGCGTTCACCGTGCACAAGGCGCTGCAAGAGAAAGGGCCGGTGCGCGTGCCCCGCGAATTCGTGTTCATGGACCGCGCGGCGATCGGGCTTGGCGGCGTGTTCCTGCATCTGGATGCGGAGATGAACTTCTATCGGCTGTTCAATCAGACTATCGAAGATTTCGATATTGACGAGGTGGGCAAGCGGCAACGGGAGACCTTTGAAGAGGCGGGCGTGCCGCTGCCCGTTCATCGTGGCGAAGGCGCGATGATGGTTTAGTTCGGCTCAGGCGCTCTGCGCGCCGACCTCGAACTGCAGCCTAGCCAGCTTGGCATAGACGCCACTGCGAGCGATCAGGTCATAGTGCGTGCCCTGCTCGACGATGCGGCCCTCGTCCAGGACCAGGATACGGTCCGCACTCAACACCGTCGCAAGGCGATGCGCGATGACCAATGTGGTCCGGCCCTCCATCACCCGCTCCAGCGCCTGCTGGACGAGACTTTCGCTGTGAGCGTCCAGCGCGCTGGTCGCCTCGTCGAGTAGCAGCACCGGCGCGGCGCGCAGCACCGCCCGCGCAATCGCGATCCGCTGACGCTGACCTCCGGAGAGCATCACGCCGCCCTCACCGATCTGGGTGTCGTAGCCTTCCGGCAGCGCCGTGACGAACTCTGCGGCCAGCGCCGTCTCCGCTGCGGCGCGCACCTGCGCGTCCGTGGCGCCGGGCATGCCGTAGCGGATGTTCTCCTTCACGGTATCGGAGAACAGCGCGACATCCTGCGGGACGATGGCGATATGATCGCGCAGCGCCTGAAGGTCGAGGCGGTGCACCGGAACGCCATCGAGCATCACCTGCCCCGACTGCGGATCGTAAAAGCGCAACAGCAGGCTGAAGATCGTGCTCTTGCCCGCCCCGGACGCGCCTACGATGGCCACCCGCTCGCCCGGCGCGACCTGAAACGACACCTGCGACAGCGCGCGATCCGCCGGCCGGGTGGGATAATGGAAAACGACATCCTTGAACGCCACCTCGCCGCGTACCGGCTTGGGGAGCGGGACCGGGTTCGGCGGCGACTTGATCTCAGGCTCAATCTGACGCAATTCGGCCAGCCGTTCGGCCGCGCCGGCCGCCTGCTGCAGCTCGCCCCAGACTTCAGACAGCCCGCTCATCGCCGCCGCGGCAAGCACCGTGTAGAGCACGAACTGACCAAGCCGCCCGCCCGTCATTTCGCCAGCCAGCACGCCTTGCGCGCCGTACCACAGGATGCCGACCACGCTGGCAAAGGTGAGGAACATCGCTAGAGCCGTCAGCCCGGCCCGCGCCCGCATCCGGTCGCGCGCGGCGTCGAACGCGGTTTCTACCGCCGAGCCGAAGCGCCGGGTAACCGTATGCTCATGCGTATAGGCCTGGAGCGTGCGCACCGCCGCCAGGTTCTCCGAGGCGTAGGCGGCTGAAGCGGCGATCGTGTCCTGCGCATGGGCCGAGAGCCGGCGCACCGCGCGGCCATAGGCCATCAGCGGCAGCACGATAACCGGAATGGCGAGGACCACGAGAGCGCTCAACTCCACGCTCGTGACAATCATCATGATGAGCGCGCCGAAGAGCAAAAGCACGTTGCGCAGGAACTGCGTGGCAGCGACGCCGACAGCCGCCTTGATCTGCGTGGTATCGGCAGTCAGGCGCGACATCACTTCGCCGCTCTGGGTCTTCTCGTAGAAGGCCGGGCTAAGATTGCACAGGTGCCGGAACACCGACTCGCGCAGATCGGCGACGACCCGCTCTCCCAGCCAGTTGACGTAGTAGTACCGGGCGGCGCTCGACACGGCGAGCACGAGGCCGACGACGATGAGCGTGGCAAAATAGTTGTTGACCAGCGCCGCGTCGTCTCCTGAGAAGCCCAAATCGATCATGCGGCGCACGCCCATCGGCAGCGCCAGCGTCGCCAGCGTCGAGACCAGCAGCGCGGTAAGAGCGAGCGCGATGTGCCATCGATATCGCAGCAGAAACGGTTTGAGCTTGATCAGCGGCGCGAGTGAACGCTTGGCGCGTTTTCGGGTCTTGCCCGAGCGCAAGCGCGGCTCCGTCGTGTCCTGCGCATCAGTGTTGGAGGGTGAGATAACGACCACTCAGACCTGCCCTTTCGACTTATTCTTGGATTTGTTCTAGCCGAACAAGCAACGTGAATGAAACGGAAAATCGCGACTGTGTGCATTGGCCGCGCGGGTTTCGCGCTTGTCAGCGGCGGGCGCGGCAGGCTATATCAACCGTCAACAAACCCGCCGCCCGCAGTGGTCGGGTTCCCACGGTTTTTCCGGTTAAGGACAGTGATGATGAAGAGCGGTATCCATCCCGATTACCACAAGATCAAGGTCGTCATGACAGACGGCACCGAGTTCGAGACATATTCCACCTATGGCTCGGAGGGCGACACGCTGATGCTCGATATCGACCCGAGCACCCACCCGGCCTGGACGGGCGGCAGCCAGCAGTTGCTCGACCGGGGCGGGCGCGTCAGCCGATTCAAGAAGAAGTTCGAGGGCTTTCTGGGCTGAGCCCCCGGGTTGAAGGGCGCGCGGCCCTGCCGCCCACGCCATGCCCTAGCGGTTTTCCTCTTCCGTCGTCTCGCTGCTCTCGAAATTGGCGAAGGCGCGCTCGGCGAGGTCGTCGGCGCCTTCCTCATCAGGCTCGGCCGGCTGTTCCGCGCTCTCAGGCGTCCCGAAGACAGTCTCCTGTGTTGGCGGCGGCGTATCCGCCACTGGCTTCAGGCTGGTATCCGGGCCTGCCGGCGCGGTCTCGGCCTTTTCGGCCTCGGCGCGCTTGGCCGCCTTCTGCACCTCGGCGTCCAGGTCTATCTGCTTGCACAGCCCGAGCGTCACCGGGTCCTGCGGCTGCAGGTTTGGCATGTTCCAGTGCGTGCGTTCGCGGATGGTCTGGATCGTCGGCTTGGTTGTGCCGACCAGGCGCATGATCTGCGAATCGCGCAATTCTGGATGGTTGCGCAGCAGCCAGTAGATCGCGTTCGGGCGATCATGGCGGCGCGAGACGGGCGTGTATTTCGGCCGGCGCTTGGTCTTGATCTCCGGGACCTGAACCTTGCTCTTTGCCAGGGTCATCCGGTAGCCAGGGTCTTCCTGCGCCTTCGCGATCTCCTCGCGCGTGAGCTGGCCGGTCGAGATCGGGTCCATGCCCTTGATGCCCTGGGCGACCTGCCCGTCGGCGATGCCCTTCACCTCAAGTTCGTGCAGGCCGCAGAAATCGGCGATCTGCTCAAATGTCAGCGAAGTATTGTCGACCAGCCAGACGGCGGTGGCTTTCGGCATAAGCGGTTTGTCACTCATCAAGCAGTCTCCGTGCTCAGGAACGGTCCCAAGCGGGTTTGAATCCAGCGGTGTCAAAGGGGGCGGCAGGAATCGCTTCTGACTAGAAACATAATCCCGCTTGCACGCAGGCGCAAACCCCGCGCTCGTCGAAGCCCAACTTTTCGGACTATTGGCCGGTGACCAGCAGGATCTTGCCGATATGCGCGCTGGTTTCCATGCGCCGATGCGCCTGCGCAGCCTCGGTCAGCGGGTAGCGGCTATCGACGACTGGGCGCACCTGAGCGCGCTCGAGGAGCGGCCAGACGTTCTCCTCCAGCGCGCGAGCGATGCGCGCTTTCACGCTCGCAGGGCGGGCGCGCAACGTCGAGCCGGTGAGCGTGATGCGCTTGAGCATCATCCGCATCAGGTCAACCTCCACCTTCGAGCCGCGCAGGAAGGCGATCTGGTGAATGCGCCCGTCCTCCGCCGCCACCGCAATGTTGCGCTGGACGTAATCGCCGCCGACCATGTCGAGGATCACATCCGCGCCGCGGCCGCTGGTGGCCGATCTGACCACCTCGACGAAATCCTCCGTCTCGTAGTCAATCGCGCGCTCCGCGCCGAGCTTCGTGCAGACTGCGCCTTTCTCCGGTCCGCGCGCTGTAGCGAACACCCGCGCGCCAAAGGCGCTGGCGAGCTGGATCGCCGTTGTGCCGATGCCGCTCGTGCCGCCATGGATCAGGAACACCTCATCTCGCTGCAGACCGGCGCGCTCGAACACATTGATCCACACGGTGAAGAAGGTCTCGGGCAGCGCGGCGGCTTCGATCGCGTCCATGCCCGCTGGCACGGGCAGCGTCGCGCCCTCGCTCGCAGTGCAATATTCGGCATAGCCGCCACCCGTGACCAGCGCGCAGACCCGATCACCCGGTTTGTAGCGGCTGACCTCAGGCCCCGCCGCCACCACTTCTCCGGCGATCTCAAGCCCTGGAATCGGCGATGCGCCCTTGGGCGGTGGATAAAGCCCCTGGCGCTGCATGACGTCGGGCCGGTTCACGCCCGCTGCAGCAACCTTGACAAGGACCTCATCCGCGCCCGGCTCCGGCACAGCCGACTGCACAGGCTGCAACACCTCCGGCCCGCCTGGCTCGGCAATCGAAATCGCGGTCATCTGCGCGGGAAGCGGCGTCGCCTCGGCCATCAGTGTCTCCCTAGTTTTCGCCGGTGGTAGTCGATGCGGCGCGCGCGCGCAACTCGCGCCGGGCGAGAGGATCGGCCCGTTGCATCAAACTGCGCCAAATATAGAAAAAATATCGCGAAATTCTCCACGCTGTTAACCATCATTTAAGGACGGCCTCGTAGGGTCATGATTGTCCAGTCAATTTGGCGCTGAACGGTCCTCCGTTCTGTCAGCCTCCCTGTTCAAAAACTGAGCCGCCTCCGGGCGGCTCTCTCTTTTTTGCGCCCCCTAAGGTCACAACAAAAACGCAATGTTAAATGTCCTTGGCTATGCTCGGCGTTCAGAAAATTGCGCGACGCCCAAATAAGCTGCTATATCTGCGTCAGTGTTCGCGTCCGCGCGTAGCGTAAGCGGGAGTTCCATGAGCAACCACGCCAACGATCCCCGGGATGCTGGTGGCGATCCACCGGTGCCCTTCGCCGAGAAGTACGCCGTCTCCCCTCAATTCGACGACCTGTTTCGCGAAGGTATGGCGCTCGTCGAGGACGCCGCGTGCTACCTCGACGGCCCCGGACGCAAGGACTCCAAGCGCCTATCGGGCGCGGCCGGCCTCGCATACTCAACCGAAAGCATGCGCCTCACGACGAAGCTCATGCAAATCGCCTCCTGGCTGCTCGTCCGCCGGTCCGTCGGTCGCGGAGAGATGACGCTGGAAGAAGCGCTGAAATCACGCCAGCGCGCCAAGCTGACCTATCCCGCGCAGTCGGCGCGGCCTGACGCTTTCGACCATCTGCCGGCCGAACTCCAACGGCTCGTCTTCGAGTGCGACGCGCTATATGACCGCATCGTCCGGCTGGACCGGCTTATTAGCCTGTCGAACGATCAGCCGCCGCGCGTGGACAACAACCCGGTCGCATCGCAGGTTGATCGGCTGCGCCGGGCTTTTGAGACGACCCCCGAACCGGCCCAGACGGTGGCCGGGACGACCCTCCTCGACCGCCGCTAACCGCCGGAAGATGCCGGTCAAAAGCGGACATCCTGGTACAAGAGCGGCGAAACGCCTCAGTGCGACGCTTTTAAAATTTGATCTGGATCAAGGCCGCGACTAGAACCCTGCTCCAAAACTGTGTCATGATAGCCTGACAGGCGCGCGGAGGCGCTCAGGCCGATTTACAGGAGGGGCGAATGGCGGAAGCTACGCGGCAGGAGATGTCGGCGCTCGCCGACGCGCTGGTGTTGGCGGCAGCAGCGTTCGGCGTGCTGCTTGGCGGATATCTGTTCTTTGCATCGGCTGATCCCGTGATGGCCTTTCACGGGGTGCTCCTGGCCGGCGGTTCTGCGATTGGCGGCTGGTACATTCTCACGCGGCTTGCCGACGGCGATCTCGTGGTTGGCGGCGAGGGCTACTATAACGACACGGTCATCAAGGCTGGGGTGATCGCCACCGTATTCTGGGGCATCGTCGGCTTCTTTGTCGGCGTGTGGATCGCCTGGCAGCTTGCCTTTCCCGCGCTGAATTTCGACCTGCCCTGGACCAATTTCGGCCGCCTGCGTCCCGTCCATACCTCCGCCGTGATCTTCGCTTTCGGCGGCAACGCCCTGATCGCGACCTCATTCTATGTCGTGCAGCGCACTTGCAAGGCGCGGCTCGCCGGGCGCTGGGCGCCGTGGTTCGTGTTCTGGGGCTACCAGCTTTTCATCGTCCTCGCCGCGACGGGCTACGTCTTCGGCGTCACCCAGTCGCGCGAATACGCCGAGCCGGAATGGTACGCCGACCTCTGGCTGACCCTGGTGTGGGTTGTCTACCTGCTGGTGTTCCTCGGCACGATCATGAAGCGCAAGGAACCCCACATCTACGTGGCGAACTGGTTCTATCTCGCCATCATCGAGACCGTGGCGATGCTGCACATCGTCAATAACCTCGCGCTGCCGGTCTCGCTCACCAGCACGAAGCGCT
>CAZYUT010000035.1:0-17253 GCA_964650735.1 uncultured Hyphomicrobiaceae bacterium
GATGTTCGGCAATCCGGAGACGACCACAGGCGGCAACGCGCTTAAGTTTTATGCATCGGTGCGCCTCGACATCCGCCGCATCGGCCAGATCAAGGAGCGCGACGAGGTCGTCGGCAACCAGACCCGCGTGAAGGTGGTGAAGAACAAGGTCGCCCCGCCATTTAAGCAGGTCGAGTTTGATATCATGTACGGCGAAGGCGTCTCCAAGGTCGGCGAGCTGATTGACCTGGGCGTCAAGGCTGGCGTGGTCGAGAAGTCCGGATCCTGGTACTCCTATGACAGCCAGCGCATTGGCCAGGGGCGGGAAAACGCCAAGCAGTTCTTGAAGGAAAACCCGGACGTCGCTGACGCTATCGAACGGGCGATCCGCCAGAATGCCGGCCTGATCGCGGAGACCATTCTCGATGCTGGCGGCGATGATGAGCCGCCGGCCAATGGCAGCGCCGGCAACGGTGCGGGCGGGAACGGCTCGGCGAAAGGCGCGGGGCGCAACGGCTCTTCGGCTTCGAGTGATCGCGCCAGGAATTGACGGCGCGGGTCTATCGATCGCATCTGATTGGCGAAAACGGTGATGGCGCGGGCATCACCCGCTTGTCGCGCCGCACCGGACCGTTTACATCATCTCTAACAATAAGCAGATTTTGACAAGAGCGCAGCGGTGTGCAGCCAGGCGACTGCGCATCTCCCGCTATTGGACTGGCGTGTGACCGCGGGAAAATTGGCCCGGCGCACTTGAAGAGAACAAACGAAAATCATGGCTCGCGTTAACGATATACGCTCTACGTTTCTGGACTTCTTCGCGGGGCGCGATCATGAGATCGTACCGTCCAGCCCGCTCGTGCCGCGCAACGACCCCACCTTGATGTTCACCAACGCGGGCATGGTCCAGTTCAAGAACGTGTTCACCGGCCAGGAATCCCGGCCCTACAAGCGCGCCGTGACCGCCCAGAAGTGTGTGCGCGCCGGGGGCAAGCACAACGATCTGGACAATGTCGGCTACACCGCGCGCCACCACACCTTCTTCGAGATGCTGGGGAACTTCTCTTTCGGCGATTACTTCAAGGATGTCGCGATCGAACTGGCCTGGACCCTTGTGACTAAGGAATTCGGCCTCGACCGCAAGCGCCTGCTGGTCACGGTCTACGCCGACGACGACTACGCAGCCGAGTGCTGGAAGAAAATCGCCGGCTTGCCGGACTCGAAAATCCTGCGCATCGCCTCGTCAGATAACTTCTGGGCGATGGGCGAGACCGGCCCGTGCGGTCCTTGCTCGGAAATCTTCTTCGATCACGGCGAGCATATTCCCGGCGGCCCGCCCGGCAGCCCGGACGAGGACGGCGACCGCTTCATCGAGATCTGGAATCTCGTCTTCATGCAGTATGAGCAGATCACGCCGGACAAGCGCGTGGATCTGCCGCGCCCGAGCATCGACACCGGCATGGGGCTGGAGCGCATCGCTGCGGTGTTGCAGGGCACGCATGACAATTATCATACGGATTTGTTCCAGACGCTCATCAAGGCGTCTGAAGAGGTCACTGGGGTCCCTGCGCGCGGCGAACAGGAAGTCAGCCACCGCGTGATCGCCGATCACCTGCGCGCGACAAGCTTCCTGATCGCCGACGGCGTGCTGCCGTCAAACGAGGGCCGCGGCTATGTCCTGCGCCGGATCATGCGCCGGGCAATGCGTCATGCGCACATTCTGGGCGCGCGCGAGCCAGCCATCTATAAGCTTGTGCCGGTGCTGGTGCGCGAGATGGGCCAGGCCTATCCGGAGCTGCATCGCGCCGAGGCGCTCATCGCCGAGACGCTCAAGCTTGAAGAGGGGCGCTTCATGCGTACGCTCGATCGCGGCATGGCGCTTCTCCGGGAGGAAACCAGCGCCATGAGCGCCGGCGACACGCTGCCGGGCGAGACGGCGTTCAAACTCTACGACACCTTCGGCTTTCCGCTCGACCTAACGCAGGACGCGCTCAAGACCCGCGGCATCGCAGTGGACACCAAGGGCTTTCAGGCGGCCATGGAGCGCCAGAAGGCGGAGGCGCGCAAGGCCTGGGCCGGCTCGGGCGAGGCGGCGACCGACAAGCTGTGGTTCGAATTGCGCGATGAGCTCGGCGCGAGCGAATTCCTCGGTTATGGCACCGAGCGCGCGGAGGGCGAGATCACCGCACTGTTGAAAAACGGCAAGCGCGTGAAGCAATTGCGCAAGGGCGACACCGGTATTGTGATCGTCAACCAGACCCCATTTTATGGCGAGGGCGGCGGCCAGGTCGGCGACCGCGGCCGGATCGTCACCGCCAAGGGCGCGAGCTTGCGTGTCGACGACACGCATAAGAAGCTCGGCGACCTGTTCTGCCACCATGGCGAAGTTGAGCGCGGGCCGCTGCGCATCGGCGATGAGGTGCATCTGTACGTGGATCAGCAGCGGCGGGCGGCCACGCGGCGCAGCCACTCAGCGACGCACCTGATCCATCAAGCGCTGCGGCTGGTGCTGGGCGATCACGTCGCGCAAAAAGGCTCGCTCGTGGAGCCAGGCCGGCTGCGCTTCGACTTTTCGCATCCCAAGCCGATCACCGACGAGGAACTCAAGCAGATCGAGGATATCGCCAACGCGATCGTTCTCCAGAACGACGCGGTGACGACGCGGCTGATGAGCGTCGATGAGGCCATAGAGCAGGGCGCGCTGGCGCTGTTCGGCGAGAAATACGGCGAGGAGGTGCGCGTGGTGGCGATGGGCCGCGCCGAGGAGGATGCGCACATGCAAAAGCCGTTCTCAATCGAGCTGTGCGGCGGCACCCATGTGGCGCGCACCGGCGATATCGGCCTGATTGCTATTGTGAGCGAAAGCGCTGTGTCGGCTGGCGTGCGGCGCATCGAGGCGCTGACCGGCAATGCGGCGCGCGCCTATCTGCGGGAGCGCGACCGGGATCTGCGCGCGGCGGCGGAAGTGCTCAAAACCCAACCCGACGAATTGATCGAGCGCATCCAGAGCCTTGTGGAGGAGCGGCGCAAGCTGAGCCGCGAACTGGCGGAGGCGCGCAAGAAGCTGGCGCTGGGCGGCGGTGCGGCGGCGGACGCGAATGGCGGCGATGCGGTGCGCGAGGTCGGGGCTGTGAAGATGCTGGGCCGCACGGTCGAGGGCATCCCGCCAAAGGACCTGCGCGGCCTTGTGGATGACGGCAAACGCCAGATAGGCTCGGGCGTTGTCGCGATCGTCGGGAAGGGCGAAGATGGCAAGGCTGGGCTTGTCGTTGGCGTCACCGATGATCTCACGGATGAATACGATGCGGTCGAGCTGGTCCGTGCGGGCGCCGAGGCGCTCGGCGGCAAGGGCGGCGGCGGCCGGCGCGACATGGCGCAAGCGGGCGGCCCGGACGGCTCGCGCGCGGAAGCGGCGCTTGATGCGATCGCCGAGCGGCTGAAGCAGGAGACCGTCGGCGCGTAGGCCGGGACGAGATGGGCCAGATCATCTTCAAGGTTGCAAAAGCCGACGCCTGGCGCGAAGCGCAAGCGCTGGGCGCCTACCATGGCTCGGCGGATGACATCCGAGATGGCTATATTCATCTCTCGACCGCCGATCAGCTTGCAGGGACGCTCGCCAAACATTTCGCTGGGCAGGACGGGTTAGTGCTCGTTGCGCTCGATGCGTCCGCGCTTGGGGATAAGCTGGTCTGGGAGCCGGCGCGTGGCGGGGCGTTGTTCCCCCACCTTTATGATGCGCTGCCGGTCGGGGCCGCGCTGTGGACCCGATCTCTGTCGTTGAAGGCCGATGGCAGCCATGCCTTGCCAGATGATCTTCCCGGCAAAAGCGGAGCTTCGTCGTGAAATCCAGCGTCCTGCGTCTCGCCCAGGCCGGCCTGCTGACGCTCGATCCCGAACGCGCCCATGATGTGACGCTGCGCGCACTTGAACGCGGCCTGTACCCGAAACCCGAGCTGCCGCACGATCCGCGCCTCGCCCAGGACCTGTTCGGCTGCCATTTCGCCAACCCGCTCGGCATGGCCGCGGGCTTCGACAAGGACGCGCGCGTGCTGCGCCCGCTGTTTGAGCTGGGCTTCGGCTTTGTCGAGGTCGGCACCGTCACGCCGCAGCCGCAGCCCGGCAATCCGCGCCCGCGTGTGTTCCGCCTCGTCAACGAGCGTGGGGTGATCAACCGGCTGGGCTTCAACAGTCAGGGCCACGAAGCGGTCCGGTCGCGGCTCGCGCGCCAGCGGTTTCAAGGCGTCGTCGGCGTCAATATCGGCGCGAACAAGGACTCGCAGGATTTCATCGCCGATTACGAAGCCGGCCTGGTCGCCTTCGCCCACTGCGCGGATTACTTCACCGTCAACGTGTCCTCGCCGAACACGCCAGGCCTGCGCGAGCTGCAGACGCCCGGCCGGCTGCATGCGCTGCTCGAGCGCCTTACGGCGGTGCGCGCCGAGTTGGGGGGCACCAGCCCCGCGCCGCCGCTTCTGGTCAAGCTGTCGCCTGACATCCCCGCGGAGGAGTTGCCCGAGGTCGTTCGCGCGGTATTGGCGCATGACGTCGCGGGACTGATCCTCACGAACACCACGTTGACACGGCCGGAGATCAAGGGCGTGCCCCACGGCGATGAGCCCGGCGGGCTTTCGGGCAGGCCGCTCTTCCCCCTGGCGACGCGGGTGCTCGCGCAGGTTTATCAGTTGAGCGAGGGCCGGCTGCCGCTCATCGGCGTCGGCGGCGTCGACTCTGCTGAGACGGCGCTTGCGAAGATCGAGGCGGGGGCCTCGCTGGTACAGCTTTATACGGGCCTGATCTATGAGGGCGTCGGGCTGGTGGCGGAGATCCTGAACGGCTTGTCGGCGGCGCTGGACCGGGCGGGCGCGGCTTCGCTGACCGAGCTGCGCGGGACGCGCGCGGGCGAATGGGCGGCGCGCCCGGCAGCCTGACGCGCCGATTTGCAGGAAACCCGGTGGACACGCGGGCCTCTGTCTGGCACATCGACAAGCGGCTGGCCTGTCGCGGCGGCATCACATTTCCCGCGCATCCTGTCTGGATCGCGCGGCGCGCGTCGCTTAAATCATGAAGAATTGACGGTGCGACGAAAGGCGAGAGTGTAGTGAACTGGATCAATAACGTTGTTCGGCCAAAAATCCGCGATTTCTGGCGAAAGCGCGAGATGCCGGACAATCTGTGGGTCAAATGCCCGGATAGCGGGCAGATGATCTTCTACCGCGATCTGGAAGCCAACCAGTTTGTGGTGCCGGGCTCTGGCTATCACATGCGCATGGCAGCCCCGGCGCGGCTGGCCTCGCTTTTCGACGACGGCGACTATGAAACGATCGAGCTGCCGGAAGCGCCGCTGGACCCGCTGAAATTCCGCGACGAGCGCCGCTACACAGACCGGCTGCGGGACGCCAGGGCGAAGACTGGCCTTCAAGACGCCGTGCTGGTCGGCGTTGGCGCGCTCGATGGCCGCCCCGTGACTGCGGCGGTTCAGGATTTCAATTTCATGGGCGGCTCGCTTGGGATGGCGGCGGGCGAAGCGGTGCTGAAGGGCATGTTCACAGCCGTGGAGCGAGGCACGCCGTTCGTCCTGTTCGCCGCATCGGGCGGCGCGCGGATGCAGGAAGGCGTGCTTTCGCTGATGCAGATGCCGCGCACGACGGTCGGCGTCCAGCGTCTCCATGAGGCGCGGCTGCCCTATATCGTGGTGATGACGCATCCGACGACCGGCGGCGTCACCGCGTCGTATGCCATGCTGGGCGACGTGCATCTCGCCGAGCCGGGCGCGCTGATCGGCTTTGCCGGCCCGCGCGTGATTGAGCAGACCATTCGCGAAAAACTGCCCGAAGGCTTCCAGCGCGCGGAGTACCTGCTCGAGCATGGCATGGTCGACAAGGTTGTCCATCGCCACCAGCTCCGCGCGACGATCAGCCGGATCTGCGCGCTCCTGATGGCGCAACGGCCTCATCAATTCGCACACCCGCAGCCAAGCGACGCCCCGCGCATCGGCCCGCCGCTGAATGGCGCGGGCATGGAAGATGAGGCGCATATCCCGCACGGCGCCAAACCGAACGGCCGCGCCGACGGCGATCATAGCGAAGATGCGGAGGCGGATGACGGGGCCGCGCCGCCCGTGAACGGCGATGCTGCCGATGACACGGCGAAGGCGACGCGCGGGGACACGCATTTGTCGTGACCGGCGCTTTACGTCTGTGCCGTGATCTGCGAAGTTGCGCGCCACTCTGGCGCTGCCCTCCGGACACGCCCAACCCAACAGACGGACTGACGACGTGGCGACCCCCGATTCCGCGACGATTTTGCAGCGGCTCGAAACCCTGCATCCGAAACTCATCGACCTGTCGCTCGGGCGGATTGAACGGCTTGCTGCCGCGCTAGGCAACCCGCATGAGCTGTTGCCGCCCGTCATCCATGTGGCCGGGACCAACGGCAAAGGCTCGGTTATCGCCTACCTCAAGGCGATGCTGGAGGCGGCGGGACTGCGCGTGCATGTGTACACCTCCCCGCACCTGCGCGCCTTCAACGAGCGCATCTGCCTGGCAGGACCGGACGGCGCGGCGCCGATTGCCGACGACGCCCTGATTGAGCTTCTGGAGCGGGTCGAGCGCGCTAACGCGGGCGACCCGATCACGTTTTTCGAGATCACGACGGCCGCGGCCTTTCTCGCCTTCGCGGAAACGCCTGCCGATGTGGTCATTCTCGAGACCGGACTGGGCGGACGCCTGGACGCAACCAACATCGTGCGCAAGCCAGCGCTCAGCGTCATTACGCCCATCTCCATCGACCATGCCGATTTCCTTGGCGACACCATTCCGCTCATTGCGGCCGAAAAGGCCGGCATCATCAAGCGGGGCGTCCTTTGCGTGTCCGCGCGTCAGCCCGACGAGGCGCTCAATGTTATCGTCTCCCACGCGTCTGAGCTGCGCGCGCCGATCCTTGCTGGCGGTAGCGCGTGGGACGTCTATGAGCAACACGGCCGGCTCGTGTTTCAGGACGAAACGGCGCTGATCGACCTGCCGCTGCCACGCCTGATCGGCCGCCACCAGATCGAGAACGCCGGCACTGCGGTGGCTGCGGTGCGCAATCTGCCGGGTTTTGAGATCAGCGAGAGCGACATCGCTAGCGGTCTCAATACCGTAACATGGCCGGCGCGGCTCCAGCGACTGGGGCCAGGCGCGCTGAATGCGCTGACCTTTCCACACTCTGAGCTTTGGCTGGACGGCGGGCACAACCCTTCTGCCGCGCAAGCGCTTTCCGGCGCGATGGCTGAGCTGGAAGAGCGGGTGCCATGTCCGCTGCATCTCATCATCGGGATGATGTCGAACAAGGATGCGGGGCAGTTCCTGGCGCCCTTCGCCGGGCTGAGCGAGTTCGTCGCGACGGTTACGATCCCCGGCCAGATGAATGCGTATACGGCGGACGAATTGTCGACCATGGCGCGTCATCAGGGCCTGTTCGCCGAGCCAGCGCGCGATCTGGAGGACGCTTTCAACCTCAGCCGCAGCATAGCCCAGGGGCCGGTGCGTATCCTGATGACCGGCTCGCTCTACTTCGCGGGCAAGGTGCTTGAGGCCCATCAGCATGGGCTGGCGCGGATTTAACGATACGCGGGCGGCGGCGCGACTAGGGTGACGCCGTCCGGCTGCGGCACATCAGGCGCATAGACCACGCGCTCGCCTTCGACCCAGGCCACGCCACTCGCCACCAATTGCACCGCCCAGGGGTAAAGCTGGTGTTCGGCACGCAGCACCCGTGCGGCCAGTGCCTCGGCGTCGTCGCCCGGCAGAACCGGCACGGCGGCCTGGGCGATAATCGGCCCCTGATCCATCTGCGCACGGACAAAATGCACGGTGCAACCGCTGATGCGCACGCCCGCGGCAATCGCGCGCTCATGCGTGTCGAGGCCGCGGAAGGCGGGCAGCAGCGACGGGTGGATGTTAAGCTGGCGATCGCGCCAGGCTTCGACGAAGCCGGGCGTCAGCAGCCGCATGAAGCCGGCATTGCAGACCATCTCGACCCCAGCGGCGCGCAGCGCATCATCGAGCGCGCGGTCGAAGTCATCACGGCGAGCGAAGCGCGTGTGGTCGATCACCTGCGCGGGGATGCCCGCGTTTTCGGCGAATTGCAGGCCCGGCGCGGCGGGGCGATTCGAGATGACAGCCGCGATTTCGGCCGGATAGTCCGGCGCGCCGCATGCGGCGATCAGCGCGGCGAGATTGCTGCCGCGCCCCGATATCAGAACGCCGAGTTTCATTCGATCGGTCATGCCGGCCACGCGATCTTGCCGGTGAAGCGGACAGGTCCATCCTCGCGCGGCGCGAGCCGTCCGATTAGATAAGGTGCTTCGCCTTCGCCGCGCAGTGTGTCCATGATCGTCTCGGCCTCCGCTTCCGCTACGATCACGGCCATGCCCACACCGCAGTTAAAGGTGCGCAGCATTTCCGCATCGCTGACGCCTGCGCGGGCGAGCCAGCCGAAAACGGCTTGCGGCTTGAGCGCGGTGAGGTCGATCTCGGCGGCCAGCCCGCCGGGCAGGACGCGCGGCAGGTTTTCGGTCAGCCCGCCGCCGGTGATGTGCGCAAGCGCCTTGATGTGCGCAAGCGCGGCGAGGACCGGTCGCACATAGATGCGCGTCGGGGTGAGCAGCGCCGCACCCAGCGTCATCTGCGGCGCGAACGGCGCAGGCGCGGCCCAATCCAGCCCGGCCTCCGCTGCGATACGCCGGACGAGCGAGAAGCCGTTGGAATGCACGCCAGAAGAGGGGAGGGCGATGATCGCGTCGCCTTCGGCCAGATCCGCGCGCGGCAGCACCGCCCCGCGTTCGACCGCGCCGACCGCAAAGCCTGCCAGATCATAGTCCGCGCGCGCGTACAGCCCCGGCATCTCGGCCGTCTCGCCGCCAATCAGCGCCGCAGCGGCCTCCTTGCAACCCTTGGCGATGCCCGCGATCACCCGTTCCGCGACGTCCGGGTCCAGCGCGCCGCAGGCGAAATAATCGAGGAAGAACAGCGGCGTCGCGCCCTGCACGATCAGATCGTTGACGCACATCGCGACCAGATCGATTCCGATGCCGTCATGCTGGCCGGTTTCGATCGCGATCTTGAGCTTGGTGCCGACGCCGTCGGTGGCCGCGACGAGGATGGGATCGTGCAAACCCGCTGCGCCGAGGTCGAACAGCCCGCCGAAGCCGCCGAGATCGGCCTTTGCGCCGGGCCGCGCCGTCGAGGCCGCCAGCGGCTTGATCGCGCGCAAGAGCCGTTCGGCGGCGTCAATATTCACGCCAGCCTGTTCGTAGGTCAGGCCATTCTCTCGCGGCTTGTCAGGCATGTGTCTTCTCCTTCGCCTGGCATTTGCTTCGCGCGGGAGCCGGGGCGAGGTCAAGCGCCGCGGAGACTCATGGTGACGGTTGCGCCAAATTCCGCCGCACTCGTTGCCGATAAGGCGAGAAATTGGTAAGTCAGCCGCCACACAACCGCCACGCGCCCCGAGCCAACCGACCATGATCAAATTCGCATTCTATCTGCTTTGCGCGCTCATTGTGCCGCTCTCGGCTGCGCAGGCCCAGCCGCCCGTCTACACCGTGGCGAAAATCGCCGTGAACACGCAGGCCAATGACGCTGTCACGGCCAAGCAGCAAGCTATCGAGGAAGGCAGCCAGCGCGCCTTCCGCCTACTGCTCTCGCGGCTGGTCGCGTTCGGAGCGCATGACCGTCTGCCTGAATTGAGCGCCACTGCCATTGACGGGATGCTCGACGGATTCGTGGTGCGCGAGGAGCGTTTTTCCAGCACGCGTTACATCGCGACGCTCGACTTTACCTTCGAAGCGGCGAAAATCCGCGATCTCCTGAACCGCGTGGGGCTGCCGCATACCGACCAGCAATCGCCTCCGGTAACGCTGCTTCCGGTCGCGCAGGGCGATGCGGGCGCTGCGTGGCGGACCGCCTGGATTGGCCTCGACCTTAACAACAGCCTCGCGCCGGTCGCGCTGCCGCCAGCGGGCACGAGCCTGCCAGCGGGGATGGATGTGACGCAGCAGGCCGTAGAGGCGCTGCAGGATCGTCTGGGCGCTGCGCGCCTTGTGCTCGCGGCGGCGGTGCTCGACACCACCGATAATCGGCTTCGCGTTTCGCTGCGCGGCGAGGATGCGGTCGGCCGGTTTGCTTTTGCCCAGAGCTTTCGCGTTTATGACGGCGATATCGAGGACGCCGCGGCACGCGCGGCGCAGACCGCGCATATGGCGCTAGAGGCCCGCTGGCGGCTCACCTCGCTCAAAACGCAAGGCGCGCTTGACGGCCCGGCGGAATTGCAGACCTTCAGCGTGACGGCTGCCTTCGACAGCCTTCCGGCCTGGCAGGAAATGCGCGGGACAATCGACGGGATATCCGGGGTGCAGGATGTCGAGGTCAAGTCGCTGTTCGCTGGCGGCGCGGAAGTCGTGTTATCCTTTCCCGGCGGAGCGGAGCGCTTCGCAAAGGCGGCTGCGGCACGCGGGCTGACGCTCAATCAGAGCGGTGGCGAACTGATCCTTCGCCGGCAGTGACCTGCGCGCCGCGCGGTCGGTCGCAGCGGCTTTTGGCGAGGATGCCGTGTATCTGCCGAACGTGATTACGGTCTCACGGGTCTTGCTCGTTCCCGTCGTCATCTGGCTGATCATTCACGGCGCACAGACGGCTGCCTTCGTGCTTTTCGTGCTGGCCGGCATCAGCGATGCGATTGATGGCTTTCTCGCGCGCAAGTTCGACTGGCGCACGGACCTTGGCGCGTATCTCGACCCGCTGGCGGATAAGCTGTTGCTGGTCAGCATCTATGTGACGCTGGGGCTGCTCGCACACATGCCCGCGTGGATCGTCATCGCGGTGGTCAGCCGGGACGTCCTGATCGTCGGCGCGGTGATCTTGTCGTGGATGGTCGATCGGCCGGTCGAGATGCGGCCCTCGAACATCAGCAAGGCGAACACGGTCGGCCAGATCGTTCTAGCGGGTGCAGTGCTGGCGCAGCTGGGCTTTGCGCCGTGGCTGGAGCCGGCTGTCAACCCGCTGACATGGGGTGTCGGCATCCTCACGTTGGTATCGGCAGGCGTTTATCTGACCCGCTGGCTGCGCCACATGGCGTATTATGATGCGCTCGGCGAATAGCCTGGCCGATTGAAGAGAGCGTTCGTGTCATGGCAAGTGAAGCGGCTGGAAAACGCGCCGCCCAGTTGGCGCTCGATCTCCCCCATGTTCCTGCTCTTGATGCAGACGATTTCCTTGTGAGCGCTTGCAACACTGATGCCATGCGCCTGATTGCGAGCTGGCCGGACTGGAGCGCGCGCTGCGCGCTGATTGCCGGGCCGGCGGGGGCGGGCAAGAGCCATCTGGTCAATGTCTGGCGCGGGCGCAGCGGGGCGCGTGTAATTCCGGCTGATGCCATCGACGAGGATGTCGTCAATGGCCTTGAGGGCGGTCCGCTGGCGGTTGAGGATGTTGACCGGTTCTTGCGCGACGAGCGGGCGCTGTTTCATCTCATGAACCTGTCACGCGAGCGCGGGTTTGACATTCTGCTGACCGCGCGGAGCCTGCCAGGCGTCTGGCCGATTGCGCTTGAAGACTTGCGCTCGCGGCTGCGCTCGCTGCCGTTTGCAGAGATCGGCGCCCCGGATGATGCGCTGTTGCGCGCGGTGCTGGTGAAACTTTTCGACGACCGGCAACTTTCGGCGCCGCCGGCGGTGATCGACTATCTGCTGCGGCGGATGGAGCGGTCGGTCGCAGCGGCCGCCGATCTGGTCGACCGGATGGACAAGGCGGCGCTCGCCGAGCGGCGGCGGATTACCCCGCGCTTTGCCGCGCGCTTTGTCGATGCGGGGCGCGGGTGACGGTTGTCAGGCCCGAAAGACACTCTTTGGAGCGATACGATGAGCATTGCCGAAAAACTGCCAAGCGAAGATCAGGCGATCCCGAAAGAGTATCGCGGCTATGGACGCTTCTATAACCGGGAGCTTTCCTGGCTCCAGTTCAATGTCCGGGTGATGGAAGAGGCGGCCAATCCAAACCATCCGCTGCTGGAAAGGCTGCGCTTTCTCGCGATTTCGGCCTCGAATCTTGACGAATTCTATATCGTGCGCGTAGCCGGCCTGCGCGAGCACATCGCCGAAGGCATTGCGGCCGTCAGCCAGGACGGGCTGACCGCGACGGAGCAGCTTGCGCGCATCAACGATATGGTCGCCGACATCTCCAAGGGCCAGCACGCCGAATGGCAGACTCTGAAGGCGGCGCTGGACGAGCAGGGCGTGCATGTTCTTGACGCGGAGCAAGTCACGCACTCTGACCGTGCGTGGCTTGAGGATTTCTTCCAGCGTGAGGTGTTTCCGACCTTGACGCCGATCGCGGTCGATCCGGCGCATCCGTTCCCGTTCATCCCGAATTTCGGTCTGACGCTCGGGCTGGAACTGACGGAGAAAAAGCCTCAATCCGACGTCCCGAAGCCGGAGAAGATGTATGCGCTGATCCCGATGCCCTCGGGTCTGCAGCGCTTCATCCGCCTGCCCGCGCGCAAGGGCGATAAGATGCCGAACGGGCGTCCGCGCGTGCGCTTCATCCGCTCGGAAACGCTGATTTCGCTGTTCGTCGACCAGCTCTTTCCCGATCACACCGTCGAAAGCCAGGGCGCGTTCCGCGTCCTGCGCGACAGCGATATCGAGGTGCAGGAAAAGGCTGAGGATCTCGTGCGGCTGTTCGAGACCGCGCTTAAAAAGCGCCGGCTGGGTTCGGTGATCCGGCTGGGGATCGAGGCGGCAATGCCCGAGGCCTTCCGCGATCTGGTGATTAACGCGCTGGAGGTCGATGAGGCGCAGGTGTTCACGCATAAAGGGCTGCTCGGCCTCGCCGACGCCAAGGAGATGATCGTCGAAGACCGCCCCGACCTGCTGTTTGCGCCGTTCACGATACGCTTTCCCGAGCGCATCCGCGATTATGGCGGCGACTGCCTCGCGGCGATCAAGGCGAAGGACATCGTTGTTCACCACCCATATGAGTCTTTCGACGTGGTCTCGCAGTTTCTCAAGCAGGCGGCCGCCGACCCGGACGTGATGGCGATCAAGTGGACGCTTTACCGCACCTCGAAGCAATCGCCCATCGTCGAGGCGCTCATCGCCGCGGCCGAAGCCGAGAAGGAAGTGACGGCCGTCATCGAGATCAAGGCGCGCTTTGATGAGAAGGCCAATATCGGCTGGGCGAAGGATCTGGAGAGCGCAGGCGTGCGCGTCGTCTTCGGCTTTCTCGAACTCAAGACCCACGCCAAGCTCGGCCAGGTGGTCCGGCGCGAGCCGGGCGGCGTTCGCACCTATTGCCATATCGGCACGGGCAACTATCACCCCGTTACGGCGAAGATTTATACCGACCTGTCGTTCTTTACGGCCGACCAGGCCATCGGGCGCGACGTCTCGCGCATCTTCAACTACGTCACGGGCTATGCGAAGCCGCGGAATCTGGAACTGATGTCGGCCTCGCCGGTGGGCATCAAGGATCGCATCCTCGACCATATCGCCGCGGAAGCGGAGCACGCGCGCGCGGGACGCCCGGCTGCCATCTGGATGAAGATGAACGCGCTGGTGGACGGCGACATCATCGACGCGCTTTATGCCGCGAGCCGCGACGGCGTGCCGATTGAGCTGATCGTGCGCGGGATCTGCTGCCTCCGCCCCCAGGTGGCGGGGCTGTCGGAGAACATCCGGGTGAAGAGCATTGTCGGACGCTTCCTGGAGCATTCGCGCATCTACTGCTTCGGCGACGGTCACGGGTTGCCCTCAACGAAGGCGCGCGTCTATATCAGTTCGGCGGACATGATGCCCCGCAATCTGGAGAGGCGCGTCGAGGCGATGGCGCCGATCCTAAACCCGACGGTGCATGAGCAGGTGCTCGGTCAGATCATGCTGGCGAACCTGAAGGACAATCAACAGAGCTGGGAAATCCTGCCGGACGGGACGTCGCGGCGCATCGCGCCGGCCGATGGCGAGGAGCCGTTCAACGCGCACCAGTATTTCATCAACAATCCGAGCCTGTCCGGGCGCGGCGAGTCGCTGCGCAAAAATTTCCCGCCGCGGGTTTCGATCACCTGGGGCAACGGGGCGGCTCAGGACGAGGCGGGGCAGCTGGCAAAAGCGCCACGGAAACAGAAGTAATGCGGACATTTCCTCATGCAGCAGGATGAGCGTCCTCGCCTTGACCGGCGCAAACCCGTCGCCGTAATTGATATCGGCTCAAACTCGGTGCGCCTGGTCATCTTCGAGGGCCTCACCCGCAGCCCGACCCAGCTTCACAACGAAAGCGTGACCTGCCGCCTGGGCAGCGGGGTCGCGCGCACCGGACGGATGCAGGATGAGAATGTCGCCCGCGCGCTCGACACGCTGCGCCGGTTCCGTGCGCTCGTGAGCCATATGGGCGTGAGGAGCTTCTATCCGTTTGCAACGGCGGCCGTTCGGATCGCCGCCAATGGGGCAGAATTCATCGGCGCCGCGGAGAAGATTTGCGGCACCAGAATCGAGATTCTGAGCGATGTGCGCGAAGCCGAGCTGACGGCCAACGGCATCCTCTCGGGCTTCATGAATGCCGACGGGCTGGCAGGAGATATCGGCGGGCGCTCGCTTGAACTTGTGGAAATCCGCGATCGCCAGATCCGCCTGGCGAATCCGCGCCCCGTGAGCCTGTCGCTCGGCCATCTCTACATGCACGAAGCCTACGGCGAAAACTTTAACGCGGGCAAGATCGAGGCCGATCGGGCGCTTGCAGAAGTCGACTGGCTCGATCTCGGCAAGGACCGGCCCTTTTACGCGATCGGCGGTGAGTGGCGAGCGGTTGCGCGCCTGCATATGGTTAAGACTGGCTATCCGCTGCGCATCTACCACGGCTACCATATCGACGCCGACGACGCCCAGCGCTTCATGCGAGATGTGGTCAAGAGTTCTGGCGACGCCATTCCGGGCATCGAGCAAATCTCGCGGGCGAGGCGCGATACCATCCGGCATGCGGCCCTGGTCATGTGGCGGGTACTCAGGCGCGTGAAGCCGTCGCGTATCGTGATTTCGGCTTTCGGCGTGCGCGAGGGGCTGCTCTACACGCTGCTGGAGCACAAGGAGCGGCTGCGCGACCCGCTGATCGCCGCATGCGAGGATGCTGCCGTCATCGGCGGGCGTTCGCTGGATTACGTGCGCGAACTGTTTGACTGGACCGACAATCTGTTCGCCCTCACCGGTCACGAAGAGACGGCCGAAGAGCGGCGGCTGCGCCGTGCAGCGTGCCTGCTTTCCGATGTTGGCTGGCGCGCTCATCCGGACTATCGCGGCGAGCAGAGCCTGAACCTGTCGGCGCACTGGGCGGTGGCCGGCACCGATCACCCCGGCCGGCTGTTCATTGCGTTGGCAAATTATTACCGGCATGAAGGCTCGCTGAAAGGCGAATTGAGCCCATTGTTTCGCAATTTGCTGGCGAGCACCCCGGACGGCGAACGTGCGCATGAGCGCGCGCGCATCCTCGGCAGCGCGATGCGCGTGGCGTATATCGTGTCCGCGGGGACGCCGGGCATCATTAGCCGGACGCCGCTGGCGGTCGATGACGGGCGCTTGACGCTCAACCTGCCGGCGAAGTTCCGCGAGTTCGACGGGGAGCGCGTGCGTCAACGGTTGGATCAGCTTGCCGCCGTGTTAAATTTAAAGTCGACCATCAATTCACAGGCTGGCGGGCGGCCGCCGGGTCTCGTCTCGGCGCTCACGGACAAGCTGCGCTGACCCGGAACCGGACCACGCGCCTGGGCATTTCACAGGTCGGCATTGTTACGGCGTTACGAATGCGCTGAAACATGCGAATTGTGGTATGACGGCAAGTCCCGGCGTTGACGGTCCCCGCGTTGAGGTCCGCCGGAACAGCCCGAAAGGATTCAAGACAACGAATGGCAACGGATCTTTACAGCGAGCTCGGGGTGAGCCGGAACGCGTCCGACGAGGATATCCGCAAGGCGTACCGCAGTCTGGCGAAGGAGCACCACCCGGACCTGCACCCTGGCGACACCCACGCCGAAGACAAGTTCAAGCGCATCTCCGCGGCGTTCGCCATTCTCGGCGACCCGGAGAAGCGAAAGCGATATGACGCGGGCGAGATCGACGAAAGCGGCCAGGAACGCGCGGCGCATCAGTATTACCGGGAATACGCCGACGGCTCGGAAGGCTTCCGTTATCACTCGCGCGGCGGCTTCGAGGATTTCGGTGATATTTTCGGGGATATCTTCGGCCGCGGCGGGCGCGGACGCGGCGGCGAGTTCCACATGGCCGGCACGGACTACCGCTATAACCTGGAAATCGACTTCCTCGAAGCTGCGCTCGGCACCAAGAAGCGGGTCACGCTTCCGGAGGGCGGCACGCTTGATATCAACGTGCCAGCCGGCGTCACGGATGGCCAGGTGCTGCGCCTGCGCGGCAAGGGCGAGCCGGGCGTCGGGCGCGGCCAGCCGGGCGATGCGCTGATCGAGTTGAGCATCCGCGCGCACCCGATTTTCCAGCGCGACGGCGATGATATCATTGTGGAGGTGCCGCTGAGCGTCGATGAGGCTGTGCTGGGCGCAAAGGTGCAAGTGCCCACCATTCACGGCAAGGTCGCGCTGACCATTCCAAAAGGGACCAGCGGCGGCCAGACCTTCCGCCTGCGCGGCAAGGGCATCCAGAATGCCCGCACCAAGAAGACCGGGGACCAGCACGTGCGCACCCGGCTGGTTCTGCCGTCTCAGCCCGATCCGGAATTGGAAAAGGCCATGCAACAATGGCGCGACGCGCATGGCGGGGCCAGCGGTTTTGACCCGAGAGCGAAACTGCGAGCCTATCTGTGATGCGCGGAATTCGTGAGGTTGTTCTCGAAGTCGAGGGGGTCAGCGAAACCGATCTGCGCGTCTGGATCGAATACGGCTGGATCCGCCCGGCGCGCGGCGAGGCCGGCTACACGTTCACGGAGGTCGACGTCGCGCGCATCTCGCTGATCGCGGATTTGCGCCAGCGCATGGGCATCAATGACGAGGCGGTACCTGTCGTCCTCGATCTGATGGATCAGATTTACGGGCTGCGGCGCGAACTGCGGCGCGTGCTCGACGTGGTCGATCAACAGCCGGAGCCGGAGCGCTCACGTATCCGCCAGGCCTTGCAGGGGCGCGACCCGGACGACGCCACCGGCTAGAGCGCGTTCAATGAAATCGGAGTCAGTGAACGCGCTCTAAGTTCTTGTTTTGTCGCACTTTGGTCGCTTCGCGCCCGCC
>CAZYUT010000036.1:0-17231 GCA_964650735.1 uncultured Hyphomicrobiaceae bacterium
GCGTCTCCCAGCGCCTTGTGCTCAAGCTCTTCAGGCAAGCATGGCGGAGAGGGAGGGATTCGAACCCTCGGAACGCTTGCGCGCTCAACGGTTTTCGAGACCGCCCCGTTCGACCACTCCGGCACCTCTCCGCGCGCGGCGCAACGGCCTCTTGCGTGTATGTATCGCTTCGCTTCGGCGCACGCAACCGGGCCAACAGCGCGCCGGGCTTAATCAAGCAGCGTTTTGAGGCGATAAAGTTCGGCGAGCGCGTCGCGCGGGGTCATCCCGTCGGGGTCGAGCGCTTCGATCTCCTCGCGCAGCGTCTTGAGCACCGCGATCTCCTCGTCCGCGCCGTCATACGCCTCCTGCGCCGGCTCTTGCATGGCGGCGAACAACGGCAACTGCGCCATCGCAGCGCCCGAGCCACCTCCCTCGCGCTCCAGCCGCGCCAGCACATCGCGCGCCCGCGTGACCGCCGCGCGCGGCAGCCCCGCCAGCTTGGCCACCTGAATGCCGTAGGAGCGGTCCGCCGCGCCGGGCGCGACCTCGTGCAGGAACACGATCTCGTCGCGCCATTCCTTCACACGAATGGTGGCGTTGGCCACGCCTGGTAGCCGCGCGGCAAGCACGGTCAACTCATGGTAATGCGTGGCGAACAGCGCGCGGCAGCGGTTCACATCATGCAGGTGCTCCGCCGCGGCCCAGGCGATCGACAAGCCGTCATAGGTCGCGGTGCCCCGCCCGATCTCGTCGAGGATGACCAGCGCGCGCGGCCCCGCCTGATTGAGGATCGCGGCGGTCTCGACCATTTCGACCATGAAGGTGGAGCGCCCGCGCGCCAGATCGTCCGACGCGCCGACGCGGCTGAACAGCCGGTCCACCACGCCGATATGCGCCGATTTCGCGGGCACGAAGCTGCCGGCCTGCGCGAGGATGGCGATCAGCGCGTTCTGACGGAGATAGGTGGACTTGCCGGCCATGTTCGGGCCGGTGAGCAACACCAGCCGCGCGGCGTCCGCCCCGTCCGCGGACAGCGCGCAGTCATTGGCAATGAATGGGGCCGCGCCCTCCAGCCTCTGCTCCACAACCGGGTGCCGTCCACCCTCGATCAGGAAGACCCCGCTATCGTCGACCTTTGGCCGCACGTAACTGCGCTCTTCAGCCAGCTCGGCCAGCGCGCACGCCACATCCAGCCGCGCGATCGCCTCGGCCAGCGCGCTCAAGGCGCTCTGTTCGGCCAACACGTCCTCGCTCAGCCGCGCAAAAACCTCCTGCTCGATCGCCCGCGCGCGCTCGCCCGCCAGCGTGATGCGCGTCTCGGTCTCGGCCAGTTCCGGCGTGGTGAAGCGCACGGCGTTCGCCAGCGACTGGCGCAGCCGGAAGGTCTCGTTATGCGGCGGTTCGCGTAGGCGTTCGGCCTGCGCGGCGCTGACCTCCAGGAAATAGCCAAGGATATTATTGTGGCGGACCTTGAGCGATTTCAGCCCGGTCTCCTCGGCATACTTCGCCTGCAGGCCCGCGATCACGGAGCGGCTGTCGTCGCGCAGCTTGCGGTTCTCGTCGAGATCGGGGGCATAGCCTGCGCGGATGAAGCCGCCATCGCGCGCTGAGCCAGGCAATTCGTCCTCCAGCGCGGCGCGCAGCGTCTCTCCGACCGGAAGCTCCGCGCCTTTCAACGCCGCGCCGATGCTTCCCAATTCGCCCGGCAAGTCGTCCACACCGGCCAGCAGTTCGCGCAGCGCCTGAGCACACATCAGTATACCCAGCACCGCGCCCAGGTCGCGCGGGCTGCCCCGCCCCAGCTTGAGCCGCGACAGCGCCCGCGCCCCGTCCGGCGCCTCGCGGAGCTTCGCCCGCAGGCACGAGCGCAGGCGCGGCGCATCCAGCAGGAAGCCAACGGCATCGAGCCGCGCGTCGATCGCCTCGGGCGAGCTCAGCGGGCGGTTAATCCGCGCGGCCAGCTCGCGTGCGCCTGGCGCGGTCACGGTCCGGTCGATGGCCCAACGCAGGCTGCCGTCGCGCCCGCCGCTGATCGCCTGGCCAAGCTCCAGGCTCGCGCGCGTTGCCGCGTCCATGCGCATGGCGTCATGGGCGGCGGCCTTACGCGGCGGCCTGAGCAGCGGCTTTGCGCCGATCTGGGTCAACTCGATATATTTAAGCGCCGCGCCGGCCGCCGACAGTTCGCCGCCTGTGAAATCGCCGAAGCCGTCGAGCACGCTCACTTCGAGCGCGGCCTTGATCGCCGCCTCGCCGGCGCGGGCGCTGAAATGCGCATCCGGCGTCGGCGTGATCGCCGCGGCGTGGTCGTTCAGCGCGGCCTGAAGCTCCGCGTCCGCGCCGTCGGGCACGAGAATTTCGCTGGGGGCCAGCCGCGCCAGCTCGCCGGGCAGGTCGGCCGCGGCGACCTCGCTCAGGATGAATTCGCCAGTGGAAATATCGACCGATGCCAGCGCATATCCCGGCGCACCGCCCGCGCGCGTTGCGCACACCGCCGTCAGGAAGTTATTGCCGCCCGCCTCCAGCAGCCCGTCCTCGGTCAGCGTGCCGGGCGTGACCAGCCGTACGACCTCGCGGCGCACGACCGCCTTGGCCCCGCGCTTCTTCGCCTCCGCCGGCTCTTCGGTCTGCTCGCACACCGCGACGCGGTAGCCCTTCTTGATAAGCTTGTGCAGGTATTCCTCGGCGCGCGCGACAGGCACCCCGGCCATCGGGATGTCCTGCCCTAAGTGCTTGCCCCGCTTGGTAAGGTGGATCCCGAGCGCACCCGCCGCCTCGACCGCGTCATCGAAGAATAGCTCGAAGAAATCTCCCATCCGGTAGAACAGCAGATAGCCCGGATGCGCCCGCTTGATCTCCAGATACTGCGCCATCATCGGTGTGACGGTATCGCGATCCGCTTTTTCGCGCGGCTCCTTCACCGTTCCGTGCATGGAAAGTCCCCCCGATAACGCCCAAGCCCCATGCGATAGGATGAAAACGATCTCCTTGAAGCTGTCGCAGGCGGTGTCTATGGTCACATGTTTCGATACACCGCGCAGCGTCAGCGTGTGAACGCGCTGGCCCAACCCACAGAAAATCCAAAAGCAATGTCCGCCACGTCCAAGGAAACGAAGTTCACCCGTCAGGAGGCGCTCCAGTTCCACCAGGAGGGTCGCCCCGGCAAGCTGGAGATCATACCCAGCAAGCCGATGTCCAGCCAACGCGATCTCAGCCTTGCCTACTCCCCCGGTGTGGCGGTTCCCGTACAGGCCATCGCGGAAAAGCCCGATCTCGCCTACGACTACACGACCAAGGGCAACCTGGTGGCCGTGATCTCGAATGGTACGGCGATTCTGGGCCTGGGCAATCTGGGCGCGCTGGCATCAAAGCCGGTGATGGAGGGCAAGTCGGTTCTCTTCAAGCGGTTTGCAGACATCGACTCGATCGATCTGGAAATCGACACGGAGGACGTGGATACCTTCATCAATGCGGTGCGCTATCTCGGCCCATCCTTTGGGGGGATCAATCTTGAGGATATCCGCGCGCCGGACTGCTTCGTCATCGAGCAGCAGTTGCGCGAATACATGGACATCCCTGTCTTTCATGACGATCAGCACGGTACGGCGATCATCGCTATCGCGGGGCTGATCAACGCGTTGCACCTGACCGGCCGCGAACTGAAGGACATCAAGCTGGTGGTCAACGGCGCGGGCTCAGCCGGCATCGCATGTCTGGAGCTGGTCAAGGCGATGGGCCTGCCCCACAACCAGGCGATCCTGTGCGATTCCAAGGGCGTGATCTATCAGGGCCGCGAAAAGGGCATGAACCAGTGGAAGTCGGCCCACGCCGCTGACACGCCCGCGCGCACGCTGGCCGACGCGCTGGAAGGCGCGGACGCGTTCTTCGGGTTGTCGATCGCGGGCGCGCTCACTCAGGAGATGGTGGGGAGCATGGCAGACAAGCCGATCATCTTCGCAATGGCCAACCCGGATCCGGAAATTTGGCCCGAAGAGGTCGCCGAAGTCTCCCCAGACGCGATCATGGCCACCGGCCGCTCCGACTACCCGAACCAGGTCAACAACGTGCTCGGCTTTCCCTACATCTTCCGCGGCGCGCTCGACGTGCAGGCGAGCACCATCAACGACGCCATGAAGATTGCCGCGGCCGAGGCGCTTGCCGAACTGGCCCGCGCGGACGTGCCGGACCAGGTCGCGGCCGCCTATCAAGGGCGGCGTCTGCGCTACGGACCGGACTACATTATCCCCGCGCCGTTCGACCCCCGCCTGATCAGCGATGTTTCGGCGGCGGTGGCGAAAGCAGCGATGGATTCGGGGGTCGCGCGCCGGCCGATCGTCGATATGGAAGGCTACAAGGCGCGGCTGTCGGAGCGCATGGATCCCACCGCCGGCTTTTTCCACATGATTTTCGAGAACCTTCGCGAGTCGCCGAAACGGGTCGTCTTTGCGGAGGGCGAGGAAGAGCAGGTGGTGCGCGCCGCGAGCGCCTTTGCCGGGGCCGGGCTGGGGACGCCCGTGCTCATCGGACGCGAGGAGGGCGTGCGCGAGACGATGAAGCTGGCCGGCATCATGCGCGACTCCAATGAGATCGAGATCGTCAATGCCCGGGTGTCAGAGCACAACGCGGAATACGCCGAATTTCTCTATTCCCGCCTGAACCGGCGCGGCTACCTCAAGCGCGACTGCCAGCGGCTGGTGAACACCGACCGCAACATCTTCGCGGCCTGCATGGTGGCGATGGGCCATGCCGACGCCATGGTCACGGGCGTAACGCGCAACTGGGAGACGGCCTACCAGGATGTGCGCCGGGTTCTGGACCCAAAGCCGGGTCACACGCCGATCGGCGTTTCGCTCATTCAGGCGCGCGGGCGCATGGTGCTGGTTGCCGACATCTCAGTTCACGAGATGCCGAATCCCATGGAACTGGCTTACATCACCGTCGAAGCCGCGCGCGTGGCCCGGCGGCTAGGCTTCGAACCGCGCTGCGCCTTGCTCGCGCATTCGACGTTCGGCCACCCAACGGGCGAACGCGGCGAGAGCGTGCGCGACGCGGTCAAGATCCTCGACGATTGGGGCGTGGACTTCGAATACGATGGCGAGATGGCCGCCGACACGGCGCTCAACCGCCGGGCAATGTCGGCCTACCCGTTCTGCCGGCTGTCCGACACCGCCAACGTCCTGATCATGCCGGCCTTTTATTCCGCAAGCATTTCGACAAAGATGTTGCAGGAGCTGGGCGGCAGCAAGGTGGTCGGCCCGCTGATCGTAGGGCTGAACAGGCCGGTGCAGATCGCTGGGCTTGGCGCGACCGACAATGATCTCGTCAACTTCGCCGCGCTGGCGGGTTACGACGTGGCCGGCTAGCCGCACGGCGTGAAAAACACCTGCGGCCTGTTGGCACAAACAAGTCCCTGGGGCATAGTGCGGGGATGACCCAGCCGTTCGGAACCCAGCCGCTCGAACCGTTCCCGATCAAGGTGATCGCGGACGTGATGTGCCCGTGGTGCTACGTGGGCAAACGCCGGCTTGAGCGCGCACTGGAGCGCGTGCCGCATATCGATGCGACAGTGACCTGGTGGCCGTTCCAACTGGACCCAACGCTCCCGCCGGAGGGCGTTGACCGCGGGGAATATCTGCAAAAGAAGTTTGGCTCCTCAGACGGCGGCGAGATGTACATGGCGCTGCGCGAGATTGGGCGCGATGACGGCATCGCGTTCGCTTTCGACCAGATCGCGCGCTCGCCCAATACCGTTGACGCGCACCGGCTGATCTACTGGGCGGGCGATCCCAAGACGCAGGATGCCTTGGTCGAGAGGCTGTTCCAGCTCTACTTCTTCGAAGGCGCGGATATCAGCGATCCGGAGGTGCTCGCTGGCGCGGCAGCGGATTCAGGGATGGATGCCGGCACCGTGCGCGCGGAGCTCGCCGATGACACCGACCGCGACACGATCATGAAAATGGTCGCGGAGACGCAGAAGGCCGGAGTGAACGCCGTGCCGGCCTTCGTGCTCGGCGGCAAGCGGGCCGTGGTCGGCGCGCAGCCGGTCGAGTTGCTGCAGGAACAGATCGAACTGGCCGAAGAGGAATTCCGCGCCGATCGCTACGAGCCGGATTGAGGGATAGGGGCCCGGCCATGAAGGCCCAGCAACAGGATCGCCACGTCGCAGCCGCGCGCCGGCTGATCGCGCATCTGGCCGAGCATCTTGATCTGGATGCTTCAGTGCGCCTGTGGGACGGAACGCTCGTGCCGCTGGGGCGGAACCCGCGCGGGCCACTTACGGTTGCCATTAGCGCGCCAAGCGTGATCGCCTCCATTCTACGCTGGCCAACGCTGGACCGGCTGATCCGGCATTATGCGGCGGGCGACATCACGCTGGAAGGCGGCTCGCTGATCGATCTCGGCCATCAACTCGAAGCAGACGGCAAGCGCAAATCGCTGAAAGGCGTGAGCAATCGCCGCGTCGCGGCCGCACTGCTGCCCTTCCTGCTCACGCGGCCGCAGAAGCCCGGCGCGGCGCGCGCCTTCGCAGGCGATATTGAGGGCGAAGGCCGCGCGCAGGCGCAGAACCGCGATTTCATCCAGTTTCACTATGATGTCGGCAACGACTTCTACCGCCTGTTTCTCGACGAGCGGATGCAGTACTCCTGCGCCTATTTCACCGATACGGCCAATTCGCTCGACCAGGCGCAGACCGACAAGCTGGAGATGATCTGCAGGAAGCTTCGGCTGAAGCCGGGCGACCGGCTGCTCGACATCGGCTGCGGCTGGGGCGGGCTGGTCACTTACGCCGCCGAGCATTATGGCGTCACCGCGCATGGCATCACGCTGTCGCCCGCGCAGCTTGAGGTGGCGCAGGCGCGCATCGACGAAGCCGGCCTGAGCGATCGCGTCACCGTCAGCCTCACCGATTATGCCGATGTCACGGGCACCTATGACAAGGTCGTTTCGGTCGGCATGTATGAGCATATCGGGCTGGCGAACGTCGACAAATACATGCGCACTGTGCGCCGCGTGCTCGCGCCGGACGGGCTGTTCCTCAATCACGCGATCGCGCGCCGTTCAAAGCGAGGTCGCCGCCGCTTCGGCGCGCGGGCCGAGCAGCGCGCCCTGCGCCGCTACATCTTCCCCGGTGGTGAGCTGGACGACATCGGCCACACCGTTCAGGCGATGGAGCAGGCCGGTTTCGAGGTGCATGACGTGGAAGGCTGGCGGCGGCACTACGCGCGGACCACGCGGCTGTGGTGCGAGCGGCTGATGGCGCGGCGCGACGAGGCCGAGGCGCTTGTCGGCGCGCCCACCTATCGCATCTGGACGGCCTATCTGGCGGGGTGTTCGCTGGCGTTTCGGCGCGGCTCGGCCCGCATCTACCAAACGCTCGCCTCGCGCAGCGCCCGCGGGGAGCCGCCGCTGCCGCCAACCCGCGCCGATCTCTACCGGTAGAGCCTCGCTCGAGCGCGCCCAGATGCCCCACGATCGGGGGGCACACGTGTTTACAGACCGCCGCAATTCTGCGACAATTTGTCTCTCTCAGCCGGAAAACAACGCATCAGGAGGGAGAGCAAAATGACCGAGATCATGTGGCTTTGGCTTTGGCTGCTGATTGCGCCGCCGATCATCATGTTCCTGATGGACATGTTTGCCGGATAGATACCGCCTGCGCGCCAGGGCGCCGCGCAGGGGCGTGGTTACAGCTTGTCGCCATCTCATTAAGCTTGTCGCCATGACCTGACCCTTTGCGGACTGTCAGGCCGGCCCTCTCAGTTGCGCTCCTTGTCGACCAGCGCGCCCTGGCTGATCCACGGCATCATCGCGCGCAGCTTCTTGCCGACATCCTCGATCTCGTGCTGCTCGCTCGCGGCGCGGCGCGCCTTGAAGCTGGTCTGGTTGACCTTGTTCTCCAGCATCCAGTCGCGGGTGAAGCGGCCGGTCTGGATGTCGGCCAGCACCTCGCGCATCCGCGCTTTCGTCTCCGGCGTGATGACACGTGGGCCGGAGACATATTCGCCGTATTCCGCCGTGTTCGAGATCGAATAGTTCATGTTGGCGATGCCGCCTTCGTAGATCAGGTCGACGATCAGCTTCACCTCGTGAACGCACTCGAAATAGGCCATCTCGGGCGAATAGCCCGCCTCCACAAGCGTCTCGTAGCCCGCGCGCATCAACTCGACCAGCCCGCCGCAAAGCACCGACTGCTCGCCGAACAGGTCGGTCTCGCACTCCTCGCGGAAGCTCGTCTCGATGATGCCCGCGCGCCCGCCGCCGATCGCCGCCGCGTAGGACAGAGCAAGGTCATGGGCGTTGCCGCTCACGTCGCGGTCCACCGCCATCAGGCAGGGCACGCCCGCGCCGCGCTGATACTCCGCGCGCACCGTGTGGCCGGGGCCTTTTGGCGCCACCATCGCCACGTCGATGTCGGCACGCGGTTCGATCAGGTTGAAATGGATGTTCAGCCCGTGCGCGAAGAGCAGCACCGCGCCCTCGCGCATGTTGGCCTTCAGATGATCGTTGTAGATGTCGGCCTGGAGTTCGTCCGGCGTGAGCATCATCACCGCGTCGGCGGTCTTCGCCGCGTCGGCCACGCTCATCACGGTAAGGCCCTGCGCCTCGGCCTTGCGCGCCGAAGACGACCCTTCGCGCAAGCCCACCACCACGTTCGCCACGCCGGAATCGCGCAGGTTGAGCGCGTGTGCGTGACCCTGGCTGCCGAAGCCGATGATGGCGACGTTCTTGTTCTTGATCAGGTTGATGTCGGCATCACGATCGTAGTAGACGCGCATTTTTCTCGAAGCTCCTGTGACGAAACGGTTCTTGGTGTTCGGAATGTCGGCGGAGCCTAGCCATCCGGTGGCGCGCCAGCAAGCCAAATTGCGCGCGGCTAGAAGCCTTTGGTCATGAGCAGCCAGTTGGCGCTCTCGACCGTCCAGCCGTTCTTGACCATCGCGCGCTCGGCCACCTTTCGATAGCCGAAACGCTCGTACAGGTGGAACGCGCCAGTGTTCTTGTCAGCGACGATCACGCTCATTCCGCGCGCTGCGGCGGCCCTACCAATTTCTTCGGCAAAGCCAAGCAACTGACTGCCCAACCCTTGCCCGCGATAGGCGGGTCTCACCGCCAACACGTTCACGTACCACGTGCCTAGGGCGAGGTTCTCAAGCTCCTGCAGCGGGCGCACCAGCGGCGGGAAGTCTGGCGGGATCGGCTCGACTTTCTCCGTGATGGGATAGCCGATCAGGGCCCCGGCCGGCTCGCCATCCGCCTCAATCACGATCGCGTTGCGATATGAAAAGCTGCCAGTATCACGGCGCGCCCGCGCCACGCCGACCTCCCACGCGCTCTCCCCCTCGGTCGCCATGCTGGCCCACAGGTACATTGGCAACCCCTCGCCCGCATAATTCGCCAGCTCGGCCAGTGCAGGCGCATCCTCCTGCCGCCCAGGCCGGAACGGCGGTTGCAGATTGTCCATGACCTCCTCTGCTGCTTGTTGACCTCTACGCAAAGACTATCACGGCCCGCGGGCACCTGCCCTTTTATTCGCTCGGCCTTTCCAAAAGCCTTGACGCCCATCCAAGCCGGGTCATCCTGCCGGGGCGAGCGTTCACTCAGCCTCGACGTCAAGGGAGCCACTATGACCAAGGACTTTCCGGAAATCGCCGATGATGTTTCCAACGATGCTGCGGCGCTGCGCGAAGCGATACCCGAACAGATGGCGGGTTTTGCCGCGCTTGGCGCCGCGACCTACAAGGACGGCGCGCTTTCGCCCAAGCACAAGGAGCTTATCGCGTTGGCCATCGGGATCACCGTGCGCTGCGATGGCTGCGTGTCATACCATGTCCGCGCGGCCTACGAAAAAGGTGCAACGCGCGAGGAGGTCGCGGAGGCGATAGGCGTTGCAGTGCACATGGGCGGCGGCCCCTCGATGGTCTATGGCGGCGAAGCGCTGCGCGCCTACGATGCCTTCGCGAAGATGGGCTGACACCGCTTGACGCGCCGGTCAGCATGCGTGCGCTGTTGTGGGCGCCGCACTTCGCGGCTGGCGCGTCTTCTCGCCTTCGCCTATCCTCCCTCCCGGGTGTTAACCTGCGCGCAACCATCTCAGGGCCAGAGCATCGGGTCCATTCCTTGGCCATCCAGCAAAACCATCAAAGACGGATCGGACTCGGGCTGGAGCGGTTGGGCCTCCTGCCGTTACGCTTCCCGATCCTGTTCCTCCTGCTGATTGCAGCGATCACGGCTGCTTCGGTCGCAGGCTACAACCGGCTCAAGGTCGAGGACTCACTCACCGAGCTGTTCCGCACGGACACGCCCGAGTTCCGCACCTACCAGACGCTGACCGAGCGCTTCCCATCCAGCGAGTTCGACGTGCTGGTCGTCATCGAAGGGGACGAACTGCTTAGCCGCACGGCGCTGCAAGATCTGCGTGATCTGGTGCTTGAGCTGCAGTTCGTGGAGGCCCAGCGCGGCATGGTCTCCATGTTCTCCGCGCGCCAGCCTCCCAGCGAGGAAGACGAAATCCCGGCGCCGCTGTTCCCGGCCGAGCTTCCACAGGGCGAGGCGTTCGACACCCTGATCGAGAAGGTGCGCGACAACGAGATCCTGCGCAACAAGCTGCTCTCGCCTGACGGAACGTTGACGCTGATCGTCATCGCGCTGGACCAGGCGGCGGTGCGCGAGGCGGGGCTGCGCGCCGTGGTCGGCGAGATCGAGCGGATTGTGGACGAAAGCCTGCGCGGTACCGGTCTGAGCGCCCAGCTCTCCGGCGCGCCGGTCATGCAGCTTGAAATCCGCAATGCGGTGGAACGCGACCAGCTGATCTATAACGGGCTAGGCTTCGCCATCGGCGCGCTCATCGCGCTGGTGTTCTTCCGCCGTCTGTCGCTCGTCGTGATCGCCGCTGGGCCGCCGGCGCTGGCCATCCTGTGGTCGCTGGGCGCGCTCGGCTGGATGGATTTCCGGCTTAACCTGTTCCTGAACGTCATGTCGCCGCTCATTATGGTCATGGCGTTTTCCGACACCATGCAGATCACCTTCGCGATGCGAGACCGGCTGATCGCGGGCGACGACAAGCGAACCGCCCTGCGTTACGCGATCCTGCGGGTCGGGCCAGCCTGCGTGCTCACCGTGGCGACAGCGGCGGCGTCCTTCATCACGCTCTTGTTTTCGGACTCCGCGCTGATCCGCACCTTCGGCGCGGCCGGCGCGCTGTCCTGCGTCATCGCCTATGTCGCGGTCATCACGCTGGTGCCGCTGCTCGGAATGATCCTGCTCGGCAACGATCATAGCAAGCTCCGCGAAGACGAGGGCGGCCATGACCAGCCGATGAAGGCGCTGCGGGGCCTGTGCGAATGGATCGCGGATGGGGTGACGGCGCGGCCGGTCTTCTTCGCCTCGCTGAGCGTGCTGCTCATCATGTCAATGGGCGCGGCGCATCTCAGCCTCGAGCCGCGCTACCGCCTCGCGGACCAGGTGCCCGATCGAGAACAGGCGCTGGAAGCCAGCGGCCGGCTGGACGAGAAGCTGACTGGCGCGAATCCGGTGCATGTCCTCATCGACATCCAGGAAGGCTCAGACGTGTTCGACCCGCGCACGCTGGAAGTGATCGCGGCGGTGCATCGGCTTGTCGAGCGCGAACCGCAGGTGGGCAATGTCTGGTCGATCGAGACGCTGCGCGAGTGGCTAAAGCGCTCGGACGACTATTCGATTGCCAAGCTAAAGCAGTATGTCGAGATCCTGCCCGAGCATCTTGTGAGGCGCTTTCTTGCGCAGGACCAACACAGCGTCGTGGTGACGGGGCGCGTGCCCGACATTGATGCCAGTCAGTTGCTTCCCGTGATCGATTCGCTTGATGCCAGGCTTGACGACATCCGCCAGCAACACCCCGGTTTCGAGATCTCGGTGACCGGCCTGCCGGCCATCGCGGCGCGCAACAGCGCAGACATGATCAACCAGCTCAGCCGAGGGCTGTCAGCGGAAATGGCGGTCGTCGCGCTGATGATCGCGCTTGCTTTCCGCTCCACTATCGTCGGGGCGGTGGCCGCGCTGCCCGGGCTGTTCCCGATCTTTGCCTCGGGCGCATTGTTGGCATTTACCGGCGAGGGACTGCACTTCGCGAGCATCGTTGCGCTCACGGTCGCCTTCGGGCTCGGGCTTGATGCGACCATCCATTACCTCAACCGGCTACAGCAGGAGGACCGCCCCGGCGCGGACCCGGTCGAGGTAATCAAGCGCGCGACCGTGCTGATTGGGCCGGCGCTGATACTGACGACCGTCGTGCTCGCCTTCGGGCTGGCGGTGGCGATGTTCTCGGACCTCCCTTCGTTGCGGCTGTTCGGAATGCTGGCCGCAATCACGCTTGTCGCCGCGCTGATTGGCGACCTGATGATCCTGCCGTCCGTGATGCTGCTGATCAGGCGGATGCGCCGGCGCCGCGCGCAAAGATCAACTTGAGGGAGTTGCCGGGGAAGATGGTGGAGCCAGGCGGAATCGAACCGCCGACCTCTTGAATGCCATTCAAGCGCTCTCCCAACTGAGCTATGGCCCCTCGATGCGCGCGCACGCGCACCGCGAATGAATAAGCCGTCGCGCGCGGCGGATCAAGAGGAACATGCCGGGCGCGCATGCCCTCAGGCGTCCTCGTCCTGGTCCTCGGAAATCGAACCGTCGATGAAGCCGGAGACGTCATCGTCTTCTGCGTCATCGTCGGGCATCAACGCATCTTCATCATCGCCGAGGTCGCTGTCCGCATCGAGATCGTCCAGATCGTCGCTATCAATATCCGGGATGTCGTCGCCGCCGGCCTCCGCATCCTCCAGCGAAACGATCTCGACATCCTCGCTCTCCCTAGCCACCACCGTTTCGTCCTCGCGCTCGCGCGCCTCGGCAGCGCGCTGCGCATGCGCCTGCGCTGCCTCCCCTGTCAGCTTGAATTCCGCGCCGCATAGCGGGCAAATGATCGGGTCGCGGTTAAGGTCGTAAAAACGCGCGCCGCAGCTCTGGCAGGTCCGCTTGGTTCCGCGCGCGGCCTTGTTCGACATGGCTGGTTCCTGTGCTCTTCGTCTTGCCGGAAGGTTGAGTTCTCTAGCGATGCCAGGAGAGCTTGTCAAAGGCGAATGCGGGGGAAATCCATGCTTTCCAGCGGGTCTCATTGACAGGCTCGCGCGCGCTCTGCTCTATACGCCTGACATGCTGGACACACAGGCGCGGCAGACCAACCGCCGTACCGCATTTTGCGAGACTTCTATCCATGCCCCGGCCCCTGATCGCCCGCAAGACCTCCAAATTAGGCGGCACGCTGCGGGTGCCCGGCGACAAGTCGATTTCGCACCGCGCGCTGATCTTCGGCGGGCTGTCCATAGGCGAGACGCATATCTCCGGTCTCCTCGAATCCGCGGACGTGCTGGCCACGGCGCGCGCGCTGCAGCAGATGGGCGTGCAGATAACCCGCGAGGATGACGAGCGATGGCGCGTCATCGGCGTGGGCTGCGGCGGGCTGACGCCGCCTGATGGCCCGCTCGACTTCGGCAATGCCGGGACCGGCGTGCGGCTGATGATGGGGGTGATCGCAGGGCATGACTTTGCGGCAGAGCTAACAGGCGACGAGTCGCTGCGCCGCCGCCCGATGGGCCGTGTGCTCGACCCGCTGAAGGCCATGGGCGCGGAAGTGCGCGGCGGCGACCGGCTGCCGCTGACGCTGGCCGGCTCGGGCGATCTGACGCCGATCACCTACCGCCTGCCGGTCGCCTCGGCGCAGGTGAAGTCGGCGATCCTGCTGGCAGGGCTTATGACGGCGGGCGAGACCACCGTTATCGAGCCGGAGGCGACTCGCGATCATACTGAGACGATGATGCGCCATTTCGGGGCCGAGGTGCGCATCGAGCAGGGCGCGGGCGAGCGCAGCATAACCGTGACGGGCGACGCGGTGCTTCATGGCCGCGATGTAGAGGTGCCTGGCGACCCCAGCTCCGCCGCTTTCCCGGCAGCCGCGGCGCTGATCTGCCCCGGTTCCGACGTGACAATTGAAAACGTGCTGGTGAACCCCACGCGCACTGGCCTCTACGACACGCTGAGCGAGATGGGCGCAGATCTGAGCTTTGAGAACGAGCGGCACAGCGGCGGCGAGCCAGTGGCCGACCTGCGCGTGCGCGCAAGTAGCCTAAAGGCCGTGCGAGTGCCGCCGGAGCGCGCCCCGCGGATGATCGACGAATATCCGATCCTCGCAGTCATCGCCGCCACGGCGGAGGGCGAGACGCGGATGGAGGGGCTCTCGGAACTGCGCGTCAAGGAAAGCGACCGGCTGGCCGCGACCCAGGCAGGGCTTACCGCGAACGGCGTGACCGCCTGGACGGAGGGCGACACGCTGATCGTGCGCGGCATGAACCGCGTTCCTGGCGGCGGCATGGTCGAGACGCACATGGACCACCGCATCGCGATGGCGTTCGCCGTGCTGGGCCTCGCAGCCGACGAGCCTGTGCGCATCGACGATACCGCGATGATCGACACGAGCTTCCCCGGCTTCGCAGAGGGCATGCGCGCAATCGGCGCCGATTTCGACGATGCGGGCGGAACATCATGATTATCGCCGTTGACGGCCCCTCCGCCTCCGGCAAGGGCAGCGTGTCGCGCCGGATCGCAGCGCATTTCGGCCTGTCATATCTCGATACCGGGCTGCTCTATCGCGCAGTCGCGCGCGACATGCTCGACCAGGGTTTGCCGCTTGATGACGACGCTGCCGCATTGCGGGCGGCGAAATCGCTCAATCTCAACGGACTGGACGACCCCCGCCTTCGAGAGCGGCGCATGGGCGAGGCGGCTTCCCAGGTCGCGTCCGCCCCCACTGTGCGTGAGGCCCTTCTGGATTTACAGCGCGATTTCGCCCGTCAGGATGGCGGCGCCGTGCTTGACGGGCGCGACATCGGCACCGTGGTTTGTCCCGACGCGGATGTGAAACTATATATCACTGCAAGTCCGCAGGCGCGGGCGCATCGCCGTTACCTTGAGCTTCGCGAGCGCGGCGAACACGTGGACGAAGCCGAGATTTATAAAGACATCCTGAAGCGTGACCGCCGGGATCAGAAACGATCAGCCGCTCCTTTGCGCAAAGCAGAGGATGCGCTCTTGCTCGATACCACGAATTTGGATATAGACCAGGCATTCAAAGCTGCTTTGGGACTGATCAACGCGGCACGCGCGCCAAGACGATCCGGACAGGGGTCGTAGCGGCGGGCGCCGCGCCCGCTATTTGCCTTCGCCGGTTAGCCGGTTGGGCGCTCCAGCCGCGGTTGCGGCCGCTATGCGGCGTTACTCCCTCTCCCGGCAGTCTAAGTGAGTGAGCGAAGCAGGCGCGTGGCCCACGCGTGGCTGGATGCCGCGGGCGATGATATGAATGTAAACGGACCGCGCATCGAGAGCCCGGTCGCTGACGAGATGTAAAGCTTTTAGGAGACTAGATGAGCCCGGCACAGAGCCCCGAAACACAAACCGCCGCACTGAACCCGGCCCGCGAGGATTTTGCCTCGCTTCTCGAAGAGTCGTTTTCCGGGACGGAACTACACGAAGGCGCTGTCGTCAAAGGCACCGTCGTTGCGATCGAGAAGGATCTGGCCGTCGTCGATGTCGGGCTGAAGACTGAAGGCCGCGTGCCCCTGAAAGAATTCTCCGTTGCTGGCCAGGATCCGGACATCACCGTCGGCGACGAAGTCGAAGTCTATCTGGAGCGCATCGAGAATGCGCTGGGCGAAGCTGTACTCAGCCGCGAAAAGGCGCGCCGGGAGGAAAGCTGGACCAAACTCGAACAGAGCTTCGAGAAAGGCGAAAAGGTCGAAGGCGTCATCTTCAACCGTGTGAAGGGCGGCTTCACGGTCGATCTCGACGGCGCGGTGGCATTCCTGCCGGGCAGCCAGGTGGATATTCGGCCGGTGCGCGACGCATCCAGTCTGATGCACACGCCGCAGCCCTTCCAGATCCTCAAGATGGACCGCCGGCGCGGCAATATCGTTGTTTCGCGCCGCGCGGTGCTGGAGGAAACCCGCGCCGAGCAGCGTAGCGAGATCGTGGCCAACCTCGCCGAAGGCCAGGTGGTCGAGGGCATCGTCAAGAACATCACGGATTACGGCGCGTTCATTGACCTTGGCGGCATCGACGGCCTTTTACATGTCACCGACATGGCCTGGCGGCGGGTCAACCACCCGGGCGAAATCGTCAATGTCGGCGACACTGTCAAGGTTCAGATCATCCGCATCAACCCGGAGACCCAGCGCATCAGCCTGGGCATGAAGCAACTCCAGTCCGACCCTTGGGAAGGCATCGAGGCAAAATATCCCGTTGGGGCGAAATTCAAGGGCCGTGTCACGAATATCACCGACTATGGCGCATTCGTCGAGCTGGAGCCGGGCGTCGAAGGCCTGATCCACGTCTCCGAGATGAGCTGGGTGAAGAAGAACGTGCACCCGGGCAAGATCCTCTCCACCAGCGAAGAGGTCGAAGTGCAGGTCCTGGAGGTAGACCCCAACAAGCGCCGCATTTCGCTCGGCCTGAAGCAGACGCAGGAGAACCCGTGGCAGGCCTTCGCAGCCAGCCATCCCAAGGGCACCGAAATCGAAGGCGCTGTCCGTAATATTACCGAATTCGGGCTGTTCGTTGGGCTTGAGGGCGGCATCGACGGCATGGTTCACCTGTCCGACTTGGACTGGAACAAGCCGGGCGAAGAAGCAATCAAGGAATACAACAAGGGCGACACGGTACGTGCGGTCGTGCTGGAAACCGACCCGGAGAAGGAGCGTATCAGCCTTGGCATCAAACAGGTCGGCGGCGATCCTTTCCAGAGCCTGGCCGGCCTCAAGAAGGGCTCGACAGTCACCTGCGAGGTCGAGGATGTGAAGGAGTCCGGCCTTCAGGTGCGGCTTGCCGACAGCGACATTTCCACCTTTATCCGCCGGGCGGATCTGTCGCGGGACCGGTCCGAGCAGCGTCCTGAGCGCTTTGCCCCGGGCGACAAGATCGACGCGGCAGTCACGCAGATCGACAAGAGTAACCGCAAGATCTCGCTGTCGATCAAGGCGCTCGAAATCGCCGAGGAGAAGAAGGCCGTGGAACAGTTCGGTTCGACCGACAGCGGCGCCTCGCTGGGCGACATTCTTGGCGCCGCGCTCAACAAGGCGCAGTCCGAGGATGGCGATACGAAAACCGAGGGCGGCAAGAAATAGTCTGGCATTTGCCTCGAACGGCTAACGGAACGCGGCCCTCGGGCCGCGTTTGTC
>CAZYUT010000037.1:0-16879 GCA_964650735.1 uncultured Hyphomicrobiaceae bacterium
GACAACTCTTCCCAATGGCAGGGGCGTCGATGTACCTTGACAGTGCGGCCTTCCGTCACAAGGAGTGGCCGGGATGTGTCCGGCAACATGCCGGAAGCATCGTCAAGGGAGGAAGCGTCAATGCCAGTCACGAGGATACCGCAAGCCGACGCCGCCCCGGATGAACAGGACTTTGGGGGAGACGCCGACTATCAACTCGATGCGGGAGACGATAACGACAACCGCACGCCGATTATGGCGCGACGGCCAGCAAGCGATAGAGAAGTGTCTGAACAGTTAAGCCGCACAATAGAAACTGAGGTCATTCCCCGGCTGATGCTGGCGCACCGGATTTCGCCGGAGTGGGGTCTCACGGCTCTGGATCTAAAGCCGCAACTGAAGGCAGGGAACGTGGAGGACTTCACGCAGTTAATCCTCCAGAACGATTACGCGCTCGCAGCCGCTTATATCGAGGCGCGCCGTGCCGAGGGAGCCGCGCTTGACCAGATCTTCCTTGACCTGATGGCGCCGAGCGCGAGGCGGCTGGGCGAATACTGGGACCAGGATTACTGTGATTTCACGCAGGTGACGCTGGGGCTCAGCATGCTGCAACGGCTTCTACGCAAATATAGTCCTGCCGCTACGATCGATGGGGACGCAAATGCGCCCTTGCGCCAGGCGCTGGTCATGCCTGCGCCGGGCGAGCAGCATACCTTTGGCATCAGCATGGTCGAGGAGTTCATGCGCAGCGGTGGATGGAACGTGGAACACCATCCTGCCCAGTCTGCCGATGAGCTTGTCAACATGGTGCAGGACAACTGGTATGCGCTGGTGGGGTTATCCCTCAGTCACGAAGCGCTGTACCAAACGCTGTCGAACTGTATTGGCGATATTCGCCGCCAGTCGCGCAATGGCTGCATCGGCGTCATGGTCGGCGGGCCGTTCTTTCTTGAACACCCTGAACTGATCGAGAGCGTGGGCGCCGACGCAACGGCCGTCAACGGCCCGGATGCGGTCGTGCAAGCGCGCGCGCTCGTCCACCGCAAGCAAAGCGGCGGTTGAGAATGAGCATTGGAGCTGTTGGGCAGGGCATTATGACGAAAAGCAATGCTGTCCACGATGGTATCATCCGCTTTCGAGCGCCTGAAGAAACCATCGGGGATCTCAACGCGGCCGCTGCCGCGAACGTAATTGCTGCTGCTGCCGACATTGCTTTCATTATCGACAGCGAAGGCATCGTGCGCGACCTCGCCCTCAGCGATGAAGACCTTGCTGTGGCTCCTCCCGAACACTGGGTTGGCAAACCGTGGCGAGAAACTGTCACTTCGGAAAGCAAGCCGAAAATCCAGGAAATGCTGGCCGCCGCTGCCGGTGACGAGCATCCCCGCTGGCGCCAGGTGAATCACCCCACGCCGGAGGGCAGCAGCCTTCCGGTCCGCTACGCTGCGATCCCGCTGGGAAAACGGGGTCATATCGTGGCGATTGGACGCGACATGCGGATGATGTCCAGCTTGCAGCAGCGGCTGATTCATGCGCAGCAGACGATGGAGCAGGAATACGCGCGGCTGCGCCACACCGAGACGCGCTACCGGCTCCTGTTCCAATTGAGTTCCGAGCCGGTGCTGATTATCAATTCGGCCAACGCAAAGGTGACAGAGGCGAACCCCGCCTCCGCGCGGCTTCTGGAGCGCGACATTGACCGCATCGTCGGCGCGAGCTTTCCGCAACTGTTCGACAGTAGCAGCCGCAAGGCGATCCAGTCGCTGTTCGGCGCGCTGGGAAGCTCCGGTCATGCCGACAGCATCACGGTCCATAGCGCCGACAGCGGCACGGAATTCACCTTGAGCGCCTCGGTTTTCCGGCAGGACAGGGCGACCTTGTTCCTCGCGCGGCTGAGCCCGGCCAAAGGCGCGGAGGCGTCCGCGGCCGCTGGCAAGGAAGCGGTCAACCTGCTCAGCGTTGTTGAAAACGCCCCGGAAGGCTTTGTCGTCACGACCACGGACGGCAAGATTCTGACCGCGAACACGGCATTCCTCGAGCTGGCGCAGCTCGCTGTTCCTGAGCAGATCCGCGGCGAGTCGCTTGATCGCTGGCTCGGGCGGCCGGGAGTCGAGTTCAACGCGCTTGTGCACAGCCTGATTGAGAATGGCACCATCCGTCTGTTCGAGACGATCGTGCGGGGCCAGTATGGCTCGACCACCGAAGTCGAACTGTCGGCCGTTGCGGTGCTGAGCGGCGAAACGCCGTGCCTGGGCTTCGTCATACGCAACATCAGTGGCCGCCCCGCGGGCGTGGAAGCGCCCGAGCACCCGATGGCGCGCTCCGTCGAAAAGCTGACCAAGCTGGTCGGGCGCGTACCGCTGCGCGATCTGGTGCGTGAATCCACCGATATGATCGAGAAACTGTGCATCGAGGCGGCGCTGGAGCTGACCAATGACAACCGCGCTTCGGCCGCCGAACTTCTCGGCCTGAGCCGCCAGAGCCTTTACGCCAAGCTGCACCGCTATGGCCTGCTCGATAACGGCTCGGTTTCGGACAACAGCTAGCGTCAAGCTGGTGCGACACTCCGCTTGAACATGTGTAAAGTCTTGTTGACGCTTATAAGCGTCAAGTGTACTTTACTTGCATGTCAGGTTCCGTGAACAGCAAGGCCTTCGCAAGGCCCGGTCAACGCCCCGCGCCCGCGGCGGTGCTGGAGCTGTTGAAGCCGATCACATGGTTCGCGCCGATGTGGGCCTTCGGCTGCGGTGTCGTTTCCTCCGGCGCGGCGGACTGGTCGAGCCTGCCCGTCATCGCGGCTGGCGTGATCCTCGCGGGGCCGCTGGTCTGCGGGACCAGCCAGGCCGTGAACGACTGGTTCGACAGGCATGTCGACGCCATCAACGAGCCGAATCGGCCAATCCCTTCCGGTCGCATCCCCGGCAGGTGGGGCCTCTACATCGCCATCGCCGGTACGCTCATATCGCTTGCGGTTGGCGCAGCGCTGGGCCCTTGGGTTTTCGCTGCGACGGTCGCCGGGCTTTTCCTCGCCTGGGCCTACAGCATGCCGCCGCTGCGCCTCAAGCAGAACGGCTGGTGGGGCAACGCCGCGGTCGGGTTGAGCTATGAAGGGCTGGCCTGGTTTACCGGCGCGGCGGTGCTGACGGCGGTGCTGCCCGACTGGAAGATCATCGCGCTTGCCGGCCTCTACAGCTTTGGCGCGCACGGGATCATGACCCTCAATGATTTCAAGGCCATCGAGGGCGATAAGGAGATGGGCGTGCGCTCGCTGCCCGTGCAACTCGGCGCAGAGCGCGCAGCCAAGCTCGCTTGCGTGGTCATGGCGATCCCGCAGGTGGTCGTTGCCGGCCTCTTGTTGTCATGGGGGACGCCCTATCACGCCGCCGGCGTCGCCGCGCTGCTGATCGTGCAGCTCTTCCTGATGCGCCGGTTGCTGCGCGACCCGCGCAAGAACGCCCCCTGGTACAACGCCACAGGCACGACCCTTTACGTCCTCGGCATGTTGATCAGCGCCTTCGCCGTTGGCGCCGTCTTGATGGAGCAAGCATGACTGCGAAACCGCTCAGCTGGTTCGAGATTGTCCGGCTCGGTCTGGTCCAGACCGCACTCGGGGCGATCGTGGTGCTGACGACCTCGACGCTCAACCGCGTCATGGTGGTCGAGCTGCAGTTCGCGGCGATGCTGCCCGGCGCGCTCGTGGCGCTGCATTATGCTATCCAGCTGCTGCGCCCGCGCTGGGGCTATGGCTCGGATGCAGGCGGGCGGCGCACGCCCTGGATTATCGGCGGGATGGCCGTGCTGTCGCTTGGCGGGCTTGGCGCGGCGGCCTCGACCGCGCTGATGGCCGTTTCGCCCATGCTCGGCATCATCTGTTCGATCATATCCTTCACCGCGATCGGCGTCGGCGTGGGCGCAGCGGGAACGTCCCTGCTCGTGCTCCTGGCGACCCAGACCGCCCCGGGACGCCGGCCGGCGGCGGCTTCGCTGGTCTGGATCATGATGATCGCCGGTTTCGTCGTGACGGCGGGGATCGCTGGCAGCTTCCTCGATCCCTACTCGCACGAACGGCTGGTCGCGGTCGCGGCGGGAGTGTGCGCGGCGGCTTTTTTACTTACGATCACGGCGGTGTGGGGCGTCGAGCGCCCGCCGTCCACGCCCGGCCCGGCAGAAACCGAACCGGCGGAACCCAAGCCCCCCTTCATGCAGGCGCTTAAGGAAGTTTGGGCTGAGCCCACCGCGCGGCGCTTCACAGTTTTCGTTTTCGTCTCGATGCTCGCCTACAGCGCGCAGGATCTGATCCTGGAGCCGTTCGCCGGTCTGGTGTTTGGGTTGACGCCCGGTCAATCGACGCAACTCTCCGGGATCCAGCACAGCGGCGTTCTGGTCGGCATGTTGCTGATTGGCTTGGGCGCAACCCTTATTGGCCACCGGGACGCTGCCAGTATGCGGCAGTGGACAGTCGCCGGCTGCATCGCCTCGGCCGCCGCGCTGATTGGCCTCGGCGTGGGCGCGTTCGTCGGCCCTTCCTGGCCGCTGTGGAGCAACGTCTTTGCGCTGGGTCTAGCCAACGGCATCTTCGCTGTCGCCGCGATCAGCGCGATGATGGCGCATGCCAGTTCCGGGCGCGAAAAGCGCGAGGGCGTGCGCATGGGGCTGTGGGGCGCGGCGCAGGCGATCGCCTTTGGCCTCGGCGGCTTCCTGGGCACGGCGGCCGTCGATCTGGCGCGCGCCGTCTTCGATACCCCGATCACGGCTTATGCCACGGTCTTCACGATCGAAGGCATCCTTTTCCTGGTCGCCGCGGTGCTCTCCCTGCGGGTCGCTTGGGCGGCCCGGCGCAACCGCGACAACGAATCCTCCGGCCCGCCTCTCGGCGCCTTCGCGGCTGGGGAAGGCTATCTCGCAGATGCAAGCGGAAGGTGAAACCCATGTCAGAGTGTCGGACTTTCGATGTCGTAGTGGTTGGCGGCGGGCCGGCGGGCGCGACGGCGGCCAATGATCTCGCCCGCGAGGGTTACAGCGTGGCGCTGCTCGACCGGGGCGGGCGCATCAAGCCGTGCGGCGGCGCGATCCCGCCGAAGCTGTTGCGCGATTTCGCGATCCCCGAGCATCTGATGGTGGCGCAGGCGACGACCGCACGGATGGTAGCGCCGTCGAAAAAAGCGGTGGATATGGAGATCGGCGGCTTTGTCGGCATGGTCGATCGCGAGGAGTTCGACGAGTGGCTGCGCGACCGCGCCGCGCGCAACGGCGCGACCCGCTTTACCGGCACTTTCAAACAGATCACGCGCGATGGCGACGGGTATGCGACGGTGCATTTTGCGCCGAACGGTGCCCTCAACGACGCGCGGGATAAGGTGCGCGCGAAACTGGTGATCGGAGCGGACGGCGCGCGTTCGGCCGTTGCCAAGCAAGAGATCACCGGCGGCGAAAACAACAAATGCGTCTTCGCCTATCACGAGGTGGTCCGGTCTCCGGAAAACGGCGAGAACTTCGACGGCAGCCGCTGCGATGTCTACTATCAGGGCGAGGTGTCGCCAGACTTCTACGGCTGGGTCTTCCCGCACGGCAAATGCACCAGCGTCGGCGTCGGCAGCGCCCACAAGGGCTTCTCGCTGCGCGGCGCGACGGCGGCGCTGCGGCGTAAGTCTGGGCTGGATAGTGCGGAGACGATCCGCTGCGAGGGCGCGCCGATCCCGCTGAAGCCGCTGAAACGCTGGGATAATGGCCGGGACGTTCTTCTGGTCGGCGATGCCGCCGGCGTGGTTGCGCCGGCATCGGGCGAGGGTATCTTCTACGCCATGACCTGCGGCCGGCGCGCGGCTGAGACGGCGGGCGAGTTCGTACAGACTGGCGATGCGAGGGTGTTGCGCCAGGCCCGCAAGCGGTTCATGAAAGAGCACGGCACCGTGTTCTGGATTCTTGGCATCATGCAGTACTTCTGGTACCGCGATGACGGACGCCGCGAGCGGTTCGTGAATATCTGCGCGGACCGCGACGTGCAACGTCTCACTTGGCAGGCCTACATGAACAAGAAGCTGGTGCGGGCGAATCCACTGGCGCATGTTCGGATCTTCTTCAAGGACATGGCGCACCTTCTGCGCATCGTGAACCCATGACGGATCGTGCAACGCGGATGTCCACGTTGTGGACGCAGGTGCTGGCGGCGGGGGCGGCGGCGATCGTCGTTGCGGTGCTCGGCAGCACCATGACGGACATCGGACCGTGGTATCAGAGCCTTGAAAAGCCCTCCTTCCAGCCGCCGGACTGGGCGTTCGGCCCGGCCTGGACGATTATCTTTGCGCTCGCGGCGCTGGCGGGGGTAACGGCCTGGCGGGCGGCCGATGGCGTCAGCCGTGAGTGGATCATCGGGCTGTTCGCGCTGAACGGCACGCTTAACGTCCTGTGGCCGGTGCTGTTCTTCCGGCTGCAGCGCCCGGACTGGGCGCTGATCGAGGTTGTGTTCCTGTGGCTGTCGGTCCTTGCGCTGCTGATCTATCTCGGGCGGTTCTCGAAGCTGGCCGGGGCGCTGATCGTGCCGTATCTACTATGGGTGGCGTTCGCCGGGGTAGTGAACTACCAGATTGTGCAGTTGAACGGACCGTTTTAGCCGATGGGTGCGGTCGAAGCGCTGTTCACCTCCGGCCGGGTGGCGGACATCGCTCTGGCCTTAATGGCGCTTGAGGCGGCCGGGTTGTGGGCGTACCGGCGTGCGCGCGGCCGCCCGTTTCCGGTTGCAGATGTTGCGTGGAACCTTGCAGCTGGGGCTTGCCTGCTGCTGGCCCTGCGGGCCGCGCTGACGGGGGCTGGCTGGCCGTGGATTGCGCTTTTTCTTGCGGCAGCCCTCGTTGCGCATATCGGCGATTTCCGCCGCCGCCTGGCCGGACAGTAGGGCAGGGCGCTATCCGGCCTCTACCGCCGTCGCTTCCGCGCCGCCCTTCACCCGCTGCGCGAGCGCCGCTTCGATGAACGGCGTGATCTCGCCGTCCAGCACTGCAGACGGGTTGGTATCCTCCAATCCCGTCCGCAAGTCCTTGACGAGCTGGTAAGGTTGCAGCACGTACGACCGGATCTGGTGGCCCCAGCCGATGTCGGTTTTCGACGCGGCCTCGGCGTTGGCGGCCTCCTCGCGCTTCTGCAGCTCCATCTCATAGAGTCGCGAGCGCAGCATGGCCCAGGCCGCTGCGCGGTTCTTGTGCTGCGAGCGTTCGTTTTGGCACTGCACGACGATGCTGGTCGGCAGGTGGGTAATCCGCACGGCGCTGTCTGTGGTGTTGACGTGCTGCCCGCCGGCCCCGCTGGCGCGGTAGGTGTCGATGCGGCAGTCGCTTTCGTTCACCTCGATCTCGATGTTGTCGTCGACGACAGGGTAAACCCATACTGAGGCGAAGCTGGTGTGGCGGCGCGCGTTGGAGTCGAAAGGCGAGATGCGCACGAGCCGGTGCACGCCAGATTCGGTCTTCAGCCAGCCATAGGCGTTGTGCCCTTGGACCTGCAGCGTCGCAGACTTGATGCCGGCTTCCTCGCCGTCCTGGACCTCGACAACGTCAACCTTGTAACCGCGGCGATCGGCCCAGCGCATATACATGCGCATCAGCATCTGCGACCAGTCCTGGCTTTCCGTGCCGCCCGCGCCGGAGTGGATTTCGACGTAGCAGTCATTGGCGTCGGCTTCGCCGGCGAGCAGGGCCTCGACTTCCTGCTTCTGCACATCCTGGCGCAGCGCTTTCAGCGCGGCCTGGGCATCGGCGGCAACCTCGTCCTCGCCTTCCGCCTCGGCCATCTCGATCAGTTCGATGTTGTCGTTGAGGCGGGCCTCGAGCGAGGCGTAGGTGTTGAGTGCGGATTCCAGCGTCTGACGCTCACGCATGATGATTTGGGCGCGCTCGGCGTCGTTCCACAGTTCGGGGTTTTCGACTTCGGCGTTCAGCTCGTTCAGACGTTCTTGAGCGGCATCCCAGTCAAAGATGCCTCCGTATCAGCGCGAGCGACTCGCGGATGTCGTCAATGATGGCTTGCGCTTCAGCACGCATGCAAACCTCCCACACGTTGGCGATTTTTCCTGCGGCGGCATTGCCGCATCGCGCGAGATGTAAGGTGCGCTTGGACGTTTGTCAGTAGAGCCCGCCAGCCTCGGGGCGGGAGCCTTCTCCCTCTGCGCCCGGTGCAAAGGCGCTTGGATATCCGACGAAGGAGAACGGATCCGGCGGCTCGTTACCCGGCTTGAACGCCTCCATGATGACGTTCTCGTCGCCAGCTTGCGCGCGCAGGCCGGTTTTGGCGTTGACCCGGATCAGCTTGATGCCCTCAGGCGCGCGGAATGGAACGGCCGGTTCATCCTGTAGCGCCGTCTTCATGAAGTCCGTGAAGATCGGAGAGGCCACGCCGCCGCCAGTTTCGCCGCGGCCCATTGGCTGGGGCGTATCAAAGCCCACGAATACGCCTGCGGCCAGGTCCGGCGCAAAGCCCACAAACCAGGCGTCGCGCTCATCGTTGGTCGTTCCGGTCTTGCCTGCCACCGGCTTGCCAACCTCCTTGGCCCGGAAGCCGGTGCCGTTTTTCACGACGCCTTCAAGGATCGATACCATCTGATATGCTGTCATAGCGTCGATCACGCGCTCACGATTGTCGATCAGTTCCGGCTCGTTCTGGCCCAGCCAAGCCTCGGCCTCGCAACCAAGGCACTCGCGCTGGTCGTGCTTCCAGATGGTTTCGCCGTAGCGGTTTTGGATGCGGTCGATCAAGGTCGGCGTGATCTTGTGGCCGCCATTGACCAGCATGCTGTAGCCAGCGACCATGCGCATGAGCGTGGTCTCGCCTGCGCCGAGCGACATCGACAGCACGGGCAGGAGATCGTCATAGATGCCGAAGCGGCGCGCATATTCGCGAATGATCGGCATGCCGACATCCTGCGCGAGCCGCACCGTCATCAGGTTCCGCGATTTCTCGATGCCAAGGCGCAATGTCGATGGCCCGTAGAACCTGTCGCCGTAGTTCTTGGGCCGCCACAACCCCTGTTCGCCGGGTTGCTCGATTGCAATCGGAGCATCGAGCACGATGCTTGAAGGCGTGTATCCGTTATCGAGCGCGGCGGCATAAACGAACGGCTTGAAGGCCGAGCCGGGCTGGCGCAGCGCCTGGATGCCGCGGTCGAACTGGCTCTTGTCGAAGCTGAAGCCGCCGACATGCGCGAGCACACGGCCCGTATGCGGGTCCATGACTGTCAGCGCGCCGCCGACCTCCGGCACCTGCATAAGCCGCCAGCCGTCCTCTGCGCCGGGACGCACCAGAAATCCGCCGATCTTCTCGACGTCCGTATTTCCGCCCTCGGCCGTCTCATCACCGTCATCCGCTTGCGGTGGCGCGAGATACACCACGTCCCCGACATTGAGCACTTCCGTGGCCGACGCGACCTCGGGGCCGCGCGTGCGAACCTCGCCCTTTTGGACCTGCTTGCGCGCCCACTTGATTTCCTCAAAAGGCACTGTGACCGTGCGGCGGCTGTCTTCCAGGGCCCCTGTGACGGTCCGGCGCGGTCGCAGACCGGCAACAGCCTTATCGTCCGTGACCTCGAGAATGACTGCAAGCCGCCAAGGTTCGATATCACCTAGCACATCCAGTTCGGCAAGTTGCTTGCCCCAATCGCCGGATGGCTCGATTGTCGCAACCGGACCGCGATAGCCATGCCGGCGGTCGTAGGCGACCAGCCCCTCGCGCAACGCTTGGCGCGCCATGACCTGAAGCTCTGGGTCGAGCGTGGTGCGCACGGACAGGCCGCCGCCATACAGCCCCTCCTCGCCGTAGCGCGCCACGAGCGTGCGCCGCACCTCCTCAGCAAAATACTCGCCTGCGAACACGTTGCCGCGGAATGGACGCGGGTTCACCTCAAGCCCCCGCGATTTCGCGGCTTCAGCCTGCTCGGCGCTGATGTAGCCATTCTCCTGCATCTGGTCGATCACCCAGTTGCGCCGGTCGATGGCGCGCTGGGTGTCGCGAAACGGATGATAGTTGTTCGGCGCCTTGGGCAAAGCGGCCAGATAGGCCGCCTCGTGGATCTCGAGCTCGTGCAGCTCTTTGGCGAAGTAGTTCAGCGAGGCGGCGGCGATGCCGTAGGAGCCGATGCCAAAGTAGATCTCGTTAAGGTAGAGTTCGAGGATCTTGGCCTTGTCGAAAGCCCGTTCCATGCGGATCGCAAGCATCGCCTCCTTGACCTTGCGCTCCAGGCTCCGCTCGTTGCTCAGTAGAAAGTTCTTTGCGACCTGCTGGGTGATTGTCGAGGCGCCGACCATGCGGCGGTTGTTCATATAGTTGCGGATATTCGTCACTGCGGCGCGCATGATGGCGGGAAGGTCGATACCGCCATGCTCGAAAAAGTTCTTGTCTTCCGCTGAAACGAAGGCGTGAACCACCCCCTCAGGCACCGTTTCGATCGGCACATAGAGACGCTCTTCGCGGGCGTATTCTGCTATCAGCCGGCCGTCATTGGCATGGAGCCGGGTCATCACCTTCGGCTCGTAATTCGCCAGCGCTTCATAATCCGGCAGATCTTGGGAGAATTGCCAGAGTATGTAAGCAGCAACTGCGGAGACGGTCAGAAATACAATAACCCCAGCGGTGAACAGGAAGCCAAACAGGCGCAGCATGATGCTTTTGCGCCGCTTGCGCCTCTGCGGCGGCTGAACGCTCGAGTTAATAGGCATCGCGTTCCGACATCCTCTCGACTGGTGGTCATCTACGATGCAACAATCCGATCGCGCAATCCACGCCGAATCGCTGCCGTTTGCTCACCCCTTTTAGCCCGTTCCGCCGCATTCCGCCATGCGCGGCAAAGCGTTTTGCCCATTTCGCAGTCAGAACGGCAGGCGCACCTCGCGATTACTGAAGAACGCCTCCACCGCGCGCGCCAGGCGCTCGGCAACTTTTTCGCGCCACTCGGCCGATTTCAGCAGGTCTTCATCCTTAGGGTTGGTCAAGTAGCCCAGTTCCAGCAGGACCGAGGGAATATCGGGCGCGCGCAGCACCCGGAAGTCGGCTGATCGCATTGGCTTCTTGTTCAGTGCCATATGGCCTTCCAATTTTGTCAACATTGTGCGGCCAAAGGCGATCGAATAATTCTTGGTTTCGCGCCGCATCAGGTCGAGCAAAATCAAGCTGACCTCGTCCTGCGTGTCGTCGAGTTGCATGCCGGCGATAAGGTCGGCGCTGTTCTCCTTCGCAGCCAGCAAGCGGGCCTGCTCGTCGGAAGCCTCTTCTGACAGGGTGTAGATTGTGGCGCCGCGCACCAGGTCTGCGTATCGCTCAGCCAGCGCGTCGGCGTGGATCGAGATGAACAGATCGGCGTTGTGGTGATGGGCGATGTCCACGCGCTCGCCCAGTGGTATGAAAACATCCTCGTCGCGGGTCAGGAACACGTCGAATTTGCCGACGCTATCGAGTTGTTCCTTCAAGGTGAGGGCGAAGGCGAGCGCAACCTCTTTCTCCATGGTTCCGCCCCTGCCGATTGCGCCAGGGTCGACGCCGCCGTGCCCCGGATCCAGGACGATGACAGGCTTTGCCTTTCGCGCATCCCGCCGCGCCTTATCCAGCGGATCAGGCCGGGCGCGGGCGCGATCATGCTCGGGAGGCTCTCCGACAACGGTGGATTCGCCGGCGCGATCCGCAAATTCCTGGGGGCTGACGGCGGCCAGGTCGATCACCAGGCGCGCCGGGTTGTCGTTTGCGGCTTCCTGAACGAAAGCCCTTTCAACCGCAACGGGCTTCACCACATCTATGACAATCCTGGATTTCCCCTCGCTGAACAGGCCGTATCGGAACGCGCTGATCAACCCCCGGCCCTCGGTGCCGAGCTTCGGCGGCATCTGAAAGTTCACTTCCGGCAGGTCGATCACGACGCGGTACGGATTAGCGAGAGTGAAGACGCGAAAGTCCACCGCCTTCGATAGATCGGCCACGAAGCGGGTCTTGCGCAAGTCGCCGCCCACGCGCGCGTCGTTCGCGACAGGGCCGGCGAGCGCCGGAGCGGCGAGTGAAACAAGCAGGACGGCCGCCACCATGAAGACGCCGCCAAGCGCCTGCAGGCTATTGCGCGACCTGGTAGATGGGCTTTGCCAAAATCGACTCATGACCCCCTCAATTTCACGGCCTCATCCCGGCGGTTTCCCCTTGGCCAGTACAACGAGAGCCTCGCGCAGTCTCAAAACGACACGGATTCGCGCGCAGCTCAACGCTTGCATGCCTTCGTGATGGTTAACGCTATCTTCTGTTTTTAGCGCCATTAAGGCGTGAGGAGCATGCGGCGCTTGCTGCAAGCAGCTTGCACGTTTAAGAAGAAATTGGTGGAAGAAGGCCAGCGGTTCGCCCGCGGGCAGGATTCCTTCAGTCCGGGGCCGTGTTGCCGGGGATGCGATGGGTCGCAAAACCGTGGCGGCAGCCCCGCGCGGGCTCGGGCGCACGCCTTCGTGCGCTGTGGGTATATGTTGTGCGGCGCGTTGTTAACCAGCGCCGCGACCAGTGAGGTCCACCGGCCGCCGCCGCGAGGCGGGAAATTGCTGCGGTCCTGGACAACGCAAGGGTTTGACCGGGGGGCTGACGCAAAACGCCCAGCATCCTCGCGTAGTTTCTGACGAATTCCCGCCTCTGATCGATAGGATGAGTGGCGGAAAACGGGTCGGACGCTTCCGCCCGCATATGTTTCGCGCCGAGGTTTGAGGCGCAAGAAACGCAAGGGTTGGTCTTTGCCGCCGCTGTGACGAGAGGCTCACCGACTGGGCGTCCGCCGCGCAGCAGCAGAAAAGGCCGGATAAGCAACACCAGAATCGCGTCGCAATGTTTCAGCCCATCATGACCGGAATGACAGCTGCTGACAGGCCTGCCCCACCTGCGGGCGACGGTCCTGCCGTGTTCAGCTACCGCCTAGCGCCGGCCGCCGATCGGGTTGCGACGCCTGGATCATGCGCGCGCCCGCCGTGTCAGCGCGAACCGGCTCTCACCGAACCGGATCGGCGCGTTAAGGCATTGCGCGTGCCGGAGACCTATTACAATGGGAAACAAGATGCTCATCGACGCCGCGCACCCGGAAGAGACCCGGGTTGTCGTTCTGCGCGGCGACCGTGTCGAGGAATTCGACTTTGAATCAGCTTCGCGCAAGCAACTGCGCGGCAACATTTATCTGGCGAAGATAACGCGGGTCGAATCCTCGCTCCAGGCCGCTTTCGTCGATTACGGCGGCAACCGCCACGGCTTCCTCGCCTTCAACGAAATTCATCCGGATTACTACCAGATTCCGGTCGCAGACCGCCGGGCACTCCTGGAGGAAGAGGCGCAGCTTTCGCGCGCGTCCGCTGACAATGGCGGCGACGAGCCGGGCGGAAATGGCGAGCGTGACCTGGCGGAGACGGCTTCTGACCCGCACGAGCGCGAGCACGCTGGCGAAATGGCGCTCGACGGCGTTCTGCCCCCGGAAATCTCCGAAGAGCTGGCCGCAGCCGTATCCCGTGCGGAAGAGGCCTTCGATGAAATCCCGCCGGAGGTGCACGCCGCGAAGAAGCAACGGCTGACCGAGCGGTTGGAAGCGTTGACCCAGAACGCCCTCGACGAAGAGGACAATGGGCCAGATGATGCCATGGACGCCGAGGCCCTGCGGGAGGCGGATGCGGCGCCGGACGAATATGCCAATGGCGACCTGCCCGCGATCAAGGAAAGCGAGGACGTTGAGGCGGTCGGCTCTGGCGATGCGCTGGAGGAAGTGCCGCAGCGCCGCCTGCGCAAGCGCCGCCGTCATTACAAAATTCAGGAGGTCATCCGCCGCCGCCAGATCCTGCTGGTGCAGGTCGTCAAGGAAGAGCGCGGCAACAAGGGCGCGGCGCTGACCACCTACCTTTCGCTGGCCGGCCGCTACACCGTGCTGATGCCGAACACCGCCTCCGGCGGCGGCATTTCCCGCAAGATCGCGTCGCCCGCCGACCGCAAGCGCCTGCGCCAGATCGTGGATGAGCTGGATGTGCCAGAAGGCATGGGCCTTATTGTGCGCACGGCGGGCGCGAGCCGCACCAAAGCCGAAATCAAGCGCGACTTCGACTACCTGCTCAGGCTCTGGGAGAATGTGCGCGACCTCACGTTGCAGTCGACCGCTCCGGCGCTCGTGTACGAGGAAGGCAACCTCATCAAGCGCTCGATCCGCGACCTCTACAGCAAGGAGATCGACGAGGTTCAGGTGGCTGGCGAAACGGCCTACCGCGAGGCCAAGGACTTCATGCGCATGATCATGCCGAGCCATGCCAAAAACGTGAAGCCCTACCGCGAGCCGGAGCCGATCTTCATTAAGAACAATGTCGAACGCCAGCTCGACGCGATGTACAGCCCCTATGTCACGCTGAAATCCGGCGGCTACATCGTCATCAACCAGACCGAGGCACTGGTGGCGATCGATGTCAACTCTGGCAAGGCCACCAAGCAACACTCGATCGAGGATACCGCGCTGCGCACCAATATGGAGGCCGCAGAGGAAATCTCCCGGCAGCTGCGGCTTCGCGACCTCGCGGGCCTGATCGTCATTGATTTCATCGATATGGAGGAGCGGCGCAACAACCGCTCGGTCGAGAGAAAGCTCAAGGAATCGCTGCGCCATGACAGGGCGCGCATCCAGATCGGGCGGATCAGCGCTTTCGGCCTGCTGGAGATGTCGCGCCAGCGCATCCGCACCGGCGTGCTGGAAGGCTCGACCAACCAGTGCCCGCACTGCCAGGGTACCGGGATCATTCGCTCGACCGAATCGGTTGCCTTGTCCGTGCTGCGCGCGCTGGAGGATTATCTGCGCTCCAACAGGGTCATGGATCTCACTGCCGTCACCTCCGGCGAGGTCGCCCTCTACATCCTCAACAACAAGCGCGAATATCTGAACGATATCGAGCGGCGGTTCGGCGTGCGCCTTGGGGTCGTCACCGACGATCGGATGCAGGGCTCAAGCTTCACCATCGAGCGCATGTCGCCCAGCTCCACCACCGAGAACGATAGCAACGTCGTTGTCCAGATGGACTGGGCTTTCGAGGCGCCCGTCGACGCGAAGGGCGAGAGCGAAGAGGAGCGAAAGCGTTCGCGACGCAAGCGCCGGCGCGGACGGAACGAGCGCAGGGAGGGCGAAGAGACCTCCGCCGTTGCCGAACCGCAGACGGCTGAAGACGCCGCGGACGAGCCGGACGAGGCGCGCGGCGAGGGCGATGCCAGCGAAGACAGCCAGCGTGCGCGCAAATCCCGCCGCCGGGGGCGGCGCGGCGGCCGTCGTCAGCGTGCCCGCCGCGAGAGCGGCGTGGAGGCTGAGGCAAGCGCGTTGGATCAGGGCGAGGCCGGGCAGGCAACCGAAGCCGTGTCCGAAAGCGCCCATGGCGAGGAAGGCGCCGCGCCAGCGCCGGCGGAGGTTGTCAGGGAGCCGCACGCGCAGAGCGCCGTTGACGCCGCGCAGGCCGAAAAGCCCTCTGAACCTGCCGGGGCAGAGGTGCGACCGGCCGAGTTTGTCGAGGTGGCTCCCCGCCAAGAGGTTCACGCTGAGGAAGAAGGAGCCGACAAGCGCTCAAGCGCACCGCCAGCCGGGACGGCAGCCGCCGCGCGGCACAATCGGGAGAAGGAGACTGTCACCGCCGGGGGTGAGCCGGAAGGGCGCCAGGCCCAGCGCCCGCGGCGGCGCGGCTGGTGGCAGCGGCGCTGATCGCGGTGTTCGCGCAGTTACGGGTCTGACCGCGGCAGGGCCGGGCCTCTCAGCCTAGCCCTGCGCCGCCTCCATTTCAAGCTGGTCGAGCGGGCACTCGCGCCCCTTCTTGCGGCACTTGCGGCGATATTCGCTGGCCCAGAATTCATAAATGCCAAGTGACTTGGCCGCATCAGCGCATTCGATAATCAGGGCTTCGCGCGCGGCGTCGCTGGCGGCGTCTTTCCACGCCTTCTTTTGCTTTTTCGTCCGTCCGCAGCCGACACAGACGCCGCGCTTGTCCTTGCAGATATCGATGCACGGAGAGGGGAGTTTGTCGCCCTTATTGCCCAACCTTGCCTCCTGGCCTTGGCGTTGCCGTTAGCTGGTTAGGATATGAGAACCCGACAAGGCCGATCAAGAATTATCGGCGCGCCTACATATAAAGGCGCTCGCCGTCCATCCCGTTGTAGAGGCCGGCGACAAATTCACCGTAGCCGTTATAGATCTGTGTCGGGATGCGCGTGTTCGTACCGACGACCTCTTCGGTCGCCTGACTCCAGCGCGGATGCGGCACATCAGGGTTCACGTTAGCCCAGAACCCATATTCGGACGGCGCGATTTCCTCCCAAAACGTGGTCGGGCGCTGATCGGTGAACTCAAACAGCACGATGGACTTGACCGATTTGAAGCCGTATTTCCAAGGAGTTGCGAGGCGGATCGGCGCGCCGTTCTGTTTTGGTATCGGCTTTCCGTACATGCCCGTGGCGAGGAAGCACAGGTCATGCGCGGCTTCCTCGATTGTCAGACCCTCGGTGTATGGCCACGGATACCAATGCTGACGCTGGCCCCGCGCCACATCCGGCATCATGAAGGTCTGCATCTTGACATATTTCGCCTTGCCAAGCGGCTTGGCGAGGTCGAGCAGCGCGCGCATGGGAAAGCCGCTCCAGGGGATTACCATCGACCATGCCTCGACGCAGCGCAGCCGGTAAACCCGCTCCTCCAGCGGCATCTTCGCCAAAAGCTCGTCAATGCCGATCTTGAAGGGCTTTTCGACCGCGCCTTCGATCGCGATCTCCCACGGCCGGATCGGCAGCGCCTGCGCGGCGGATGAGATGCGCTTGTGCGAGCCGAACTCATAGAAATTGTTGTAGGTGGTCGCAACCTCTTCAGGCGTGATGTCCCGGGTGAAGGGGTAGGCGTCATTGCGCGGGACAG
>CAZYUT010000038.1:0-1216 GCA_964650735.1 uncultured Hyphomicrobiaceae bacterium
GAAGCGATCGTCAGTGACAGGCGTATCCAGCGGCGCGCCTTTTTCGCGCCAGTCCGGGATGAGCGTGTCCAGCCCGATCGGATCGACGACCGCGCCCGAGAGGATGTGCGCGCCGACTTCGGAGCCCTTCTCCAGCACGACCACGGAGACGTCCCGATCCTTTTCGGCGGCGAGTTGCTTGAGCCGGATCGCCGCCGACAGACCGGCTGGTCCGGCCCCCACGATCACGACGTCGAACTCCATCGCTTCGCGTTCGGGCAGCTGCGTGCTTTGATCGTTCATGGAAACTCCCTGTTGAATATCCGGAGATACTTGGGGGCCGCGCCAGCGTCAATGCGTCAAGTCCGCTTGCGCCAAGCGCGTTTTCCCCGGCACAGTATCACCGCTACGGGGGCATTGAAGGGCGCGATGCGACCTGCGCTTGGCGCGGGGGCGGCACGCTGCCGGATTGGCAGAGACGATGGCTGACATCTCCCACGCCGAAAAGGTGCGCGCGATGCTCGCCTGGTATCAGGCCATGGGCGTGGACGACGCCGTGGCCGATGCGCCGCTCGACTGGGCCGAGGCGCGGTTCGAGCTGCCCCGGCCGGCGCGCGCACCGGTCGCTGCGCCTGTAGCACCGCCTGAGCCGGCGGTGACTGACCCCGCGCCCGCCCAATGCCAGTCGCTGGAAGCCCTGCGCGAGGCGCTCGCGGCATTCGACGGGTGCGGCCTCAAGCGCACCGCGAAATCGCTGTGCTTCGCGCGGGGCAATCCGGAGGCCCGCGTCATGCTCATCGGCGAAGCGCCGGGCCGCGACGAGGACTTGCAGGGCCAACCCTTCGTGGGCCGCGCCGGCCAGCTTCTGGACCGTATGCTGCGGGCGATCGCGCTTGATCCCCAGGATGTCTACATCACGAATGTCGTGTATTGGCGTCCACCGGGCAACCGCAACCCCTCGCCGCAGGAGGTCGAGGCGTGCCGCCCTTTTTTGACGCGGCAGGTCGAGCTGGTCGCGCCGGAGATCGTGGTGTTGCTGGGCGGCGCGGCGGCGCAGCACATCCTCGGCGTCACCGACGGAATCAAAAGGCTGCGTGGGAAGTGGCGAGATATCTCGATCGGCGCTCATCAGTGCCGTGGGATCGCGACCCTTCATCCGGCCTATCTTCTGCGCACACCGCTGGGAAAGCGGCTGGCGTGGCGCGATCTGCTGATGATCCGTGATGCACTTGATGAG
>CAZYUT010000038.1:1316-16565 GCA_964650735.1 uncultured Hyphomicrobiaceae bacterium
TGCCGTTCGTGCCGGGGAAGCAGAAGCCCATCGGCACGATGGCCACGCGGCTTTGGTCATAGAACTCTTCGCGCGTCACGCCCATCCAGCCGCGCAGCCGGTCGCCGGACGGATCGTTGAAGGGGATGCCGGTCTCGTGCACGCGATTTCCCGGTGCTTGCCCGCAGATGCAAAGCCGCGCGGTCGAACTCACGCTGAGCACGGGACGCGGCTCATGCGGCAGCGGCGTGCCGACCGGCTCCTCTGCGCAGACGCGGCAGGCCCGGATGCGCGCGACCATCGCTTCCAGCCGCTCGCTCATCGCGGCCGTCAAAGCTCAAGCACCATGCCGTCCTCTGCCAGCTTGCAGCGCCGGTCCGTGACCTGGTCCCGGCGCGCCAGCATGGTGTCGCTCATATGCGTGAGCAGCACCTGCTTCGCGCCAATCGCGTCGAGGTTGCGGGCGATGGTCAGGTAGTCCAGATGCACCTCCAGCGGGTTGTCGTACCCGAAGCACTCCATGATGTAGAGATCAGCGTTGCGCCCCGCCTCGATTACCGTGTCGACCCAGCCGGTATCGCCCGTGAAGGCCAGCACCTTGTCCTCCAGCGCAAAGCGCAGCGCGTAGGAGGGCGCGCCGGAGTAATGCCGGACCTCGAGCGGCGTGACGCTCACCTCGCCGACCTTGGTTGTCTCGCGCGCGCTCAGCGGCGTGAAGGTCATGTCGAATTCGCGCTGATGCTCCGTTATGAGCGGGAACATGGCCTCGCAGGTGATATGAAAGCGCGCCTCCAGCTCTGCCGGGCCCACTAGCGTCAGCGGCTTGGTGCGCTTTGCGATGAACAGCGCGTCGATCAGGAAGAAGGGCAGCCCGCCGAAGTGGTCGCCGTGCAGATGGCTTATGAAGACGGTGTCGACGTCGTTTGTGCTCAGTCCGGCACGCTTGAGCGAGATAAGCGCCGATGCTCCGCAGTCGATGAGGAAGCCCGTCCCGGCAGTCCGCACATGGAAGCATGTGTTCAGCCGCCCGCCGGAGCCGAACGCGTCACCACTGCCTGCGATCGTCAGTTTCATTTTTCATATCCCTGCCTTCGCAACGCTTTCGCGCGCCTTGATTGCCTCATGCCAGCGCGCGAGGTGATCGAGCCCCTCGGGCCATTCCATCCGCGCCGGCTTCATGAAGCCCACGGCGACGAATGCGGTGATATCGGCAATCGTGAATGTGTTGCCCGTCACATAGGCATTATCGGCGAGCTGGTCATTCAGCAAACGCAGTCCCCTGGCCGTGCGTTCGCGGTTGGCGTCGGCCCATTCAGGGATCTGCGGGGATTCCAGCGCGGCCATACGCGGATGCGTGTGGCGAAAGACATTGGCGACCGGCTTCAACAGGCTAAATTCCATGCGCCGGTTCCACATCTCGATGCGCGCGGCCTCCAGGGGTTCTCGCCCGAACAGCGCCGGCTCCGGCGTCAGCGCCTCCAGATAGCGGCAGATCGCCACGGTCTCGCTCAATGCAGTCCCATCTTCGAGCAACAGAACAGGGACGCCGCCGTACGGGTTCAGCCGTTCAAACCGATCGGTGCGGTGTTCGCCGGCCATCAGGTCGATGTTCTGATAGGCGATGTCCAGCCCCTTCTCGGCGGCGAAAATGCGGACCCGCCGCGGGTTGGGCGCACCGCGCGCTTCGATGATCTTCATGGGTGAAAGCCTCGCTGCCGCTTCTGCACGCCGCCGCGCTGCGCCGCCTGTGCGCCGGTTGACGCTAATTGGCGCGGCAACAGCCGCAGATTGAGCAATTCTTAGCTACACGTAAACCGTCTGTTAGGCATTCTCACCGAAAACTGTATCAAGTTGGCTCGGTGCCTTCATCCGGTCCGTGACCGCGATTATGGTCTCGAGCTTCCCAGCAATCACCAGCGGCTTTCGCGCCGCGTCAAACGGCTTTTGCGAAGTTATGAGTGTGGACCAGGCCGCCGAGGCGACCTTCGATGGAAACGGCCGTCCAATTCCCCGGGTCTTGCTGAGGGGAAACGAGGATTGCCGCGAGTCCGCGTTTGGGGACGACGCTGTCGACGCCCGGAACTTCGAATATGAACGGCTGCGCATGTTCGCGGCTAACGAGCTCTCGGCGTGGCCGGCCATGCCGCTTCTGGCGCTGGTGGTGTGTCTGGCGCTCGTGAACTGGGCCCCGCTGGAGCAGCTTGGCCTCTGGCTCGCTGCGGTGCTGATGGCCAAAGGCATTTTGCTTGCGCTGTGCCGGCAGATGGAGAACGGCCCGGCTGACGCCGATGCCTGGCGCGGCAAGCTCTGGGCGGCCGAATTCCTCTACGGCATGACGTGGGCAGGCCTCGCCTTTGTCGACATCACCAGCCATCACCAGGCAGCCTACTTTCTTATCTTCGCGGCGTTCGTGATCGTGGTGGCCAGCCGCATGATCTTCGCCTCCACGGTCATGCCGCTGCTCTATCCCGGCACCATACCGCTCACCGCGGCGCTCGTTCTGCGTTCCGCGCTGATGGGCGACATGTTCTACTTCTCGCTGGCGATCGTGGCCACGGCCATACATGTCTATTTCATCTTCCTCGCGCGCGGGCTCAACGCGACGCTGCTCGACATGCTGTCTTACCGGGCGCAGAAGGACGCGCTGATCGCGGAGCTAGAGCAGTCAAAAGCCGTGTCAGAAGAAGCGCGGCGGCGCGCGGAAAGCGCGAGCATGGCGAAATCGCGCTTCCTCGCCACCATGAGCCACGAGCTGCGCACCCCGCTCAACGCCATTCTCGGCTTCTCCGAGGTCATGAAGGACGAGGTGCTCGGCCCGCATTCAACGCTAGCCTATCGCAACTATGCTGCCGACATCTACGATAGCGGTCAGCATCTGCTTCATCTCATTAATGAAATTCTCGACCTCTCGCGGATCGAAGCCGGGCGCTATGAACTTAACGAAAGCTGCGTTCCGCTTGCCGAGGTCATGGAGGATTGCCGGCGGCTGATGATTATGCGCGCAGAGGAAAAAGGCATCGAGTTCCTTGAGGACTATGAGGGGATGCCAGAGGCGATCCGGGCGGATGAGCGCGCCGTGCGCCAAATCTGCCTCAACCTTCTCTCGAATGCGATCAAGTTCACGCCGCGCGGCGGCTCGGTTGTCCTGAGGTGCAGCGTCAACAGCGGCGGCGAGCCGTTCCTCAGCGTCTGCGATAACGGGCCGGGCATACCCGAACATGAAGTGCCGCTGGTGCTGCGCTCGTTCGGCCAGGGCGCCTTCGCGCGGACAAATGCCGAGGGCGGGTCGGGTCTTGGTCTTCCGATCGTCAAGGGGTTGGCCGAATTGCACGGCGGCCGGCTGGAACTCGACACGCGTGAAGGCGAGGGAACCACCGCAACAGTGGTGTTCGACCGCAAGCGGCTTGCGGCACTTTCGAAAATTGATGAACTACAGCCGCTGCAAACCCCCCAGGTTGCGAAAAACAACGCTGCTTGAGCGGCCGTCCGCAAGTCCTCATCCAATATTAGAAAACCCCGATTTGTGTAAAGGTCCCCGTGAAAGCGCGATTTCTCGCTGCGGCAGATTTTTTCGTCCAGGCTTGAAGGCCAAGGCTGGCTGGGTTGCCGCGGCTTAGCAGCAAGTGCTTATCTGGGCAGACTATTCACAAACTTGAAAGCAACCGGCATCAGGAGATCTCTGTATTCGACGCGAACACGTGGGTCGAGCCACCTGATTGTGCGATGAAGCGGTAGAACCGCGCTGAATGAGCGCACAAATTGATTTTCGGCTTTGCTCTCATGAAGATGGCTGGCGATCCCAACTTGTTTTTGGGCAGCGTCAGCGGCTGCGCAGATTTGCCGGTTTGACTGCAACGGGGAAGCCGTGTACCGTTCGGGGCGTAATGCACTTGCCCATTGCCGTGACGGCTTCAGTTGAGAGCAGAGCGTTTTCGTCTGGCTCGGCGGCAGCTGCGAGCGCCCTTCAGTGGGCGCGATCTGCCAGCCGGACAGGCGCTCGCAGGGCCTTCCATCACGGTATTGCCAACCTCAAAACGCGGATTGCATGAGCTATAAGATCACCGCAGAGAACGTCTATAAGATTTTCGGCCCCGAGCCCGAACGCGCGCTCGAGATGTCCCGGGAGGGAGCCAGCAAGGACGAGGTCTTTCGCGCAACCAAGAGCGTGGTGGCTGTCAACGACGTGTCGTTCCAGGTTCCCGAGGGTAAGATCTTCGTCGTCATGGGCCTGTCCGGCTCCGGCAAATCCACGCTGATCCGCTGTCTCAACCGGCTATTCGAGCCGACCGCTGGCAAAATCTACGTCGACGATTTCGACGTCACCTCCGCGAACGAGGAAGAGTTGCGGCAGGTTCGCCTGACCCGTATGGCGATGGTGTTCCAACACTTTGCGCTGTTCCCGCACATGACGGTCTGGGAAAACGCGGCTTATGGCCTTAAGGCGCGCAACATTTCTTTGACTGAGCGGCGCGAGCGCGCGGTTTCGGCGCTGAAGTCGGTCGGGCTGGATGCATGGGCCGACTCCTATCCGAAAAACCTCAGCGGCGGCATGCAGCAGCGCGTCGGGCTGGCGCGCGCGCTCGCCGTTTCGCCGGAGGTGCTGCTCATGGACGAGCCGTTCTCCGCGCTCGATCCGCTGATCCGCCGCGACACCCAGGATGAGCTCATCGAAATCCAGGAACGTCTGGGCACCACCATCGTTTTCATAACGCACGACCTTCAGGAGGCGCTGAAACTCGGCGACCAGATCGCGATCATGAAGGATGGCCGCTTCGTTCAGGTCGGCACGCCGCAACAGATCGTGATGGACCCGGCAGACGACTATGTCTTCGAGTTCACGCGCGATGTGGACCGCAGCCGAGTGCTCACATTCGGCAGCATCCGGGATGAGGCCGTGACGCTCAGGGGCGACGAACCGGTTGATGAGGTCAACCGGCGCTTCGAGGCGGACGGCGGGCTCAAGGGCATGTTCGTGGTGGATGGCAACCACAAACCGATCGGTCTGATCGACCGCGAAAAGCTTGGCGATGCCGATCCGGGCGCAACGGCTCGCAGCGTTATGGATCGGCATTTCGCAAAGGTGCGCCGCTCGACCTACATCTGCGAGAGCTTTGACCGGCTTGGCGATCACAAGCTGTTCGCTGTCATCGACCGCGAGGGCAAGCTGCGCGGCGTCGTCGACCCGATGGATGTCTTCCAGCACCTTGAGCCGCCGACCGAAGAAGAAGCGATTTCGCCGGGCGGCCGCGAGGGTGAGCAACCCGATGATGTTGCGCCCGAGCCCGAGCCCGCAGCGCAGGAGACAGCCTGATGTCCGGCATAAACGCGACATATGCTCAGGTGGCGTCCAGCATGGAGAACCTGCGGCCTTCGCACTACTTCGTCATTCCAATGGACGACTGGGTGGACAGCGGCGTCGATTGGCTCGTCGATAATTTCCGTCCGGCTTTCCAGGCGATCAAGTGGCCCGTGGAACAGGTGCTCAACGGCCTGGACAGTCTGTTGCAGGCCACGCCGTTCGTCGTCATGCTGGCGCTCTTCGCGCTGCTGGCCTGGCGGCTTGCCGGCCGTGGCGTCGCGATTTTTACCATCGTCTCCTTCCTTGTGCTCGACTCCGTCGGGATCTGGAGCGAAACGATGACCACGCTCGCGATGATTCTCACGGCGGTCGTCTTTTGTGCGGTGATTGGCATCCCGCTGGGCATCTCGGCGGCGGCGAGCGACCGCTTCGCCTCGGGCTTACGGCCGGTCCTCGACATCATGCAGACGATCCCGCCCTTCGTTTACCTGGTGCCGATCGTCATGCTCTTCGGCGTCGGGCTGGTGCCGGGCGTGATCGCGACGATCATTTTCGCGCTGCCGCCCATCGTGCGTCTTACCAATCTCGGCATCCGACAGGTGCAGGGCGAGCTTGTGGAGGCGGGTTATGCCTTCGGCTCGACGCCGCGCCAGGTGCTCTGGGAAATCCAGATTCCACTGGCGCTGCGCACGATCATGGCAGGGCTGAACCAAACACTTATGCTTGCCTTGTCGATGGCCGTCATTGCCGCGTTGATCGGCGCAGGCGGGCTGGGCCTCACGGTGTTCACAGGTCTGGGGCGTCTTGACGTTGGCCAGGCCTTCCTTGGCGGCCTCGGTATCGTTCTGCTGGCGATCGTGCTTGACCGCATCACGCAGGCGCTTGGCACCCAGGGCGAAGACAAGCAGGCCGGCTGGACCTTCAAGGGCATCCTGAAGATGTTGACCGGACAGGGCCGCGAGTCCGGTTCCGATGACCGGGATCGGAAAGCGGCCTCTTCCGCCGCGGAATAGCGCGGCATCCTGCGGCGAGCGGGCCGCAGGGCTCAATAGGCGACGTGGACGGCCGCAACGCGCTGCCACGCCGTTGTTTTTTGCAGAAGCAAATTTGAACAGAGGAGGAGTTAGCATGAACGCTGTTAAGTTCTTGTCGCGGCTCGCGCTCAGCGCCGCGGCTGCGTTCGCGATGACGGCGACGGCGACGACGAGCGATGTCGCCGCTCAGGAGCCGGGCGAAGGCAAATCCATCGAGATGGCCCGCGCCACCTGGGATACCGGCTGGTTCCAGGCTGAAATCTACAAGCAGATGTTCGAGCAGCTCGGCTACGACGTTAGCCAGGTGCGTACGCTGGATAACCCGCCATTCTATCAGGCGGTCGGTCAGGGCGACATCGACCTGTGGGTGAACGGCTGGTTCCCGCTGCATGACACCTATCGCGATGCCTTCGAGGATGGTGCCTCGATCGTTGGCTACGTCGCCCAGGGCGGCGCGCTGCAGGGCTATCTGGTGGACAAAAAGTCCGCCGAACAGTACGGCATCACCAGCATTGCGGACTTCAAGAAGCCCGAGATCAAGGAAGCCTTCGATTCGAACGGCGACGGCAAGGCCGATCTTGTCGCTTGCCCGCCGGGCTGGGGCTGCGAGGAGAAGATCTCCAACGATCTCGAAGAACTTGAGCTGGGGGATCACATCAACCCGATCAAGGCGGGCTACTCCGCCTCGATGGCGGACGCGCTCGGCCGCTACAGAGATGGCCAACCGATCCTGTTCTACACCTGGACGCCGAACTGGACGGTCGGCATCCTGCAGCCGGGCACCGACGTGGTGTGGATTGAAATGCCCAACGCGACGGAAGACACGACCGTTTCCGGCGTCGAGGGCTGCGTGAACGATCCGTGCGCGCTGGGTTGGCAGGCGAACGACATTCGTCCGGTCGCCAACAACGACTTCCTCGAGGAGAACCCGGCCGTGCGGACCGTGCTTGAAGAAGCGCGCATTCCGCTCGACGACATCTTCGCCCAGAATGCGAAGATGAACGAGGGCGAGGATTCGCAGGAAGACATCCAGCGCCACGCCTCCGAGTGGATCCAGAACAACCAGGATCTGGTCAACGGCTGGCTTGAAGCGGCCCGCCAAGCCGCGATGTAATGAGGTTTTCCGGGGGCGGTCTGTGGCCGCTCCCGGCCTTGATTAAATGCGGCGAGGGCATTTGCCCGAGGCCGCGCATGGAAGGGCGCGATTGCCGCGCCCTTTTTCGTGGGCTTGAACGGCTGGGTCGCGCCGCCTATTCGTCGCGATAAATCTTTTCACGCTTCTCGTGGCGCTCCTGCGCTTCGACGCTCAGCGTCGCGATCGGGCGCGCATCAAGCCGCTTCACGCCGATCGGCTCGCCTGTCTCCTCGCAGTAACCGTAGCTGCCGTCCTCGATCCGCTCCAGCGCGGCATCGATCTTCGCGATCAGCTTGCGCTGGCGATCGCGCGCGCGCAATTCCAGCGCCCTGTCCGTCTCCGAAGAAGCGCGGTCCGTCAAGTCGGGATGCTGTTCCGACGCTTGCAGATTTTCCAGTGTCTCACGGCTTGAGCGCAGAATCTCGTCTTTCCAGTCGAGGAGCTTCCTCCGGAAATATTCGCGCTGCCGGTCGTTCATGAACGGTTCGTCTTCCGACGGCCGATAATCGTCCGGCAGTTCCGTCACGCCCATACATGCCTCATTGAAAAGCGGTGGCGTCTCAACGCACACATCTCGACCCCGGCTGGCGCGCGGCCGCTGTGCGGTCGCGAACAGCTTGTCGTCCGTGGCTTCATACAGACCAGGAGAGGCTCTCCCTCTGCTCGCCGGCACCCGGCGCGTCTTTTGTGCCCAAAACAAAGCGGTCGTCGTGTGGGACCGATGCCACAGATTGCGCTGTCTATGTACCGTTATGCCGGGAGGTGTCAAGTGTTGCGAAAGGGTACTGTGTCAAGCGCCCCGCATGGCAGATTGCCGCGTCATGCCGCGCGTCGCATGTCGTCGCGCGAAACGGCATCGGCAAAGGCGGCGACGCCCAGCAGCCCCACCCGGCCATTGTCGAAACAGCCGAGCACGCGGCCGTCCTCGCGCAGCGCGACCTCGCGCAGCGCCGCCTGGGGCCAGCCGTTCTGCGAGCAGGCGAGAACTTTCACGAGCCCGGTGCTGTCGGGGAATTGCGTGAGGCCGCAACGGCCGAATTCGAGGCTGACCGGCTCCAGCCCGCGCCCCAGATCGAGTGTGACCGGCGCGAGATCGACGAGACGCCCACGCCCGTCGAAATTGTATTCCCGATCAATCACTTGCCAGCCGCGCGCCGCTGCCCGCGTGGTCATCGCGTTGCCGACTATGCGATAAAGCAGCCGCCAGCGCTCCGCCCCAATTTTCGCCCAGCGCAGCCGCACGGCGACGGCGCGCCCGCGGATGTCGTAGATGCGGATTTCGCCCCCTGTAAGCGCCTGCTGTGCCAACGCGCCGGGGTCATCATCAGCCTCGTCTGCCTGCGTCATCGGTTTTTGCGGGAGATTCGCCTTGTAGCGGATCGCCGACGTGGCGCGCGCCGGCATGATCGGGCCGTCGTCCATCCGGATCGGCATGAGGCGCAGGCCTTGCCCGGGCGTATCGCCATCATCCGCCCGGCCCATCAGGACCAGGCCCTCGTCATTCACCAGGTACCCCATCCGGTCCGGCACGAAATCAAGCTGGCTTGTCAGGCGCGGCGTGGTATCGAAGATGAACTGATTGTCCTCGACGGCCACCGGCGCGCCGGCATAGACCGGGCGCGGCGTGTCCGCAGCCTCGCGCGGGGGCGAAGATGGCCAGGACGGCGCGGGCGCATCGGGCTGGAGATAGCGCGCAATGTCCTCAAGCCGTGAGATCGGCTTGCCGATCTGGCTCATCGCGGCGCTGAACAGGCGATAGGCCCACATGTCGCTACTCCCGACGGGTCTCCGGTGCCGTGCGCGGGCCGCGGGTTGTCCACGGCGGCAATTTTCAATTTGACACGAAAGTGATTAACGAATTGACAACGCATGACGCATCCCGGCCAGCGAGTCGCCGCGCATGAGCCTCAGCGATTACACCGGCAAGCCAACGGATGTGCTGCGCAATGCAGGCGCGATGGCCACCGATCTGCTGCGTCCGACCGTGCGCCTCGGCGTGACCGGGCTGGCGCGCGCGGGCAAGACAGTGTTCATCACCTCGATGGTGCACAACCTGCTGCATGGCGGACGGCTCCCGTTTTTCGATGCGATGGCGCAGGGCCGGATCGAGCGGGTGTATCTTGAGCCGCAGCCGGATGATGACGTGCCGCGCTTCGCCTATGAGGATCACCTCGCCGCGATGACCGGGCCAGACCGGCACTGGCCGGAGAGCACCCGGCACATCAGCGAACTGCGCGTGACCATCGAATATGAGCCGGAGGCGTTCTGGCGGCGGCAGCTTGGCCCGGCGCGGCTGCATATCGATATCGTCGATTATCCGGGCGAGTGGCTGCTCGATCTGGCGCTTCTCGACATGAGCTATGAGGCGTGGTCGCGGCTCGCGCTGGAGATGGCCGGGCGGCCCGAGCGGGCGAAGACGGCCGCGCCGTTCTGGCGGTTCCTGGGTGAGGTCGATCCGGCTGGCCCGCAGGACGAGGCGCAGGCGCGGGAGGGCGCGCGGGTGTTCACTGACTATTTGCAGGCCAGCCGGGATGCCGCGCTCGGGCTGGTGGCGACGCCGGGCCGTTTTCTGCTGCCCGGCCGGTTCGAGGGTACGCCGGCGCTGACCTTCTGCCCGCTTTCCGCTCCCGACGGCGCGACGCCGGGGCGCGGCACACTGTGGGGCATGATGGAGCGGCGCTTCGAATCCTACAAATCGGCGGTGGTGCGGCCGTTCTTCCGCGATCATTTTGCGCGGCTGGACCGGCAGATCGTGCTGGTTGATGTGCTGAGCGCGCTGGCGAGCGGGCCACAGGCGATTGCGGAGATGGAGCGCGCGCTGGCGCGTATCCTTGAATGCTTCAATCCGGGCGCGAAAAGCTGGCTGGAACTGGTGCTGGGCCGGCGCATCGACCGGGTGCTGTTCGCCGCGACGAAGGCCGACCACGTGCACAGCGAGGGCCACGACCGGCTGGAAGCAGTGCTACGGCACATGGTGCGCGCGGCGTCGGGGCGGGCGGAAGGCGCGGGCGCGGAGGTGGATGCGGTGGCGCTCGCGGCGGTGCGCGCGACGCGTGAGGCCGAGATCAAGCGGGGCGGCGAGCGGCTGCCAACGGTGGTTGGCTGTCCCGTCGCGGGCGAGCGGGTCGGAGCTGAGACCTTCGACGGCGCGCGCGAGGCGGCGATTTTCCCCGGCGACCTGCCAGCCGACCCGGCGGCGGCGCTTGCGCCCGGCTTCACGCTGAGCGATGCGGCGGGCGGGGACTTCGCCTTCGTCCGGTTTCGCCCGCCGAAGGTCCAGCGCACTGCCCTTGGCGATCTTGCGCCGCTGCCGCATATCCGGCTGGACCGCGCGCTCAACTTCCTGATCGGAGATCGCATCGCATGAGCCAGCCGCGCAAGCCCGCCGTGTTCAGCGCCGACGACCCGGCGATTCATGTGAGCGCGCCGCCTGAGCCTGAGCCGGAGACTGAGCTTCACGCGCCCGAACCGGCCCCGAAGCGTGGCTGGCGCTGGGGCGCGCTGCTGTTGTCCGCGCTGGGCGGCCTGGTGGCGCTGGCGCTCACCTCATGGGCGATGCAGACCGTCTCGGCGCTGTTCGCCGCGGGCGGCTGGCTCGGCTGGGCGGCGCTGGGGCTCGCGGTTCTGGCGGGTTTTGCTGCGCTGATGCTGCTTATCGCTGAGATTGCCGGGCTGATGCGCCTCGGGCGCGTCACGCGGCTGCGCGCGGCGGCCGAACGCGCGCTGGCCGCGGCGGAGGACAGCGCTGAGCCGGAGCGCCGGCGGCTAAAGGCCGCTCGCGGTGTGGTCGGATCGCTGGAGCGGCTGCTCGATGATCGCGCGGACACCGCCTGGCAGCTTCGCCGCTTCCGCGAGTATCGCGGCGATGTCATCGATCCGCGCGGGCTGATGGTGCTGGCCGAGCGCGAACTGCTCCGGCCGCTCGATCAGCGCGCCAGCGCCATGATCGCGGCATCGGCCCGGCGCGTCTCGGTCATCACGGCGATCAGCCCGTCCGCGCTCGTCGATGTCGGCTTCGCGGCCTACGAAAACCTGCGGCTGATGCGCCGGCTGGCGACGCTTTACGGCGGGCGGCCCGGCTTTTTCGGGCTGATGCGGCTGGCGCGCATGGTCATCGCGCATTTGGCGGTCACGGGCGGGGTGGCGATGGGCGACGATATTGTGCAGCAGCTGGTTGGACACGGGCTGACGGCGCGGCTTTCGGCACGGCTCGGGGAGGGGATCGTCAACGGCGCCTTCACAGCGCGCATCGGCATCGCCACGCTGTCCCAGTGCCGGCCGCTGCCCTATATCGAAGCGCCGCCGCCGCGCCTGCGCGCGCTGTTGGCCGATCTGATACGCCGTGAGCGCCGAGCCGCGCGCGAGGAGCCGTCTAACGCCGGATGACAACGCTCATACCACGAGCATGACGCCCGAGACGCAGCGATTTTCGACATTATTTGGAAAAAGGGGCGAGAGACGGAGCCCGAGCGGGGGGCGGGGTATGACGGGCACGGTGGCTCCGTCTCTCAACTCGGTATTCGGGGCGCGCCGTGCACAAGTGAGGGGCAAACTTGCGCACGGCGCTTTAGGGGCACGCGGGAGCCGCAAGAACGCGCGGCAGGGATGCACCGTTATTCCAAGTGCCAGGCTGATCCGCGGCGCATGGGCCTGAACCAGCCTGGCTTTGTGTTGGCCAGAGACGCCAGGCCGTTGCCGGTCAGTCGGAAGAAGAACGGCATGTGACCGCTGCTCCGCTGTGCCGCAAACCTGCTCGGCGTCTCGGATAAAGGCCTTCGACGCCACTTCTACTTTACGCAACGCTCATACGCGGACAACGCAACGCTTACACCGACGCAACGCTCACGCGACTCGTGGCGGCTCTCAAGACAGCCGCAAAGCCATCGAGGGATCCGGGAAGCGATCGCGCACCTGGCGCGTTTCCGCTAGAGCCTCCGGATCGTCCGAGCGCAGGCACTCCGCGATCAGTTCCAGTAGCGAAGCGTGCATCTGCCGCTCCGCATTGGTCTGGGGCGGCGTCTTTGCCAGGAACCGAAGGATTTCACCGTAATCAGGCATCTCGCTCAACCCGTCTCGCTGCCTTGCTGGCTCGCGTTTTGCGTTGCTGCGCTGTTTGTTGTGATCTTTATGTCCCGCGCGTGTGACGAAAAAAAGGCCGAGGCAGGAAAATATCTTGACACATGCAAACACCACACAGCCACACTGCGGCCCGGATGCGACACTGCCTGGTTGGCAGCGCACCCCGGCGCTTTCATCAGGCGGCCATACGCCGCTGGCAGAGTACCAATCAGGCGCTATTCTAGGCGCCGCAATGCCCCTTTCATCTCGGTTTAAGTGGATTGATGCACAGAACATTGTCCGAAATAGAACAAGTCTTGACCAACGCGCGGATCGCGCTGCCCGAGGAGATGATCGACGGGTCGGTCGTGATTCGCGGCGGCGCGATCGCCGCGGTCGATGATACGCCCAGTCGCCTGCCCGGCGCGGAGGACTGCGAAGGCGATCTGCTGCTGCCCGGCCTAGTCGAACTGCACAGCGACAATCTGGAGCGCCACGTCATGCCGCGCCCCGGCACGCAGTGGCCGGTGGATGCGGCGGTGCTCAACCACGACCGGGAGATGACCGCGTTCGGCGTCACCACGGTCTGCAACGCGCTGTGCGTCGGCGAGGTTCATAGCCACGCAATGCGCGTCGCTCTGCTTGACGAAATGGCGAGCGGGCTCGACCGCCAGATGAAAGCCGGCACGCTCAAGGCGGACCATTTCCTGCACTGGCGCTGCGAGTTGAGTTATGGCGGCCTGCTAGATTTGCTGGAGCCGCTGCTGAACCATTCGCGGCTGCGCATCCTCTCGCTGATGGATCATACGCCCGGTCAGCGCCAGTTCACCGACGAAGCGCGTTATGCGACCTATTACCAGGGCAAGTTCAACATGTCGGATGAAGAGCTTGCCGCATTCATCGCCGAGCGCAAGGCCGACCAGGAACGCTACAGCGCGCGCAACCGGGCGCAGACCGTCCGCTGGGCGCATGAGCGCGGGCTGGTGCTTGCCAGCCATGACGATGCGACCGTAGAGCATGTGTCCGAAGCCCAGGCCGATGGCGTGGCCGTCGCCGAGTTCCCGACGACGCTGGCCTCCGCGCGTGCGGCGCATGCCGCCGGGCAGGCGGTTCTGATGGGCGGGCCGAACATCGTGCGTGGCGGCTCCCATTCCGGCAATGTCAACGCGCTCGAATTGGCCGAGGCAGGGACGCTCGATGTGCTCTCCGGCGATTATGTTCCAGCCGCGCTGGGCCATGCGATGCTGCTGCTGCCGCGCCTGTGCGAACAGATCAGTCTGCCGCAAGCGGTGGCTATGGCTACGCGCAACCCCGCGCGGGCGGTCGGCCTGGAGGATCGCGGCGAGATCGTCCCCGGACAGCGCGCTGACCTGATCCGCGTGCACGACCGCGACGGCGTGCCGGGCGTGCGCGCCGTATGGTGCGCAGGCGAGCGGATTGCGTGATGGCTGGCGCGGCGGAGACCGGGCCCGGCGTTCTGGTGCTGGTTGCGGGACCGTCGGGCGCGGGCAAGGACACGCTGATCGGCGCGGCTCGCGCGCATTTTCTTGGAGACAGGCGTTTTCACTTTCCCCGGCGGGTGGTGACGCGGGCGAGCGATGTGACCGAGCAGGTCCGCGAAGTCTCGCCCGTTGCGTTCGATGAAATCGAAGCGCGCGGCGGCTTTCTGCTTGCCTGGCGGGCGCACGGGCTGGCCTATGGCGTTCCGGTTGAGGCGCGCGATCATCTCGCCGATGGGCGCGTGGTCGTTGTCAATGTCTCGCGCAGGATTATCGGCGCGGCGTTCAGCGTCTGGCCGCGAAGCCATGCCGTTTACGTTCATGTCGCGCGGGAGATCCTGCAGGCCCGGCTGCAGCGCCGTGGCCGCGAAACCGCCGAGCAGATCGGGGTGCGTCTGTCCCGCGCCGCGCCCATCGCCGGGCCGGCAAGCGATTCGCATAAAGGAGCGACCATCATCGACAATTCCGGCCCGCTTGAGTGCGCGACGCAAAGCTTCTTCGACGTTCTGGAAGCTCAAGCGGACAGGGCGCAGCGGGCAATGAGCCGGAAGGGCGCAGCCTGATCCGGCTCGCCAAGCAGGCACAGGCTGCCGATCTCCAGCGGTTCGCGGGCGAACGGTCCGACGTGCGGCGCGAGCGCGGCCTGCACCCGGTCGAGCGGCCCCGGCGCGAGCGGGCCAGCAAGCGTAACGTGAAAGAGGAACTCGCTGAGCACGTGGGGATAGCCAAATTCGCGCGCGAATTGACGTTGCCGCTGCGAATGCCGCCCGGCCAGGTAGCGCGCCAGATCGGCTTCGGTGATCGGCGAGCGATAGGCTCCGAAATGCGTGACCGCCTCGGCTGCCAGCCAGTCCAGCCGCGCGGTGCCGCCATCCGGGATCAGCGCCAGATGCTGCGAGAGGCGAGAAAGGCGTAGTGGTCCAGTGCGCCGCGCCGTGCGGCGGGCGCAAAACGCTCGCAGTTCATCAGCCAACATCCCGCCGGTGACGCTTTCGGCGGGCCGGAATGGCGCGACGATTGTCCCGTGCAGCGTGTAGCGCCGCGGGCGCGTGATCGCTTCAGCGGCCACGTCCGCCGGCAATCCGAAGGTCGCGGGCGCGCCGACCTCGCCGCGCTCAGGGCACCAGCCGAACCAGTCCCGCCCGAACGCCGCCAGCGCACTGTCGGTTGGCGGCAGCCAAAAGATGGCATAACGCGCGAAGCTGTCGCTCATGCCGCGCCCTCCAGAGCACTTTCAGCAAAAGC
>CAZYUT010000039.1:0-16305 GCA_964650735.1 uncultured Hyphomicrobiaceae bacterium
TGCGCGATGGGAGGTGAACGTCTGAGCCGGACGACGGACCCGCGCGGACCGCGCTTTCCGGCCTCATCAAATGGCGTACTACGCTATGCCGTTGCCGAACGACCGGTTTTCCTTGAACAGCTCGACAAGGTTGATGAACACGACCTCGCTGATGGCTCGGCGGTACTCCGGCGACTTGCCCTTGATCAGGTCGATACGTACAAGCGGCATGGCTGCCCTCCTCAATATTGTCCAGTGACGAAAGCCCTGCGCTGCGTCGCCCTACTCCGCCGGTGAGGCCGCCGCGCGCTCGCGCTCAAGCTGCCGCGCCACCGCCTCGGGCGAGGAGGTGCCCCTGGCCAGCAAGCTGTAGGCGACCGGCACCACGAACAGCGTCAGGAACGTCGCGGCTATGACGCCGAAAATCACCACCGTGCCGATCACGAGACGGGTCTCTGCGCCGGCGCCGAACGACAGGATCAGCGGGACCGCGCCCGCCGCCGTCGTGATTCCGGTCATCAGGATGGGCCGCAGCCGCACTTGCGACGCCTCGAACAATGCCTCGTCGAAATCCTTGCCCTGATCGCGCAGCTGGTTGGCGAATTCGACAATCAGGATGCCGTTTTTGGCCGCCAGCCCCACCAGCATGATCAACCCGATCTGGCTGTAGATGTTGAGCGTTTCGCCCATGAGCCACAGGCCCGCCAGGCCGCCGCCGATCGCCAGCGGCACCGTCAGCATGATTACGAACGGATGCACGAAGCTCTCGAACTGCGCCGCGAGGACGAGGAACACGATGACCGCGCCGAGCACGAACACGAACAGGATCGACTGGCCGGCCGACTTGTAATCGAGCGACTGGCCCTTGTAGTCGATCACGACGGACTCTGGCAGGTTCTCGCGCGCCAGGTTTTCGAGATGCGCAAGCGCTTCGCCGAGCGAAAGGCCGTCGGCGAGGTTGGCCTCGATCGTGATCGCGCGCACGCGGTTGTACCGGGCGAGCGATCGTGAGCCGGCCTCTTCCCGGAGCTCGATGAAGTTGGTCAGCGGGATCAGCTTCTGCGTGGTTTCGGAGCGCACATAGACGTTCTCCAGGCTCGACGGGGTGCGCTGGAGCGTGCGCTCGCCCTCCAGGATCACATCGTATTCCTCGCCATCGTCCAGGTAAGTCGTCACCCGCCGCGAGCCGAACATCGTCTGCAGCGTGGTCCCGATCGTGCGGACCGTGACTCCGAGTTCGGCGGCTAGATCGTAGTTGATCGTCGCGCGCACCTGCGGCTGCGTCTCCTTGTAGTCGTAGTCGACCCCGACCAGCCCGGGGTTATCCTGTTCCAATGCACTCAGCAGCGTGTCGCGCCACTCGACCAACTGATCCCACGTGCCTCCGCCGATGGTGAACTGCACAGGCTTGCGAATTCCGCCGCCAAGCCCCTGACGCATGATCGCGAATGCGCGCACGCCCGGAAGATCGGCTAGATTAGCGTTGACCTCATTCATGATCTCCCATGCCGAGCGGCGCTGGGACCAGTCGCTCAGGACAACGATCACGATGCCATCGTTGAACGCCTCCGCATTCCCGAACGAGCGCGGCGCGCGCACCAGCAGCCGCTCAAACTCGCCGCTATCGACGAAGGTCATGAGCCGGCGCTCGATCTCGTTCATATATTCCTCCGTGAAGGCGTAGCTCGCGCCTTCCGGGCCGTTAACGAGGATGAAGAACGCGCCGCGGTCTTCGCGCGGGGCATATTCTTGAGGAATCTGGGTCAGCAGCCAGCCCGATCCGCCTAGCGCAACGGCAAAAAGCAGGAGCACGAGGAAGCGCGCCTTCAATGCGCCACGCAGCGCGACCCGGTAAACCCATCGAACGCCTGAGAAGGCGCCGTCCACAGCCCGGGCCGCCAGGCTCGCCTGTTCTCCGCTGCTCAACACCTTGGAGGCGATCATTGGAGAAAGCGTCAGCGCGACGAAGCTGGAAAACGCGACCGCTGCGGCCATCGTGATCGCGAATTCCGTGAACAGGCGGCCAAGATCGCCCTCGACGAACGCAACCGGCACGAACACCGAAATCAGCACGAGCGTTGTCGCGATGACCGCGAAGCCGACCTGCCGCGCGCCGCGATACGCGGCGACAAGCGGCGTCTCGCCGTATTCCTTCATGCGCCGGACGATGTTTTCCAGCACCACGATGGCATCGTCCACGACAAGGCCGATCGCGAGCACAAGGGCAAGCAGTGTGAGCAGGTTGATCGAAAAGCCCAGTGCGAACAGCACGCTGAAGGTCGCGATGATAGAGACCGGCACTGTCACGGCCGGCACCAGCATGGCACGGAAATTGCCAAGGAACAGCAGGATGACGAAAATCACGCATCCGATGGCGATCAACAGCGTCTTGTAGACCTCGCTGATCGCCGATTTGATAAAGACGCTGGTATCATAGCTTTGCCGGATCTCCAGACCTTCCGGCAAGGTGGGATTGAGCCGCTCGGCCTCGGCCTGGGCCAGTTCAGCCACCTCGATCGTGTTAGCCGTCGATTGCTTCACGATGCCGACCCCGACCATCGACACGCCATTGCCGCGGAAGAAGCTGCGGTTCTCGACGGTGCCCCGTTCGACACGGGCGACATCTCTCAAGCGGACAAGATAGCCGTCGTCGCCGCGCCTGACGACGAGATCGGCAAAGTCGTCAGCATCAAAGAATGCGCGCTCGAGGCGCACCGTGAACTGGACCTCGCGCGATTCGATACTTCCTGCCGGCAGTTCCACGTTGCCGCTGCGCAGCGCATTCTCGATGTCCGCAGTCGTCAGACCGCGGGCCGCCATCGCCTTGCGGTCCAGCCAGATGCGCATGGCGTAGCTTTGCGATCCACCGACGCGCACCCGCGCGACGCCATCCAGAATGGAAAAGCGATCCACAAGATAACGCTCGGCGAAATCGGTGAGCTCCGGGACGGTGTAGCCCTCGCCCGTCAGGTTGAGCCACAGGATCACATCCTGGTTGGAATCGACCTTGCGGATTTCAGGCGGGTCCGCCTCGTCCGGCAGATCATCGAGAATCCCGGAGACACGGTCGCGAATGTCGTTGGCTGCCGCGTCGACGTCGCGGCCGGTCTTGAATTCGACATTGACCTGCGATTCGCCATCTTCGGACGTGGACTCGATGAAGGCGATGCCCTCGATCCCGGAAATCCGTTCCTCGATCAGCTTGGTGATGCGCGTCTCAACCACGCTGGCGGACGCGCCCGGATAAGCAGTTTCAACCGAGACAACCGGCGGGTCGATATCGGGGTACTGGCGCAGCGGCAGGCGCTCGAACGAAATGATCCCGAACGCGACCAGCAACAAGGACGCGACCGTGGCCAGGACCGGCCTTTTGACCGAGGCATCGGAGAGAAACATGACTGAAAACTCCTCGTGAGGCGGCGACTGGCCCGACGCGACTCTCGTTTATCTCGACAGCTCAGGTTTTGGGCTGGCCGTCCGCGTTCAACAGGTCGCTCAAGGGCTCTCCGCCTTCGGCCACTGCGCGAATCCGCACTTGCTGGCCTGGGCCAACCTTCACGATGCCGTGCGTGATGACCGCTTCGCCTACGCCCAACCCGGATTCGATCTCAACCTCGCCAGGCCGGCGCATGCCCAGCACCACCTCGCGCTGATCGACCGTTGGCTGCTCCGCATTGGGATCAACCACATAAACGAAACTCTGGTTGCCGCGCATAATGAGCGCTTCCTCCGGCACGACGACCGAGGTGCGCGGGTTTTTCAAAAGCTCCACGGTCATCAGCATGCCCGACTTCAGTTCTCCGTCCGGATTTGGGAGTTCCGCGCGCACCGTGATCGAGCGGGTGTCCTGATCCACGCTGTTGTCCACCGCGCTCACCTTGCCTTCGAAGGTCTTGCCCGTGTACGCCGCAGCGCGCGCCTCGATGGGAATGCCAGGGCGGATGGTCGAAAGAAAAGCGGAGGGCACGGTGAAATCGAGCTTCATCACGCTGTCGTCCTGGATGGTAGTGATCACTGTCCCCGGTTCGACAAGTGCGCCGACGCTGATGCGCCGCAGTCCGGTCAATCCGCTGAACGGAGCGACGATGCGGCGCTCGCTCAGGCGAGCTTTGGCCGCTTCCAGCCGTGCAAGCGCTGTTTCATAATCGCGCCGCCGCTCGGACAGGACGGCTTCGGAGCTGACGCCCCGCTCGGCCAGCGGCTGCGCGCGGTCGAGCTGGGCTTTTGCCTCACGGACCGTCGCTTCGGCCTCGGCAAGCTGCGCCTGCTCGGGTGCGCTCGTCATCTCCGCGAGAACATCGCCCGCCTCGACGCGGTGGCTATCGCGAAAATGAATTTTCTCAATGATCTCGGTGACCTTGGCGGTCACTTCGACGGACTCATTCGCCCGCAGCGTTCCCAGGGCTTCGACCCTGTCGACGAACCGCGCCTCGCGGGCAAGCTCGACGATCACGCTCGGCGGCGGGCCGCCGCGTTGCGCTGATGCTGGGGAAGCAGTGATGAGGCTCGAAAGAAGCGTGGCGGAAAGGACCAAGAATGCTGTCCGCCTCGCGATGTCGGAGAAAATGGTCAAGGGAAAACCTTCACAATGAGACACCATTCCCCACACGGTAGCATCTGCCGCTGAGAGTCAAAACACAATGAATTGACGCTCGGCTCTGCGAACGCTGACCCGGCGTGTCATTTTGACGCCTGCCAGGTCGGGCGCTAGGTCAGGTGCCTTGCAAATGTCCGCGCTGGATCATGGAACGTTGCATGCAGATGTTCCGGATCACCGAACACGCTTGCCAGTTCGATCGTGAAGGTGTCGCCGTGGATCCGGTAGTAGAACATGTCGCCCCGCGTGGCGCCGCCAGCCCACGCAAAGTGGACCGCCTCGGGGTCGCCTTCGCGGATGCGGCCACGTTGGCGCTCGGCGACATCCTTGGGCCAGGGCGCCACGGCCGTGGTTTCAATCAACTCCCAGAGGAGATCGCGCTGGGCCGCCTTGAGGTCTGATGCGGCAAGCCCGCGCTTGTCGGTGAAACGGTCTTCGCGCCCGGCAAGCGCCAGAACATTTCCCGGGGTGCGCTCCGAGATGATGGCCCGCGCAAGCGTCTGCGCGCTCAAATCGCCGAGCAACCTGCGGCCGAGGAATTCTTCTTGCTCCAGCACCACTGTGTCCTTGCGCGATCCGACCGGGATCCTCTGCGGAATGACGCTGAACGATGCAGGCGTGATGGCGACCAGATCCGACCCCTGAAATGTCCAGTTGAGCGAGAGATGGTGACCTTCGATCCGCAGTCCCCAGAAGCCGCTGGCGGACGGTTCGCCAAAGATGGCGATCGCAAAGCGCTCCGAATTGCGGCTGCGCGGGCCGTGGCCCATTTCGCGCATGACATCCTGCGTGGCCATTACCAGGCGCGCCTTGTCGTAGCCGGATTGGCTCAGCACCGATCGCAGAAGTGCATAAGCCGCCTCTTTCTGTTGCGCGTTCATGCGTTCGATGAGAAGCCCCGGTTTTGCGCGGGTGCCCATGAAGTTCCATGCGCGATGCGTGCGTCCGCCGAATTCAAAACGCGCCTCGCTCCGCAGTTCTGGCGGCAGCATCGCCATGAAGCCCATGGCGCGGGCGAGCGCGTTATCCGGATCTGGCGACGCGAAGACTGCTCCTGGCATCGCCGACAGCGCGGCCAGCGACCCGGCACCGACCAGCAGCTCACGGCGTTTCAAATGTGAGTTCATATCGACTGCTCCCGTTCCATGCTCTCTGCGCGAGAAATGTGCCCTCGTCTGGGCTTTTTCTGCACTGTCCCCGCGCCCGAACGATCACAACTCTGTCATCGGTCCTGCACGCGCACGAGAGCAAGAATGTTGTCTGCAGCCGGAGTAGGCGCCAACGGCTGCAGCCCGGTTCCTGCGGCCAAGCGAACCAAGCTGGGCGTTTTGACTGACGCGACAGGGTCTTAGCGCCGCCCATTTGGCTAAATACGGCAAAAATGCGCCTAAGTCCTTAATTTTGAGAAAGATTTACCCAAAATGATTTTCCCACTATAGGCAAGTCAATCCGATACTCATACGCCCCATAACCCCTTTACCGGAGAAAATATATGTCCGGAAATGGGGATTAACACACTGAAAATAAATTAATTTCAATTCATGTTTTCTCCATGATTGCGCCAGAGGCAAAATTTGAGTAAAATTGTCGCGGCTGTCGGGTTGGGCACTTGAGTCTGGGAGGCTTCAATATGAGAGCTTTCATTTTCAAGAGTGTCAGTCTTGCCAAAATGGCAGTGGCTGTTGTTTGCCTAGTGCTGTTTCAAGCAGACGATGCAAACGCCCTAAATCGCTGGGTGCAAGTCATCAATAATTCTTCGCAGACAATGATGAACTTTTATGCATCCAACCGTGACCGCACGACCTGGGAAGAAGATATCTTAGGAAGACGCGTGCTACGTCCAGGTCAGCGCATAAAAATAAACATTGATGACGGCACCGGATACTGTATTTATGACATGAGAGCTGTGTTCGCCAACGGAGCGGAAGCGGTAAGATGGAACGCCAACGTCTGTGAGTTAGCGACGTGGACAATTACCGACTAGCTGCCGGTCAACTAAGCTCAGATCTCTGAGGCGCGCCCGTACCCTCGTTACAGGGTGCGGGCATCTCAGATGTCGCGATGCGGGCAGTGGCGGTCCCTGCCCGCCGCTCGCGAGCATGCGAAAGATAAAGTCGTCAGGGACACTCGCTCGGGTGCAAGAAACGCCGCTTTACGAACCCATACACTGTGATGTCGCCGTCATAGTAGGCGATCTGGCACCAGCGCTGCGGCAGCGGCCAATTCAGCGGCAGGCAGCGCCCTTCCTGCGCGATAATGCCGTGGCCCTCCGGCGGAATGCGGCCCACGATTGGCGCACTCGCGGAAGTCAGGGCGCGGATGTTGAGCACGTCCCAATTCGGCACATTCACAACCTGGTAGCAGCCTGGTCCACTGGTCGCTGAGGCTGTCGCGGCGCCAAACAGCGCGAACACGAGAGCCAGACCGGCCAAAATTGGTTTCCCGGACATGCCTGTTTCTCCTGAAGACATCCTGCGGAAATGGAAGACGTTCACGCGTGAACCAGCCATGAACGGCTTAGGCGTGCGTGAACGGCTCCAGCCCGGACAGGCGCAGCTCCGGCTTTGCGTTCGGAACCTCGCGTGGTGGATAAGGCGCGACAGCCTCTGCAATCGCGCGGATATGCGCCGGCGTCGTGCCGCAACAGCCGCCGACGATATTGAGGAAACCGGCCTTGGCCCATTCTTCCAGCTTGCCGGCCATTTCTTCTGGCCCTTCATCATATTCGCCCATTTCGTTGGGCAGACCGGCGTTGGGATGCACGCTCACAAGCGTGTCGGCCGCGGCGGCAAGCTCGGCGACCGCGGGGCGAAGCTGATCCGCCCCGAACGAGCAGTTCAGCCCGATCGAAAACGGCTTCAGGTGGCGCATCGAGTACCAGAACGCCTCGACCGTCTGCCCAGAGAGATTTCGTCCGGACAGGTCGGTAATCGTATCCGACACCATAAGCGGCAGCGAGAAGCCCACCTCGTCATAGACCTGCAGGATCGCGAAGCCGGCGGCCTTGGCGTTGAGCGTATCGAACACAGTCTCGATCATCATGATATCGACGCCGCCCTCGATCAGCCCGCGCGCCTGATCGGCGTAGGCCTCGACCAGCTCGTCAAAGGTGACATTGCGGTGGCCGGGGTTGTTCACATCCGGCGAGATCGACGCGGTGCGGTTGGTCGGCCCGAGCGAGCCGGCAACGAAGCGCGGGCGATCCGGCGTGCGTGCGGTCCAGTCATCGGCGGCCTCGCGCGCGACTCGTGCCGCAGCGACGTTCATTTCCCGCGCGTAGTCCTGAAGGTCGTAGTCTTCCTGCGAGATCGCGTTGGCGTTGAATGTGTTTGTCGTGGCGATGTCCGCGCCCGCCTCGAAATAATCCCAGTGGATTTGGCGGATCAGGTCGGGGCGGGTCATCGCCAACACGTCGCTGTCCCCCTTCAGGTCAGCGTGGTGGTCCCTGAAGCGCTCGCCGCGGAAATCCTCTTCCCCTGGCTTATGGTGCTGAATCATCGTGCCCATCGCGCCGTCGAGGATCACGATACGCTCGGATGTCGCGCGCTTGAGCGCGGCGATGCGTTCGGTGCGGGTCATCTATCGCCTCCTAAGCGGCATTGGTGCGCGGCGCGGCGGGCGCGTGCGGCGCCTGCGGCTTAAGACCGATCGAATGGCAGATCGCCGCAGTCAGCCCCGCGCGATTCAGCGTGTAGAAGTGAAATTCGTTAATGCCGGCTTCGAGGAGCTCTGTGATTTGCTCGACCGCCACCCCGGCAGCGACAAGCCTGGCCGTCTCGGGGTCGTCCTCCAGCCCCTCGAAACGCTTGGCGAGCCAGTCCGGGATGCGCGCGCCGCAGCTTCCCGCGAAACGCGCGACCTGCTGGAAATTATGGATCGGCATGATGCCGGCAGCGATCGGAATGTCGATGCCGCGCGCCCGAACCCGGTCGAGGTAGCGGAAGAAGTCGGCGTTATCAAAGAAGAACTGTGTGATTGCGCGGTCCGCGCCGGCGTCCACCTTCGCGGCCAGCATGTCGATATCGGCCTCAACCGACGGCGATTCCGGATGCTTCTCGGGGTAGGCCGCGACCGACACTTCAAAAGGCGCGATCTCTCTGATGCCGCGCACCAGAGCGACCGAGCTTTCGTAGCCGCCCGGATGCGGTGCATACGCCTCGCCGACGCCCTCCGGCGGATCACCGCGCAGCGCAACGATGTGCCGCACGCCGGCCGCGTGGTAGGCGCGAATAATCTCATCGATCTCCTCGCGCGTCGCGCACACGCAGGTCAGGTGGGCAGCCGGCTCCAGCGCCGTTTCCTGCACGAGCCGCTCGACGGCAGCATGCGTTCTTTTGCGAGTGGAGCCGCCTGCCCCGTAAGTGACGGAGACAAAGCGCGGCGCGAACACCTCAAGCCGCCGGACCGTGTCCCAGAGCGCGCGCTCCATTTGCGCGTTCTTCGGCGGGAAGAATTCGAAAGAGACCTCCAATTCGGGCTGGCGGTCAGTTCGCTCGGGTTGGTTAGTCGCGTAATTCAAGGGCCATCTCCTGAGAGGTTTGAACGGTGACGGGCGCAGACGGTTCAGTTTGCACCGGCGCGGCGGCCTTCACGCCACCCCACAGACAAACCGTGAGACGCGCGCCCGTGCGCTGATCGGCAGCCAGTTGGCGATCATCGACGAGCGTGAGGCCGGCAGCAGCCAGCCACTTCGCCATCTGCCCGCTGCTGAAACCCAGCCGGCGATGGGCGAAGGTTTCGCGCAGCTCTTCCAGGTCATGCGGGGCGAAATCGACGATGAGCAGCCGCCCGCCGGGGCGCAGAAGACGCGCTGCCTCCCCGATCGCCGTGGCCGGGTCGTCCAGGAAGTGCAGCACCTGATGCAGCACGACGGCGTCCGCGCTCGCCTCGGACAGCGGCACGTTGAACAGGTCGCCCTGGCGAAGCTGCACATGCGACAGACCCAGCCGGTCCGTCCGCGCGCGTGCGTAGGCCAGCATCTGGCGGTTCATGTCGATGCCGACCGCGCTTTTGGCCTGAGGCGCGAACACCTCCAGCACATGGCCGGTGCCCGTCCCCAGATCAACCAGAAGGTCGATGGGCTCAGCTCCCATAACCTCGCGCATCGCCGCGGTGACCATCGTCTCAGGCGCATGCAGCGCGCGGATGCGGTCCCACTCCGCGGCATTGTCGCGGAAATAGGCCTGCGCGGCGGCATCGCGCTCGGCGCGGATCGCGTTGGCGCGCTCGCAATCGCGAATGAGGGTCTCGTCGGCCGGGTCGAGCGCATCGGCGATGATCGCGCTGACGATTTGTCCGGCCTGGCCGTCGCGCACACGGAAGAACACCCAGCTACCCTCCTGGTAGCGCTCGACCAGCCCAGAGGCGGCAAGCAGCTTCAGATGCCGGCTCACGCGGGGCTGGCTCTGCCCGAGGATGCGCGTCAAGTCCTTCACGTTGAACTCGCCGCCTGACAGCAGCGCCAGGATCCTCAGCCGGGTGGTCTCGCCAGCGGCCTTGAGGATGGCGACGAGATCATGTGTCGAAAGCGTGCTGTTCATGCTATGCAACCGCGTCAATCAGGTCAGGCAACCAGCGCAGACTCAGAAAGATATAAACATATCTTTATGCACTTGGCGAGAGGTATGAGCGCGCAAAAGCCAAACCGTGCCCAGCGGCGCGAGCGGAGGGAGCCATGAGCGCAACACGGGATGATCTTTTCGCCCGGCTGGCGGAGCTGGGCATCGAGACGGAAACGCACCAGCATCCGCCGCTGCGCACGGTCGAGGAGTCGCAGGCGCTGCGCGGCGAGATTGCAGGCGCGCACACCAAAAACCTGTTCTTGAAGGACAAGAAGGGCGCGCTCTGGCTGATAACCGCGCTGGAGGACACGCCGATCGACCTCAAGACGCTGCATAAGGAGCTCGGCTCAGGGCGGCTGAGCTTCGGCAAGCCGGAGCTGATGCGCGAGGTGCTGGGCGTCGAGCCGGGATCGGTCACGCCGTTCGCGCTCATCAATGACACCGCGCGCGACGTGAACTTCGTCATCGACGCGGCGTTGCTCGCCTACGAGACGCTGAACTTTCACCCGCTGGTCAATACCGCGACTACGAGCATCGCGCGCGACGACTTCCTGAGTTTCGTCGCTGCCTGCGGACATGACCCTTTGCGCCTGCGGCTTGGCGATGCGACCGCGAGCGGGCTTGAAACCGGGGCATCCGGCTGAGATATTCCAATCAAGCAAAACTTTAGGCGCAGGCGCGCGCGCAGCGCGTAACCGGACGGACAGGATTAGCGCGAAATGTCATTCATCATCTCAGGCGCGGACAATCAGAACACCGCCGAGGGCGATCTGATCAAGGACACCACCACGCAAACCTTCGTTGCCGACGTGATCGAGGCGTCAAAGCAAGCGCCGGTGCTGGTCGATTTCTGGGCGCCTTGGTGCGGCCCGTGCAAACAGCTCACGCCGCGGCTGGAGCAGGCCGTCAAGAATGCCGGCGGCAAAGTCAGGCTGGTCAAGATGAATATTGACCAGTACCCCGAAGTTGCCGGTCAACTCGGTATCCAATCGATCCCGGCGGTGTTCGCGTTCAAGGACGGCCGGCCTGTTGATGGCTTCATGGGCGCGATCGGCGAGAGCGAACTGCGCGAATTCATCAGCCGCGTGAGCGCGGGCGAGGGCGGGGACGACATTCAGCAGGCAATCGATGCTGCGGAGGCTGCGCTCAAGGATGGCAGCGTCAATGAGGCGGCCAATCTGTTCGCCCAGGTGCTGCAAATCGAGCAGGACAATGTCAACGCCATCACCGGGCTTGCGAAATGCTATGTCAAGACTGGCGATCTCGACCGCGCCGAGCAGATGCTTGCAATGGTGCCAACCGCAAAGCAGATGGACAGCGCCGTGACCAGCGCAAAGGCGATGCTCGATCTCGCCCGCAAGAGCGAAGCGGCCGCCGACACTTCGGAGCTCGAGAAGAAGCTTGCGGACGACCCGTCTGACCTTCAGGCGCGGCTGGATCTCGCCCTGGCGCTGCAGGCCAACGGTGAGCGCGAGCCGGCGTTGGAGCACCTTCTGGAGATCGTGAAACGCGACCGCGAATGGAACGACGGCGCCGCACGCCGGCAGCTTGTCGAGTTTTTCGACGCCTGGGGCGCGAACGATCCTCTGACCGTGAAAGGCCGCCAGCGGCTATCGACGATACTGTTTTCGTAATGCCGGACCGGCGCATCGCAGCGCCGGCGCCATGATCCGGGGAGCCAAAACAATAAGCCTCACAGACCAATATCGCAGGCCGGCCGATCTGCCCCAGCAGTTGCCCGTCTTCCCGCTTCAAGGCTGCATCATGCTGCCGCGTTCGACGCTGCCGCTCAATGTGTTCGAGCCACGGTACCTGCAGATGGTGGCCGACATCCTTGCCGGTCCGCGTATCCTCGGCATCGTCCAGCCGGAGCGCGCCGACACGGGGAAGTCGCCGCCGGGCAAGGGCACGCCGCTGCGCCGCGTCGGCTGCGCCGGACGCCTTACGGCCTACACGGAGACCGATGAAGGCACGATTATCATCTCCTTGAGCGGCATTGCTCGCTTCGAAATCGTGGACGAGCTAGAAACCAGCAAGCCCTATCGCATTTGCGAAGTGGACTATATGCCGTTCGTCGCAGATTTCGCGCGCGGCCACGGGCAGGAGCAGGTCAACCTGACGCGGTTCATGCGGGTGCTGCGCTCCTACCTGGACGCGCACAATCTGCGCGCTGACTGGGAGGCGCTGAACCGCTCTCCAGTGGAACTGCTCATCAACACACTCGCGATGATCAGCCCCTATGGCCCCGAGGAGAAGCAAGCGCTCCTGGAGGCGCCCGACCTGCGGACCCGCTCGGAAGTCCTCATGGCGCTAGCAGAGATGGATATGGCCTCGCCCGAGGGCAGTTCGGGCACAACGCTGCAGTAGGCCCGGGAGAAAAGCGATGAGCGAAACCGACAAGGATCAGGTGCACGGTGAAGCGCCGGCGCAGGTCGATCCGAAGCTGCTAGAGATCCTCGTCTGCCCGCTGACCAAGCAACCGCTAGAATATGATCGCGCAGCGCAAGAGCTGATCAGCCGTTCCGCGAAGCTTGCCTTCCCAATCCGCGATGGCATTCCGGTGCTTCTCGTGGACGAGGCTCGCCAGATCGAGGATTGAACGCATGCCGGCGGCGAAACGTTAACCCTGCGATGCCGCCATCGAACATCGCGGGAACATCGGCTGGCCGCAATGCGTTGTATCCGCAATGTCGATTGTTGTACCCCAGTCCAAGAGTTCGCCCATCTTCAGATCATTTGTTATAGCCGGATGCACGGTCCTGCTGAGTGTCGCGGTCTGCATTGCGCCGGCTGCGGATAACGAGGCGGCCGCATCCGCCATCACAAAGGGCCAATCGGGGGCGGCGCTGATCGAGGCGCAGTACCGCAGCTATCTTGAAGGGCGCGACTTCCGGAGTTACCAGCAGGAGCGTGGCTTCGTTGGCGAACGGCGGTTCGACAGTTTGGGCGGCCGCGAGATGGGCGAAGACGGTCCTCGCCCGGACCCGGATCGCCCGACGCGCCTGCAGCGGCGCTTTTACGGCTCCAGCGACAGCCGCTGCGCGGGATGGAGCGGGCGCTGTGACCAGCGCTGGGGCAGCGGCAACCCCGACTATTACGGTTGTATGCGCTATCATGGCTGCCGCTGAGCAATGGCGGCGTGCGCCGCCTCTCCGCGAGCGAAGGCCAGTTTTGCCAAACCTCCATAATATCTGCATTCGGAATGGCTCATAGAGTGTGTCACGATCGGGCACTTCGTGCTAAGCTCCGTTGCGTGGAAAGGTGCCCGGAAATTCCAGCCGGGTGAAACATGGTTGATGCGAGCCACCGTTGCACGCTCTGTCGCGCGGCGGTACCAAGAGGCCTCTATCAAGAAGGACACACAGTCATGGGGCGGATTTCACTCATCCTGGCCTTAGGCGTGTTGCTAGGGATCACCGCATTCGGGTGGCCAAATGCCAAGGCCGCATCGGCCGTCAGCTCTCCAGCGCTCGCGCTTGGTCAGCAGATTGATGCCTTGCACCAGTCGAATATCGTCAATGCGGATGTCGGCGTCCGGATTTACATTGGACCGCGTTACCGGCATTACCGCCGCTACCGCTATCGCCGGTATTACCACCCACGGGTTTATCACCGTTACTACCGCGGCCACCGCTATGGGTATGGCCGACGGTATGGCCGTTGCGGCTACTGGAGCCGCCGGTGTGCGGCAAACTGGGGCTATGGCGGAAGCAATTATCGCGGTTGCCTGAAGTATCACGGCTGCCGATAAAAACTGATGAGGCGGGTGTCTTCGGCCCGCCTCACACACGCTCGCCGCGCATGAGCCGCGGCAACACGCCGGTCGTGCCCGCGGCTTCCGCCACGAACATGCGCTTGAGCGGCGCTATCCGGTCAACGACGCCCATGCCCAGCGTCCGGATCATCCGGAGCGTGCGGCTGTCATTTGCGAACAGCCGATTGAGCGCATCCATGCCCGCGGCTGACATGCTGGCATCGAAACGCCGCCAACGCTCGTAGCGGCGCAGCACGTTGATCTGTCCGATATCCTCACCCATGCGCGAGGCCTCCACAAGCACCTCTGTCAGCGCCGCCACATCGCGCAGCCCGTGGTTCAGCCCCTGCCCGGCAAGCCAATGCAGCCCGTGCGCCGCATCGCCGATCAGCGCGACACCGGGTTGCACGAAGTCGCGCGCCATGCTCAGGCTGAGCGGGAAGGTCTGCAGCGGCGAGACGACCCGCACATCGCCGAGGTGCCCGCCGAAGCGCCGCGTAATCTCAGCGCGAAGCCGCTGCTGATCAAGCGCCAGCATCCGCGCGGCGTCCTCCGGCGATTCCGTCCAGACCAATGATGAGCGATTGCCCGTCATTGGCAGCATGGCGAACGGCCCTGCAGGCAGGAAGTGCTGCACTGCGCGGCCGTCATGCGGATGCTCGTGTTCCAGCGTGGCGACGATGCCGGTCTGCGGATAGTCCCAGCGGATCGCCTTGATCCCGACCATCTGGCGCAGGCGCGAGCGGCGGCCATCCGCGGCGACCAGCAGCCGCGCTGTAATCTTGCCCCCGCTGCGCAAGCGGACATCGCTCCCAGAAGCGCTGGTTGAGACCGCCTCGATCCAGTCAGGGGCGATGAGCGTCGCGTCGCTCTCGGCCACCGCGCGGAGCAGCGCGCGCATGAGCACCGCGTTCTCGACAACATGAGCGGCCGGGCCATCAGCGGTATCGGCCGTGTCGAACTGGAGCACCGGCAGGCGAACAGGCGTATCCAGCGGCGTATCGGTGATCTCGATGCGGCTGACGGGCTGCGCATCCTCCGCGATCGCCGGCCACACATCCAGCGCCTCCAGCATCCGGCGCGACGCGGCGGAAATCGTCATCGCCCGACCGTCATGGTTCGGCGCGCGCAGCTGTTCGGGCGGGGCTGGGTCCACCACGGCAACGCGGAACAACCCCTGCGCAGCCACACTGAGCGCGCGCGCCAGCGTCAGGCCGATGAAGCCGCCGCCGCCGATGACGATGTCATACTCATGCGCCATCTCATGCGCCATGCCATTTCCTTCCCTGCGGCTGCGCGACTTGACAGACGAGAAGCCCACCCGTCACATGGGCAGGCGCCCGCCGACCACAAGGTAGCCTGATGGTTGAGAAGCCCGGAACGCTGTTCGACATCTTCGATCTGGAGACACTGGAACACAACCTGTTTCGTGGCCGCAGCCCGCAAGACGGCTGGCAGCGCGTGTTCGGCGGCCAGGTGATCGGGCAGGCGCTGGTTGCCGCCACGCGGACGGTCGAGGGCGACGACCGCGCGGCGCATTCACTTCATGGCTATTTCCTGCTGCCCGGCGATCCGCAGACGCCGATCATCTACGAGGTCGCGCGTATCCGCGACGGCAAGAGCTTCACGACCCGCCAGGTCACCGCGCGCCAGCACGGCCAGGCGATTTTCTCGATGGGCGTGTCGTTCCACCGCGACGAGCCAGGCTTTGCCCACCAGATCGAAGCGCCGGACGTGCCCGCGCCCGAGACGCTGCCCTCGGAAGCGGAGTTGCTGCAAGACCTCCTGCCAAAGCTGCCCGAGCCGATCCAGCGTTATTGGCGGCGTGAGCGCCCGGTCGAAATGCGCCCGGTGGACGTCCGGCAGTATATCTCGACGGCACCGCGCGAGGCCAAGCGCAGCATCTGGATACGTTCGAACCTGAGCCTGCCGGACGATATCGGCCTGCACAAATGCGTGCTGGCCTATGCCTCCGACTTCTTTCTGCTGGACACCTCGCTCGCGCCGCATGGGCGCAACCTGTTCGACCCGCGCATGATGATGGCGAGCCTCGACCACGCACTGTGGTTCCACCGGCCCTTTCGCGCCGATGAATGGCTGCTCTACGTCATGGACAGCCCGTCGGCCTCGGGCGCGCGCGGCTTCTGCCGCGGCTCGATTTTCCGGCGCGACGGCACGCTGATCGCCTCGGTTGCCCAGGAAGGCCTCATCCGTGAGCGCAATCCTGCCCACAGTTAACGGCTCCGCAAATCTTCTGCACATGTTTTAGGCAATCCGCCGTTTTTGCCTAATCCTTGAGCGCAGACACTGCCTTTTTCGCGCGCACCCTGCCAGATCACGCTTTTTTCAACATGGTCGCCGGTTTTGGCACGGCTTTTGAATCCCTAGCCATGCGCCGTCGGGGCAAGTGCGGC
>CAZYUT010000040.1:0-16214 GCA_964650735.1 uncultured Hyphomicrobiaceae bacterium
GTCTGGCGGTCCGCGCCGAATTCGCGGATTTGCAGCATCCGCTCGGCATTCCAGCAGGCATCGTTGCCGATGACGAAGATGGCTTTCGCGCCTTCGCGCACGGCGGTGTCGAACTCGCCGAGATAGAAGCCTGCGGTACCGTCTCCCAGCGTGCAGATTACGGTGGCGTCGGGGTCGGCGATCTGCGCGCCGATGGCGTTGCCCATCGCGCTGCCAATCGCAGCGGAGACTCCGTTCATGACGCGGCGCGGCGCGTTGATGTAGCCTTGCATCCACTGGCCAAACTCGCCGCCGTCGGCCACGTAGATCGCGTTGTCCGCGCCCGCGACGACCTCCTGCAACACGCGCCCGACCTCCCAGGGGACAACGCCCTCGCCGGATGCCGGGGGCGCATCGAAGTCGCGATAAGCGAGCGCCGCCTCGACGTCCGCGCGCCAGGCCTCGCCTTTGTTGCCGCTCTGGGCCGCGCGGATAAGGTGCTCGGCGCACAGATCGGCATCCGCCTCGATCCGCCCGGTCAGACGCGGCCCGAGCGCGCGTTCGGCCCGCTCCAGCGCAGGCGCATCCGGCGCGACAGCGAACACCTTCGCATCGGCCGGGAACACGCCTTCTTCGCCATACTTCACCGTGTAGTCGAGCTGCTTGCCAAGGCTGACGATCAGATCGGCCTGCTTCAGACAATCCGAAAAGCGGCCGAGGGCAGGGTCGCGGAGTGCGCGCGGGCTTTCGATCGGCACGACCGGCGCGCCAGTGGTCTCGCTCAGCGCGGTCAGGAGATTGCCAGCGCGGGTGTGGGTCATCGCCGGGCCGGTCAGGACGATTGGACGCTCGGCAGCCGCGAACGCTTCACCCAATGTTGCAATATCGCTTTCGCGCGGTCCGCTGGGCTGGCGGGCAAAGGCATTGGCAAGCGGCACCGGCGCATTCGTCTGCGCCATCAGCACATCGGCGGGCAGCGCGACATGCACCGGCCCCGGCCGGCCCGAGCGCGCCATGCTGATCGCCCGCGCCAGGTCCTCGCCCAGCATGTGCACGCTCGTGACCCGGACCGATCCCTTTGTCACCGGCGCGGCCATCGCGCGCTGATCGAGTTCGTGAAAAGCGCCCCTGCCGTCATGGGCGAGCGGTGAATCGCCGCTTAGCAGGATGACCGGGGTCTCGGAGGTCTTCGCCGAGTACATCGCCGACAGCGCGTTGGCGAAGCCCGGCCCGGCCGTCACGAGCGCCACGCCAATATCGCCGGTGAGTTGCGCGTAGGCTTCGGCCATGAAAACCGCGCAGGCCTCATGGCGCGTGTGTATCAGCCGCAGGTCGGTATCGAGCGCGGCGTCGAAGATCGACATGATCTGGTTGCCGGATAACGCGAAGACGGTGTTGACGCCGCATCTGGCCAATGACTGCGCGACGATGTCGGCGCCTCTCATCCGCTCTCCTCCCAGCGCCTGCCCGGTTCGCAGGCTTCACTCTCCTTGGAGTGGAACGCTAAGGCTTTCTCGAGGGCCAATCAAGTGGGCGGGGTGAAGGCTTGCTTCCTGCCACGTCACGTTCGCCCCGGCGCGACCGGAATCGCTATAACCGGGCAATGCGATGAATGCGCTCAACAGTTTGTGAAGCAGGTGAGTTTGTGAAGCAGATGGTACCGCTGCCCCGGCTCGAACGGGGGACCTCTAGATCCACAATCTAGCGCTCTAACCAACTGAGCTACAGCGGCATCACGCCTGTAGGCTAGTGCGTCGCACGCTGCGATGCAAGAGGCTGAGAAAGCCGACCGGCGCGTTCTCGACGGCAAAAATGTTCTTGTTGTGTTCGCATTTTGGAATTGACACGCATTGCGGGTGAAGCTAGAACATAAGACGAACATTGGGCCCCCGCTAGAAACCCAACGTTCCCCGCGCCGCTCATGCTTGACGCTGTGCGATTGCCGCCGCACAGCGCTCGACGGAACGGCGTTATCCGTACGCAGGCGGGTTGCTGCGGCTGGCGCGTTGCATCTCAGGTTGCAGCGTGAGCGCGCTTGAAACCCGGCCATCGGCCTCCCCCCGCCCCCACTGAACGATGGTTCGGTTGGCCGCGGCGCCCGTCTGCGTCTTTTTCCCCATGCCGCGCGGCGTTTTGCCGGGGTTGGCGCACAAGCGTCCGCTGGGCCAAATGCGAAGATGGTGAGATACTTTCTGGCTCAACTTGGTTGGGGCAAATCGCAATGGCACGCATTGATGTGATAGGGGCCGGAATCGCAGGGCTTTGGCAGGCGTTCACGCTGGCCGAGCACGGCCATCGGGTGCGCTTGATCGAGCGCAGCGCGGAGCCGTTTGCCGACGCCGCCAGCCGGCTGGGCGGGGCCATGCTCGCGCCTTACTGCGAAGCTGAGGCTGCGCCGCAAATCGTGCGGGATCTTGGCCTGCGCGCGATGGAGATCTGGCAAGACAAGCTCGCTTGTGTCGAGCAGACTGGTACGCTGGTCGTGGCGCTGCCGCGCGACCGCGCCGAACTCAGCCGTTTCGCCGCGCAGACCGAGGCGCACGAGCGGGTGGATGGGGCGCGCATCGCCGAACTCGAGCCCGCGCTTGAAGAACGCTTCCGCAACGGCCTGTTCTATGCGCATGAGGCGTATGTTCCGCCGGGCGCTGCGCTTGCCGCGCTGCTCAAGGCGCTGGAGCGGGCGGGGGTGGAATTGCGCTTCGGGGCCGAGGCGCCGGAAGACCCCGCCGAGATCGTTATAGACTGCCGCGGGCTGGCTGCGCGTGATGAACTGCGGGGCCTTCGCGGTGTGCGCGGCGAGATGGCGCTGGTTGAAACCGCGGAGATCGCGCTGCACCGGCCGGTGCGGCTGCTGCATCCGCGGTTTCCGCTTTACGTGGTACCTTGGGGCAGCGACACCTACATGATTGGGGCGACCGTGCTGGAGAGCGATGACCGCGGGCCAGTCACGCTGCGCTCCGGGCTCGACCTGCTTGGACTTGCCTATGCGCTGCACCCGGCTTTCGGACAGGCACGGGTGCTTCGGCTGGACGCCGATGTCCGCCCGGCCTTTCCGGATAACGTGCCGCGCATTATTGTCCGGGGCAGCCGCATCTATGTGAATGGCATGTACCGGCACGGCTATCTGACCGCGCCCGCGCTGGCTGAATTGACGGCCGCGTATCTGGACGGGCGTCGGCCGAATTCGGAGATTATCGTTGAAGATCACTGTTAACGGCGAACATCGGGAGACAAAGGCGGCAACGCTGGAACAGTTGTGCGCCGCGCTGGGTTATGGCGAACAGCGCATCGCGACGGCTGTGAACGGCGAATTCGTTCCCGCGGATGAGCGGCCGAAGACGCGCCTGCATGACAACGACAGGATCGAGATCGTCGCGCCGCGCCAGGGCGGCTGACCGCTCGGGGGCAGGCCAGGATGAACATGATCAACACCGAGGACGCGCTGGAGCTGTACGGCTCGCGGACGACGTCCCGGCTGCTGCTCGGCACAGCGCTGTATCCCTCGCCGGACGTGCTGCGCGCATCGTTCGAGGCGTCCGGCGCGCAGATCGTCACCGTCTCGCTACGTCGTGAGTCCTCATCCGAGCGCGCGGGCGAGCAGTTCTGGCGGTTCATCGAGTCGCTGGAGGGCGTTCGGGTGCTGCCCAATACGGCCGGCTGCCGGACGGTGAAGGAAGCTGTGACGACAGCGCAGATGGCCCGCGAGATGTTCTCCACGCCCTGGATCAAGCTGGAAGTGATCGCCAACGACGACACGCTGCAGCCCGACGTGATCGGCCTTGTCGAAGCCGCGCGCATCCTGACCCATGAGGGCTTCCAGGTGTTTCCCTACACCACCGAGGATCTGAGCGTGGCCGAGCGGCTGGTCGATGCAGGCTGCGACGTGTTGATGCCTTGGGGCTCGCCGATCGGCTCGGGCCAGGGGCTGAACAATGTCTTCGGCCTGCAGATGCTGCGGAACTATTTCCCCGATGTGCCGCTCATCGTCGATGCGGGCATAGGCGCGCCCTCCCACGCCGCGCAGGCGATGGAACTCGGCTATGATGCTGTGCTGCTGAACACCGCCGTCGCCAAGGCCGGCGACCCGGCGCAAATGGCCGCCGCCTTTGCCCGGGCGATCGAAGCCGGCCGGATCGGCTACAAGGCCGGGATCATGCCGCCGCGCGAGATGGCCAGCCCGTCGACGCCGGTTGCCGGCACCCCATTCTTCGAGCCCGATCATGATTGATCGCTTTTATCCCGTCCTGCCCGACATTGACTGGCTGGAGCGGCTGGTGCCGCTTGGCGTGCGCTTTGTGCAACTCCGGCTGAAGGACGCGCCGGAGACGGAAGTGCACCGGCAGATTGAGCGGGCGATAGCGCTGTGCGCCTCGCATGGGGCGCAGCTGGTCGTTAACGACCACTGGCGCGCGGCGATCGACCTTGGCGCGGATTTCGTGCATCTCGGCCAGGAGGACCTGGCGGCGGCCGACGTTCCCGCGATCCGCGCGGCGGGCATCAAGCTCGGCGTGTCGACACACGACCACGACGAATTGGCGAAGGCGCTTGCCGTGGAGCCGGACTATGTGGCGCTTGGGCCCATCTATGAGACCAAGCTGAAGAAAATGAAATGGGCGCCGCAGGGGCTGGCCCGCGTGCGGGACTGGAAGGACGCGCTGCCCTGTCCGCTGGTCGCGATTGGCGGGATTACGGTGGAGCGCGCGCCGGATGTGCTGGCGGCGGGCGCGGACAGCATCGCGGTCGTTACCGATCTCGTCACACACCCCGACCCGGAAGCGCGCACGCGCGAATGGCTGCACATCACGCGTTAGCGGCGACCCGGCGACGAACAACTTGGCTGGATCGCGTCGCTGCGCTCGCGATGACGCGCAGGTGGCGGGCCACCTCACTCAGGCGCGGAAGCCGGGCCATCGACGAAATTGAAGCCGGTGCCGTAGACCACGACCTCTACGCCGCCCTCCACGAGGCTAGGATGGGAGATGCGCACCGCCAGGCAGCCATCGTAGCCCTGCTGGCGCGCCTTGTCCTCCAGTTGGGCGAGCGCGCGCTCAACGGTATCTTCCACGAGCGCCTCATAGCGAACCATGCGACCGCCAAACGTATTGGTGATCTTCTCGCGCACGTCCTTGATGAGGTTGGCCGCCGTTACGGCATAGGCCGTCACCAGCCCTCCCTCGCGGACTTCACGCCCTGAAAGCCTGTCAACCGTGTAAAGCGTCATTGCTTGGTGCGCCCGATTTCCCTGCCGTGCTGGTCCTTCAGAATGATTGTCATCCGCCGGCCGCGGATCAGGCGTGCGACCAGGATGATGAAGATCAGCAGCGTCAGCGCCGCGACGGCAAGCGTCCAGCTGTAGGCTTCAACGAATACGCGCGGCTCGACCCCGCCGGCCCGGACCTTGCCGAAGTCGTTGACCATTCCGAACAGGCTGAAATAGCCGCCCGGGTTAAGCAGCATGTCTATGGCCGCATCCTGATCGGCGCTGGCCAGCACGGCGTCCTGCAGGCCCGGCCGCGCCAGGACTGCCATGCGTCCCGGATTGGCGGAAACGGCATCGAGCAGCGCGCGCGCCGATCGTGCCGACAACTCGGTTTCGTAGCGCGCGAGCGCGGCCAACTCCTCTTCGTCCAGCCGGGTCGCAAGACCGCGCACTTGCGCAGGAGGCAGAGAAAGCAGCCGCTCGCGTGCCTTGCTCGGCAGCGCCGCGAGCCGATAGACAGCCGTGCTGTCGTCGACCGACAGAAGCCGGTTCAGCTCGGTCTGTGAGATCTGCTCCGGCCGGATCCTGCTGTAGACATCGAAGCGCAGCACCTCGTCGATCCGGCTGCCAGCCAGCTCCGACCACGCAATCGCCGTGTCGAGGGAGCGGGCCTGGCGGGCAATCTCCACGCCGTCGAGCGTCAACGTATCGAGCGCAGTCTTCAGCGAGCCGCCCTCAAGCCTCTCGAACACCGCTGGCTCGCCCTCTTGCCGGACGATCAGCTCGACGATCTCGCCGAGACGCGCCAACTCGCCTGCATCGCGCGCGCGCAGGAAGTCCTTGAAAACGGCGCTTTGGTCGGCCAGCGAAAGCAGCATATCGTAGCGGTCCTGAAAGTTCTGCCACATCGCGAACATGTTGGCGGCGGTTTCCTGCGAGATCGTCTCAATGTTCTCGTTGACGAAGCCGGAAATGCTTTCGGCGATCTCGGTCTTTATCAGCTGCTTGGACTCATCGGATTTCATGCGCTCCTCGATGAGCGGGAACACGCCTTCGCCCGCGTCGATCAGGTCCTTTACGATCAGCGCCAGCCCGATCAGCCCGGTGAAAGACGAGACGATCCGCGTGGCGATCGCGCCCGCGAGCCGCCGGCCCATCTGCGCGACCATGCGCGCGATCATCCGCCGGGTCATTACCAGCAGCAAGCCGCCGATCGCCTCGCTGCTTTCAAAAACCAGATCGCTGGTCGTGATCGCCGGCGTGCCGGACTGCGCGGCGACGTCCAGCGAGCTTTCGGTCTGCTGCACGAAGGTCTGCGCGATCGCGCCGCCGTAGCGTGCTTCCAGCGCCAGCCGCATGCACGACACGGCTGGGCCTGACGCGGCCGCTGCCGCAGTTTCGAGGCGCCCGCCGATGTCCTCGCCGATCGCCGTCGTCAGGCCGGCCATCGCGTTGCGGAAGGCCTCGGAATTGTAGGTATTTTCCGCCACGGCCACCGCGAATTCCTCGGCCTGCCCGCGGCTGATGGTGGAATAGGCGCGGTCAAACCAGTCGGTCTCGGCGCGCACCTCCTGGATCGCGATGTCGATCTGTTCGTCAATGCGCGCGTCCATGCCGGTCCCGGTCCACTGCTGCTGGACCAGCGCGGCGTAGTTCAGCCCGCTCAACTCCGCCTTCAGGCGCTGTTCTGTGATGGATCGGATCGCTGCGCGGACATTCTCGTCATCAAGCTGGCGGCATTCGGCGGGGCTCGGTGTGCGTGCAACGGGCGCGCCGGCGGTTGTCTGCGCAGCGGCCGGGCGCAGAGGCAAAACGGCGGTCAGGACGATCGCAAAAGCCGTGATGAGCGCGGTGGCGGACCTGAGGAGACGGCGCATGGCGGATTCCGGCCTCGTTTGCGTGTGCGGCGCAACAGGAAGCGTAAGCGAAACGGCCAGCCCCCACAACGTTAACCGTCGCGCCGGGCCTACAGGCGAAACGTCACGCCCAGAAAGAGCAGCGCCCAAGCGACGAGCAGGATCTCGAATGGGCTGCGCGCGACGATCGTGGTCAGCACCGGGATCTCGACGCCGAAATATTGTGAGAGGATCACCAACGCCACGAGAATGACAGATAACAGGAAAATCAGCCGAGAGGGTGCGCTCAGTCTCACCATGCCCGAACCCCTTGTTTTGCGATGATTCTGGCTGATAGCAGCCGGGGCGGCGTGTTTCATCTGGAAGCGGCGGGCATTCACAGGCACGGGTCGGATTTCGCGCGCCGCCGTGGCCGATGCGGCACAGTGCGCCGGTCAGCGCAACGTTTCGGCTTCGAGCAGCCGGGCGACCGGCGCGAAGGAGCGGCGATGATGGACGGTTACACCATGCGCGCTAAGCGCGGCGGCGTGCCCCCGTGTGCCGTAGCCCTTGTTGCGCGCCCAGCCGTAATGCGGGAAGTCGCCGTCCAGTTTGCGCATCAGCCGGTCGCGCGTGACCTTGGCGATGATGGAAGCCGCGGCGATGGAGGCCGCGCGCGCATCGCCGCCGATCACGGTCTGCGCCGGGCAGGGGAGGTCGGGCGCGCGATTGCCGTCGATGAGGGCGCACTGCGCGGACTGCGGCAGCCTGGTGACAGCGATTTGCATGGCGCGCATCGTGGCGCGGAGGATATTGAGCCGGTCGATGGTCAGCACGTCGACGATGCCCACGCCAATCACCGCCCCCGCCGAAATCTCCTCGAACAGCGCCTCGCGCGCGTCCTCGCTGAGGCGCTTGGAATCGTCCAGTCCGTCCAGCCTCAGCCGCTCGTCCAGGATCACGGCCGCCGCGACGACCGGCCCAGCCCACGGCCCGCGCCCGGCCTCGTCCACGCCGGCGACCAGACCGCCAAATTGTGTCCTCGCCGCCTCTTCCAGCGCAAAATCCGGCATTGCCCACCCGCCTGATCCAAGCGGCGACAGGAAGGCCGATTCTGGCGGCGGGATCAAGGTGGGGCAAACAGGTCAAGCTGGCCCGATCGCGCGGGGGGTTTGAACAAATCGGTGCGCAGCGGCGGGTGATGGCGCGCCAGCCCGAACCGGCGCAGGGCGATGGCAAAGCGCGCGGCAAGCTGCTGCGCATACGGTCCTTCGCCGCGCCTGCGCACGCCGAAGCGCGAATCGTAGTCCTTGCCGCCGCGCGTGTCCTGCACCAGCGCCATGACGCGCCGTGCGCGATCCGGATAGGTGTTGGCCAGCCACTCGCGGAACAGCGGCGCGACCTCTAGCGGCAGGCGCAGCAGGATATAGCTCGCCGTCTTCGCGCTGTGCGCCGCGCCCGCCTCCAGGATGCGCTCAAGCTCCGTGTCGTTCAGCGCGGGGATCATCGGCGCGGCCATCACGCGCACCGGCACGCCCGCCTCGCTCAACGCGCGGATCGCCTCCAGCCGCTTGGCCGGCGCGCTAGCCCGCGGCTCCATCGTGCGCGACAGCCGGTTGTCGAGCGTCGTCACCGAGATGCCGAGATGCACCAGCCCCTGCGCCGCCATCGGCGCGAGGATGTCGAGATCGCGCATCACAAGCGCGGATTTCGTCACGATGCCGACCGGATGGCGCGCCCGCGCCAGCACCTCCAGGATGGACCGGGTGATACGCCGCTCCCGCTCGATCGGCTGATAAGGGTCGGTGTTGGTGCCGAGCATGATTGGCTTCACCCGGTATCGCGGACTTTGAAGCGCCTGTTCCAGCAACTCCGCCGCGTTGACCTTCGCGGTCAGCTTGGTCTCGAAGTCGATGCCTGCCGAGTAGCCGAGATAGCAATGGGTCGGGCGCGCGAAGCAGTAGATGCAGCCGTGCTCGCAGCCGCGATAGGCGTTGATCGACTGGTCGAAGCCGATATCCGGGCTGTCATTGGTGGCGATGATGCTGCGCGCCATTTCCTCGCGCACTTCGGTCTTGAAGGCGTCGAGATCGCCGAGAATTTCCCATCCGTCGTCGAAAACATCGCGCCGTTCGCTCTCGTAGCGCCCGGCTGCATTGGAGCACGCGCCGCGCCCGCGCCGGCGGTTGGCCACGGCGGTTTCAGCGTCCTGCGGGCTGGGGATCGGGGCTTTCGAGGTGTGCGCGCTCATGCCGCAAGCTTAACGCGAACCTGCGAACAAATAAAGAACATCGTCGCGGCTCCCGCAAAAATTGCTTGTGGACAAGTCCGCCAGCCGTATCATCCGCGCCATGATCTCGGTGGTGATCCCAACACTTAATTCAGAAGGCGAACTGGGCCGCAGTCTGGCCGCGCTGGTGCCGGGCGTGGTCGATGGCATCGTGCGCGAGGTCATTATCGTCGATGGCGGCTCACAGGATGACACGCCGCAGATGGCCGAAGCCGTCGGCGCGAAGTTTGTGCGTGCCCAGAAAGGGCGGGGGCAGCAGCTCGCCGAGGGCGCGCGGACGGCGAAGGGTGACTGGCTGTTGTTCCTCCACGCCGACACGGTTCTGGAGCATGACTGGCACCGCGAGGCCGAACGCTTCATCCACGAGACGGCCCGGGCGCGGAGGCAGCAGGCGGCAGCCTTTCGCTTTGCGCTGGACGATCGTGGAGCGCGCCCGCGGTATCTGGAGGCGATGGTGAGCGCGCGTTGCGCGCTGTTCCGGCTGCCTTACGGCGATCAGGGGCTGCTGATCTCGCGCGCGCATTACGACCGGCTCGGCGGCTTCCGCGACTTGCCGCTGATGGAGGATGTCGATCTCGTGCGGCGCATTGGCCGGCGCGACCTGTGCTTCCTGCGCAGCCGGGCGGTGACCAGCGCGGCACGCTACCAGCGCGATGGCTATTTTCTGCGCATGTTGCGCAATCTCTCCTGCCTGACGCTTTATTACCTGCGCGTGCCGCCGCGCTATATCGTCAAGTTGTATGGTTGAGCGGCCATCTGTGTTCGTGATGGTGAAGGCGCCACGGCCGGGCCGGGTCAAGACGCGGCTTGCGCGCGAGATCGGCGAGATGGCCGCTGCGCGTTTTTACCGGCATAACACAGCTGCGGTAATCCGCCGGCTGCGCGATCTGCGCTGGCGGCTGGCGCTGGCGGTCGCGCCCGAAGCAGCGCATGAGGCGCGCTGGTGGCCGGGCGACCTGCCGCGCATTTCTCAAGGGAAAGGCGATCTGGGCGCGCGTATGGCGCATGTGTTCGCGCAGGCGCGGCCGGGGCCGGTTCTGATCATCGGCAGCGATATTCCAGGTATTACGGCTGGGCGGATCGCGGCGGCGTTTCGGGCGCTGGGCGGGGCTGACGCCGTGATCGGACCGGCGCCTGATGGCGGCTACTGGCTGATCGGGCTGCGGCGCGGGCCGGGACCGCGCGGGATGTTCGATGGCGTGCGCTGGTCGGGGCCGCATGCGGGGGCGGATACCGTGGCCAATCTGAAAGCCCGGGGTCTGCGCGTCGCGCTGGCGGACGAGCTGAGCGATGTGGATGACGGCGCAGATTATCGCGCAACAGGCGCGGCCAACGCGCGCGTCATTCTGCCCGCGCCGCTTTAGCGCAAGGGCCGGGCGGCCTCGGCCGCGGTCTTGCTGGCGGCTGGGGGTGTCTGTTCGCCGCCAAGATGCGCATAAAGCTGCTGCCGGAACGCCGCATATTCCGCGCCGATCCTCGCGGCGAGGCCTGCATCTGGTATGGCGCTCGCCTCGCGCTTCTCGCTGCACAGGGCCGCGAGCCGCGCGGCGCCGATCGTGTTGGCGCAGCTTTTGAGCGCATGAAGCGCGTCGCGCGCTGCCGTGTGATGCCCGTCGCCGATCGCCGTGTGAAGCGCCTCCAGATGCCGCTCGAAATCCGCCTCGAACAACACGGCCATCTCATGCCGGAACGCCTCGCGTCCAAACAGCGCGACCATTTCGTCGAATTGCCGTGTGTCCAGCGTCGGCGTCTGCGCCGGGTCGGCCGGTTTGCCGCGCTGCACGCAGGCCGCCGTGACCGGGGCGAGCTGCACATGCGCGCGGATCGTTTCGCGAAGCTCGCTGAGCTGCACGGGTTTGTGCAGCACCGCAGCCATTCCGGTGCGCAGACATCTCTCCCGCATCGGCGCGGAGGTATCCGCGGTCATGGCGATGATCGGGATCTGGGCCGCGGGCTCGATGGTGAGCAGATAGTCCTTGCAGATTTCGATCCCGTCGCCGCCGGGCATGTTGATGTCGAGGAACGCAATGTCGATCCCGCCGCGCAGCAGAGCGTCGAGGGCCTCTTCGCCGGTGCTGGCGAGCACGACCCGGTGACCGTCCAGACTGAGCAGCTTCTTCGCCACTTCCCGGTTGAACGGGTTGTCGTCGGCAACGAGCACCCGCAATGGCGTGACATTGGACTTTTCCTCGTGTGCGTGTGCAGGCGCGCGCGGCTTGCGGCCATGCCACGCGGCCACAGTCGCGATCAGCGCCGCATCCTGGCTGCGATCGTCCTTGAGGCGCGCGCTGGCCCACGGATCCAGAGCGTGGCTCTCCTCGGTCACGATCAGCGCGGGGGGTATCGGCTCGGTGATCAACGCTTGGCGGATCTCGGCGATCGCGCGGTCGTCCAGCTCCAACTCATCAACCACCAGCACAAAGCGCCAAAGATCGCCCGATGCCGCACGCGCCTTCACGAAATCGCGCGGGTTGGCGATCGTCTTGCCCGGGTCCAGCCTGCGTGCGCGCAGCCCCGGCAGAAGCCGCTGACGGTCCTGCAGCCGGACCAGCAGTGCGATCTCCGAGGCAGGCACCGCCTCCGCCGTCTCTTCGACAGTTTCGGCCGGCACCTCGAACCAGAAGGTAGAGCCCTCGTCCGGTCTGCTGCTGAAGCCGATCCGTCCGCCCATCAATTCTACCAGGGAGCGGGCCAAAGACAGGCCAAGGCCGACACCGCCCTCCTTGCTACGGCGGCTCTGCGCGCCCTGCACGAAGCGCTCGAACAGCCGTCCGTGCTCGCCTTCCGGGATGCCGCGGCCCGTGTCTCGCACCTCGATGCGCAGCTTTCTATCTCCGCCGGACGCAATGTGCGAGACCGTGATCCAGACATGGCCGGCGTCAGTGTATTTGATCGCGTTGCCGGCGAGGTTGAGCAGAACAGTCTTCAGGTGGTCGCGGTCGCCGATAATGCGCCCGGGCAGCGGCGTGGCGAACCGAACATGCAGCGCCAGGTCTTTCTGCTGGGCGAGCGGACGCAGCAGCGCCTCGACGTCGTGTAGCATTTCGCCCGGGTTGAGCGGTGCATCGTTCAGCGTGACGGCCTGACTCTCGACCCTCTGAAAATGCAGGATGGTGTCAACCATTTCGAGCAGCCGGGAGGCAGCGCTGTTGATCGACATCGCCGACATGCGGTCCTGCGGGCTCTGCGCGGTACGGTCGAGCACCTGCGACAGGCCGATGATTGCGTTGAGCGGCGTGCGCAACTCGTGGCTCATCGTGGCGAGGAATTCGCTCTTGGCGCGGTTGGCGGCTTCGGCTTCGGCCATGGCGCTGCGCAGGGCGCGGATCAGCCGCGCGACGTAAAGGGGGATGATCAGCAGCGAGAGCAGCACCCCCCCGGCGAAGGCCCATGCGGACTGCCATTGCGGCGTAAAGGCGACGACCAGCGCGAAGCAAAGCCCATTCGCCGCCATCGAGGCCAGCATATAGGGGATGCCGAAGCGGAAGCCGTTGCCCAGGATCACCCAGAGATAGACCGGGAAGAAGATCGAGGCCGCCTCGCCGCCGAAATAGATGAACAGCGACAGTGTGACCGCATCGAAGATAATCGTCGCGATGCGGCGTTCGATTCGGCGCTGGGGCCATATGGCGAAGTGCAGCATGAACCCGGCGGCCAGAAGCCAGGCGAGGGGAATGAAGACCGCCAGCGCGGAAAGCTGCCACGGCGCCAGCACCTCGTAATGCCAGGACAGGATTGCGCAGGCCGTGGTGAAAATGCCGATCAGATAGCGGACGACAAGCTGCTCGAATTCGAGCGGCTCGCCATGGCGGGCCACCGCAAGCGCTTGGCGCAACCGTGATGCGCGCCAAGCTGCCCGCCGCGGCGGCGGTGGGATCGTGCCGGGATCGGTCATGGTTCAACGCCGGCATGGCAGGGCTGAGGATCGGGCACTGAAGAGCTGGCCTGGTCCTGGCGCACGATGCAGCGCGGCGGCAGCCAGAGGCGCACAGTCGTTCCCGCGCCCTTCTCGCTGTCGATATTGAGATGCCCGCCCATCAGTTTCATGAAGCCCGACGAGATCGGCAGCCCAAGGCCCGTGCCATTCTTCGGCTTTTCGAAGGTGTGCTCCAGGATCTGCCCGAAGCTGGTGAGCGCGGTTTGCTTTTCTTCTTCGCTCATGCCCAGCCCGGTGTCGGTCACGCGGATTTCGAGGCCCTGATAAGGCGGGTGCGCGGATTCCGGCTGGTCATCTGCGCAGCAGACCGAGATCGCGATACTGCCGCCCTCGGTGAACTTGTTCGCGTTGGTGATGATGTTGATGAGCACCTGCCTTAGCTTCTGCTCGTCCGTCCAGAGCGTGACCTCGGGATCAGCAGGCAGGATCAGGGCGTTGCCGCGCCCGGTGATCTGCGCATCCAGCATCTCGGCGACCTGGCGCAGGCAGTTGTGCAGCGAGAACACCGTTTCCTCGATCCGCGTCTTGCCCGCCTCCATCTGCGCGAAATCGAGAATGCCGTTGATGATCGAGAGCAGGTGGCGCGCGCTGTAGAGGATGCTGTCGAGATACTGCCTGTATTTTTCGTTCGGCGGCTCGCCGACCAGTCCGGAGCGCATCATATCGGTGAAGCCGATGATGGCGTTCATCGGCGTGCGCAACTCGTGGCTCATGTTGGCGAGGAAGTTGCTTTTGGCGCGGTTCGCGGCCTCGGCCTCTTCCTTGGCGATGCGCAGCGAACGCTCCGCCGCCTTGACGCTGGAGATGTCGAGCGCGGAGACGACCTTGGTGAGGCTTCCATCCTCGGCCGAGCCGGTTTCTCGCGCCACAACGAAGAATTCGCGAGGATGGCCGCTCGCGCCGCGCAGCGTCACCTCGGCCTGCTGCGGCGCGCCGCGCTTGAGGTTTTCGAGGACGCCCGTTGCCGCGATGGTCGCGAACAATTCGTGCAGATCATCGAGGCTGCCGGTCTCGGTGATGCCGGCGAAATCGAAGCAGAACTGATTGGCGAAGATGCAGTGGCCGTGCTCGTCCACCGCGTAGACCATTGCGGGGACCGAGTCGATCACGCCGAGCATGTGCTGGCGGGTGCGCTTCAGCGTTTCCAGCGAGCGCAGCCTGTCGTTCACCAGCCTGTCCTGAAGCGCAAAGGTGCGGCTGCGCAGCAATTTCTGATGCATGCCGAGCATCAGCAGGTTGCGCGCGCGCGTGCGGAACTCGATCGTGTCGACCGGCGTGACAAGGAAGTCGGTTGCCCCGCATTCGAGCGCCTGATAACGGATGTCGCGTTGTTCGTAGCCGGACACGACCATCACCGGCGTATCCTCCAGCCCAGGGATCCGCCGCAGGGCCGTCAGACACTCCGCGGCGTTCATCTCCGGCATGTTGAAATCCGTGATGATGAGGTCTGGCGGGTCCGCGGCAAAAGCGCGCAACGCATCCGGTGCGCCAGCGAAACTCTCGACCCGCCCCACGTCCTCGACCGACCGCGCAAGACGCTCCATGTATGCCCGGTTTGCCGACAGATCGTCGATGATTGCGATGTAGGGGCTTTCCGGCATAATCTACTTATGGCTGCGAAATCTTTGTGACGCTGCCACACAGTTGTTTAATTCGCGTGAACGCCAGTGTACACGCCCCGCGTGCTATCGAACGCCCGCCCCTTAGATCAGACTTAAGTTTGCCATGCGCCAGAGGCGAGAATTCGCCTCAACTGCGTTGAAATATTTTATCGAATTATCATCAAATCAACAGGATGACGCGCGTTGGTCACTGCGGAGGTGGCGCGTCAGGGTTGCAGTTTCTCTGGCGGCTCTCACGCAAACGTGCTACCGGAAGTTGCATAACGGTAAATGAGTAGATCACCATGAGACTGCCTATCCATCTGGTGCGCAGCGAGCACGCGCGCGCCTCGTCGATCCACTTTGACACCGAAGCGTTTACGAAGACCGGCGTCCGGCATGGCCGCACCCCCGCGCCACGGCCGCAAATGCCAGGCTCCGGAGCGCATAACTCCGAGCCGACCGAAGCGCGGCGCGAAGCCGCCGCACGGCTGGCGGCGAGGCTTCAGGCGCTCGATCTGCGCGAACTGGAGCTTGAGTACGACCCCGCAACGCGGGCCATCTGGGGTTTCCAGGCGCATCATCAGCGGCCGTCCTACACGCCGCGGATGCTCAAGGACATCCAGGCGGTGCAGCACACGCTGCGTTGCTTCTACCGGGAGAGCCCCGAGATTGCGGCGCTGGCCGCACGCTTCACCGTGCTCGCCTCGCGCACGCCCGGCGTCTTCAACATGGGCGGCGATTTGCAGTTCTTCGTCTCGTGCGTCGAGGCCGGGGATGAGCAGGCCCTGCGCGCGTATGCAATGGCAAGCATCGACATCTGCTACCGGAATTATCACGCCTGTGAGGCGGGGATGGTGACAACGGCGGTGGTCTGCGGCGATGCGTTTGGCGGCGGCTTTGAGGCGGCGCTGGCCTGCGACGTGATCGTCGCGGAGGAGCGCGCCCGCTTCGCTCTGCCGGAGGTCAGCTATGGCCTGTTTCCGGGCATGGGGGCCTATACCTTCCTGTCGCGACGGTTGGGGCAAGCCCGGGCCGAGCGCATGATCCTAGACAGCCCGATCCTGAGCGGCCAGCAGCTTTCCGACCTCAGACTGGTCGATGTGATCGCGGCGGACGGCGAGGGGATCGCGGCGATGGACCGGCATCTTGTGTGGATGTCGGAGCGCTTCGAAGCGGTATTCAACGTGTTTGAGGCGCGGCGCATCGCGCATCCCGTATCCCGCGCTGAGATGGAAGAAATCGGCGAGCGCTGGGTCAAGCTCGCCCTGCGGCTGCCCGAGCCGCGGCTGCGGAAGATGGCGAAGCTCGCCCAGGCCCAGAGATTGCGGTTGCGGCGCCAAGGATCGGGTTAGAGCACTTTCAGCAAAAG
>CAZYUT010000041.1:0-15794 GCA_964650735.1 uncultured Hyphomicrobiaceae bacterium
GCCTTGAACATGGGGCAACCCGCGGGCGGACTAGAGATTGCGCACGGCGCGCGGAGGTTCTGCGATACGCAACTGCCGGTCGTGCATGTGTTCTCCCCGCCTGCGCGGTGTTGTTTCGAAGGCCGTCAGAGTGCACCAGGCCGCGCGGCGGCTCAACCCGGTTTAGATTACGCCAGCCTGGCGCAGCGCGCTGATGTCGTCGTCGGACAGCCCGGCCAGTTCGCGCAGCACTGCGTCGGTCGCCTCGCCCAGCGCCGGGCCGCTCGCGCGCACCTCCCCCGGCGTCCCGGACAGCCGCGCGACGACATTGGGCACGGTGATCGTTCCGCCAGCGCCGTCATCGACCTCCAACAGCGTGCCGCGCTCGGCGACATGCGGGTCGGCGAAGATATCAGCGATGGTGTTCACCGGCGCAGCGGGCACGCCGAACTCCAGGCAACGCGCCAGAAACGCCTCGCGCGGCATCGCGCGAATGTAGCTGGTGACAATGCCGTCGACCTCGTCGAGGGCAGCGAGCCGCTTTTGCACATTGCCGAAGCTGTCCTCGCCGGCGAGCTCCGGGCGCCCGATCATGTCGGCGAAGCGCGCGAACATCCGGTCCGACGTGCAGGCCACCGCGACCCAGTGTCCCTCGGCGGTCTGATACTGGCCGTGCGGGCAGGCATAAAGCGTGCTGGTGCCCTCGCGCCCGCGCACCCGGCCGGTCGCAGCGTATGCCGGGGCGATCTCGTCGAGCACGCGGAAGATCGACTCGTAGAGCGACACGTCGACCACCTGCCCCAACCCGTCGCGGTCGCGCGCGCGCAGCGCCACCAGCACGCCCACCGCGCCGAACAGGCCGGTGATGTAATCCGCCAGGGAGGTTGAGCCGGGCGTCACCGGAGGGCCATCCGGCATCCCGGCGAGATGCGTCAGCCCGCCATAAGCGTGCGCGATCCGCGCGAAGCCGGGCCGGTCGCGGTAAGGCCCGGTCTGGCCGAAGCCCGAGACGCGCAGCAGAACAAGCCGCGGGTTGACCTCACCCAGCGCGTCCCAGCCCAGCCCCCACGCCTCCAGCTTGCCCGGCCGGAAATTCTCCGCCACCACATCCGCGGCCGCCACCATCCGCTTGAAGACCTCGCGTCCGCGCGCATCGCCCAGATCGAGGGTGAGCGAGCGCTTGTTCCGGGCCTCACTCTTCCACGCCAGGCTGTCGCCGTCCTCCGCCGGGGTGCCGTAGCGCCGCCATGGGTCGCCGCCCTTGGGGTGCTCGATCTTGATGACCTCCGCGCCGAACTCGGACATCAGCGTCGCGGCGAAAGGCGCTGCAACGAAGGTGGCGAGGTCGAGAACGCGGATGCCCTCCAACGCAGGGCGGCGCGCAGCCGGGTCAACGGTGCTTGGCGGCATGATGGATTGGCGGCATGATGGTTTGTAGCGCAGTGTTAATGAGACGCCACTCAGCCTATCCGTGGCGGCGGCGATGCGCCAGCCCGTTAATCGCCGCTAACGCTGGCTGCTCAGCGTGAGGTACATCAGCGCAAGATAAACCACCGGCAGAATGACGAGCACGCCAAACTCTATAAAGCCCGGCGCGGGACACTCAGAGGCAGTCCATTGGTAAGCGATGTAGATGACTGCCGCCAGTACGATGGCCAGTCCGATGTACCAAGGCGTGAGCCTGTTTCGTTTCGGCGTGGTTTCAGCCATCTGTCCCCTCCGTTTCGCGCGTCCCGCGTCTGCGCTCCAAAAACGAACATGGCGCGTTTTGGTTGCGCCGTTGGCGGCGATTATTGCGGATTGGTCCGCCAGCAACCGAAACTTTGGGCGGCGTGCCAAAAGGTCGAAGAGCGATTGATGCGGGGTGGTACGGGCTCACAGCTTCGCAAGACGCCTCCTCAGGACGCAGCGTCGCGCCGGATCATGTCCGCTGCCTTCTCCGCGATCATGATGACGGGTGACGCCGTGTTGCCCGAGGTGATCTTCGGCATGATCGAGGCGTCGATGACACGCAGGCGATCGATGCCGCGCACGCGCAGCGCGCTGTCGACCACGGCGTGCTCGTCCTGGCCCATCTTGCAGGTGCCGACGGGGTGAAAAATCGTGGTCGCGATGTTGCCGATCTCGCGCAGCAGCGCGTCGTCCGACTGGACATCCGGCCCAGGCAGGAACTCCTCCGGCGCGTACTGCGCGAGCGCCTTGGCAGTCATGATCTGCCGCGCCTGCTTGACCGCCGCGAGCGCGACCTGCCGGTCCCGGCCGGCGGAGAGATAATTCAAGTTGATCTGGGGCTGCGCGTCCGGGTCCGGCGTCACCGCATGGCAGTGGCCACGGCTTTCCGGGCGGAGATTGCATACCGACACCGTGATCGCGGGAAACGGGTGTAGCGGATCGCCGAGCCTGTCGGTGGACAGCGGCTGGACGTGATATTCCAGATCGGGCGTCTCCAGCGCGGGATCGGACTTGGTGAACATGCCGAACTGGCTGGGCGCCATCGACAGCGGGCCGCTGCGGTTGATCGCGTATTCCAGCGCCATGCGCGCCTTGCCGACCAGCGAATTGGCGGCCGTGTTCAGCGTCTTGGCGTTGTGGACCTTGAAGACCGTTCTGATTTGCAGGTGGTCCTGCAGGTTTTCGCCGACCCCGGGGCTTTCCAGGATCACATCGACGCCCAACGCGCGGAGGATGCCGGGCTGGCCGATGCCGCTGAGTTCCAGCAGTTTCGGCGAGTTGATCGCCCCGGCTGCCAGCAGCACCTCGCCGCGCGCCCTGGCCGCGTATGTCTTGCCGCCGCGACGGAACCGGACGCCAGCCGCCCTGCGCCCCTCGATGATGAGCCGGTCCGTGCTGGCCTTGGTCAGAACGCGCAAATTCGGGCGCTTCATCGCCGGACGCAAGAAGCCCTTGCTCGTGTTCCAGCGGACGCCGCGATCCTGGTTGACCTCGAATAAGCCCGAGCCTTCGTTATTGCCATCGTTGAAGTCGTCACGCGGCATGATGCCGAACTCCATCGCCGCGCGCTGGAAGGCTTCGAGGATTTCCCAGGACAGGCGCTGCCGCTGAACTTTCCATTCCCCGCCGGCCCGGTGATGCTCGCTGTTGCCGCCGTAATGGTCCTCCGACTTGAGGAAGTAGGGCAGCACGTCTTCCCAGGACCAGCCGACATTGCCGAGCTGGCGCCAGTGGTCGTAGTCGGCGGCCTGGCCGCGCATGTAGATCATGCCGTTGACCGAGGAGCACCCGCCGAGCACCTTGCCGCGCGGATAGACCAGCGAGCGGCCGTTCAAGCCCGGCTCCCCGGCCGTTTTCATCATCCAGTCCGTGCGCGGGTTGCCGATGCAATAAAGATAGCCGATGGGGATGTGCACCCAGTGGTAGTTGTCGCTGCCGCCCGCTTCGAGCAGCAGAACCCGCGTGTCCGGGTCCTCGGTCAGCCGGTTGGCGAGCACGCAGCCAGCGGTGCCAGCGCCGACAATGATGTAGTCGTAATCGCCCTCAAGGGCATCGACATCTTCCACGTCTCCTCTCCCCTTTCGCTATTCTCTGCGTCCGCGACCGATCCGGCCGCCACGATCATAGCGTGGTCGCTGGCCCGGGCCGAAGGTTAGCACCGTCTTTATCCATACGGAACGCGGTGAACGTGGCGCGCGAAGCGGGATTGGACGTGCAGCCGGAACCATCGGACTTTACACTTGCATGGGGACGCCGCGATGCACGGAGGCGTCGAGGACAGAGCAATTTCGCGCACGCAAATAAAGAGTTCGCAGATGAGCAAGATCGCGTTTATCGGGCTTGGCAACATGGGGTTGCCAATGGCGCGGAACCTTCACCGCATGGGCCACGCGCTTCAGGTGTTCGACATTTCAGACGCGGCGATGAAGGCAGCCGCCGCCGAGGGCATGAGTGCAGCCGGCAGCGCCGCCCAAGCCGCCAGGGACGCCGAGTACATCGTTACTATGCTTCCAGATGGGCCAATCGTGCTGAACGTGTTCGAGGAGGTCTTGCCGGCCGCATCCAAAGGCGCGGTCATCATCGACTGCTCGACCATCGACGTCGCCAGCGCCAAAGCGGCGCACGAGATGGCGCGCGAGGCCGGACTGCTGCCGCTCGACGCGCCGGTCTCCGGCGGCACGGCGGGCGCGGAAGCGGGCACGCTCACCTTCATGGCCGGCGGCTCGCCAGAGGCCTTCGAGAAGGCGAAGCCGATCCTCGACGTCATGGGCGGAAAGATCATTCACTGCGGCGAGGGCGGCTCGGGCCAGGCCGCCAAGATTTGCAACAACATGCTGCTGGCCGTCTCGATGATTGGCGCGGGCGAGGCGTTTGCACTCGCAGAGCGGATCGGCCTGTCGCCGCAAGCGGCGTTCGACGTTATCTCGACATCATCTGGGTCCTGCTGGTCGGTCAACACCTACTGCCCGGTGCCAGGCGTCGGCCCGGAGACGCCCGCCGATCGCGACTACGCGCCCGGCTTCGCCACCGCGCTCATGCTCAAGGATCTCAGTCTTTCCCAGCAGGCGGCGGACGCCACGGGACAGGCTACGCCGATGGGCGCGCACGCTTTGGAGCTTTACCGGCGCTTTGCCGAGAGCGGCGGAGCCGACAAGGATTTCTCCGGCATCATCGCGTTCCTGAAGGCCGCGCGACGGGGGGACGCGTGATGCCGCCGCCAATCCCGGCCGGGCGCTAATCCGCTGTCTTGCCGAGCAGACGCGGGGTCGCCGACGCGATCAGCGCATCGACGTCCATGCCGGGCGCAACGTGGGCATAATCCTCGTCGATCAGCAGCGAGGCCGCCCCGTGCACGAAGGTCCATAGCCGCAGAGCAACCTCACGCGCGTCATCGTCGCGCTGATGCGCGGCGCAATACAGTTCGACCTGCCGGATCAGCCCGCCGAAGCAATCAAGTCCCGTTTCCAACACGCCTTCGACCCGTTTCACCTGGGCGTTCTGGCCGAACATCATGCGGAATACGCCGGGCTGGCGCGCGGCGAAGCCGACATAGGACTGGCCCATCGCGACGATGCCTTCGAGCGTGCCCTCGCCTGCGCGGATCACCGCCTGACGGTTTACCTCAGCGAGGCTGTCGAAGCCCTGATTGACCACCTCGGCCAGCAATTCGTTGCGGTCCCGGAAGTGGCGATAGGGCGCGGCCGTGGAGACGCCCGCCAGCCGGCAGGCATCGGCAAGGCTGAAATTGTCGGGCCCCTTCTCCTCCACAAGCTGGGTCGCTGCGGTGATCAGCGCCTCTTTCAACTGTCCGTGATGATAGGTCTTGCGCTTGCCCAGCGCTTTGCCGCCATCCCGTTGGTTTTCCTCCATATTCCTGATTCCATTTGTTTTTTTTGTCGTTGCCGCCGCCCGCACAACTTTTTTGTTTGAAAAGTTAGAACCACTTACATACGGTCGCGCGTAAGATGTTAGTGGCGTAAACATAGAGCGTTCGAGACGGAGAGCAAGGATGATTGACGAAACCAGCGCCGCGCAACCCGAGGGGGTCTGGCGAAAGCTGGGCGGCGGCGCCGCAGTGTTGATTGCCGCAGCGGTGATCGTGGGCGCGGCAGCGGGTGGGATTGCCCTGCTTCACATCCGGGCCGGCGCGCAGGTTGCTGTGCAAGCTAACCCGCCGCTTACGGTACGCGTTCTGGCGCTCGATAAGCAGAGCGAGTACGCCGAGGAGCAGCGTTTCGCCGGACGGATCGAGGCGGCGCGCGCCACGCGGCTGGCCTTCGAGCGGCAGGGGCTGGTGCAGCGGGTGCTGTACGACGAGGGTGATGAGGTCGCCGCGGGCGCGGCCATCGCCGAACTTGACCAGTCCAAGCTGCGGGCCGAACGCAAGCGCCTGGAAGCAAACAGGCGCGAGCTGGAAGCGCGGCTGGGTCTGGCGCAGCGCACGCTTGACCGGCAATCAACGCTCTCGCGGCAGGGCTGGCAGAGCGAACAGCGCTTTGACGAAGCGCGCTTTTCGGTCGATGAGCTGAACGCTGCGATCGAGCGGATTTCCGCGCAGATCGAGGCGATCGACATCGACCTTGAGAAGTCGGTCCTGAAAGCGCCCTTCGCCGGCACGGCCACCGTGCGGCACGTTGACGAAGGCGCGGTCGTGCAAGCCGGCGCACCGGTGCTCGACCTGGCTGAGACCGCACGCATTCATGCGCGAATCGGCGTGACTGCGGCGGTCGCGCAGGAGTTGCGGATTGGCGAGACATATCCGCTGGCCATTGGCGCGCGGGAGCTGCGGGGCGAACTGATCGCCAAGCGCCCCGACATCCAGACCGGCACGCGCACCGTCACGGCGCTGTTCGCGGTGGACGACCCCGGCGCGCCGCTGGGCGAGGTCATCGAGTTGATCCGCACGCGCACAATCCCGCAGGAGGGCGCCTGGCTGCCGCTGGCCGCATTGGTTGAGGATCGGCGAGGGCTTTGGTCGGTCTACCGCGTTCAGGCGAACGCAGACAGTCACATTGTCCAGCGCCGCGCCGTGGAGGTCGTGCACACCCGCGACGGCCGCGCTTTCGTTCGCGGCCTGTTCGCCGATGGCGAGCAGATCCTGCGCGATGGCACCAACCGGGTGGTCCCCGGCCAGCGTGTCATCCTCTCCGACAAGATCGCCGAAAACTGATCGGGGCCACCAATGAAAGCCGCCTTTTACAAGAACCCGCGCCTGTTCGCGCTGGCCATCCTGCTGATCCTCGCCGCTGGGCTGTCCGCCTTCTTCACCATCGCACGGCAGGAAGACCCGACGATCACCAACCTGTTCGCCACGGTGGTCACGCCGTTTCCCGGCGCGGACCCGGCGCGCGTCGAGGCGCTCGTAACCGAGAAGATCGAGGACGAGCTGGAGCAAATCGCCGAGATCGACGAGATCACCTCGACCTCCCGCGCGGGCATCTCCGTCATTCAGGTCGAGCTGTCGCAGTTCATCTCCGATACCGAGATCGAGCAGACCTGGTCGGAAATCCGCGACGCGCTGGACGACGCGGCCATGAACCTGCCGGCCGGCGTGCCCGACCCGGAATTCGATAACGACCGCACCGGCGCGTTCACCGCCATCGCCGCGCTCGTGCCGGAGCGGTGGAACGGCGCGGAAGCGATCACGCGGCGCTATGCGCTGTCGCTTCAGGACCGGCTGCGCGCGCAAACCGGCACCGAGCTTGTCAGGCTTTATGGCGTGCCCGAAGAGGAAATCCTCGTGCGCATCGACCGGCGCAAGCTGGCCTCGCTGGGCCTGAGCGCTGAGGACGTTTCCCGCGCGATCGCGCAGGCGGATTCCAAGGTCGAGGCGGGCCAGCTGCGCGGCGACACCGAACTGCTGATCGAGATCGAGGGCGAAATCCGCTCGCTTGATCGAATCCGCCGCGTGCCGATTGCCGAAAGCGCGGACGGGCAGATTGTGCGCGTCAGCGACGTCGCCGAGGTCATCAAGCAGGTGAAGACACCGCCGGAGAGCATCGCGTTTGCCGGCGGCGAGCGCGCCATCCTGATCGCCCCGCGCATGGAGACGGGCCGGCGCGTCGATTTGTGGGCCGCGGAGCTACGCCGGACGCTTGATGAATACCGCGCCGAACTGCCGGCTGGTCTGAGCCTCGAACTGCTGTTCGACCAGAGCGAATACACTGATGAGCGGCTCGCTGGCGTCGCGCAGAACATGCTGATCGGCGTGGCGCTGGTGGTCGGCGTGCTGCTCATCACGCTGGGCTGGCGCGCGGCCATCGTCGTGGCAGCGGTCCTGCCGCTGGCGAGCCTGATCGCGCTGCCCGTGCTGAACGCGCTGGGCATCCCGATCCACCAGATGTCCGTGACCGGCCTGATCGTCTCGCTCGGGCTGCTGGTGGATGCGGCGATCGTCATGACGGACGCGATCGGAAGGCGGCTGCGCGCGGGCGTGGCCCGGCTGCAGGCGGTGCGCGAGTCCGTCGACCGGCTGGCCGCGCCGCTGCTCGCCTCGACCATCACCACCGCGCTGGCCTTCATGCCGATGGCGCTTTTGCCCGGCCCGGCAGGGGATTTCGTCGGCTCCATCGCGATTGCGGTGATCGTCATGCTGGTTTCGTCATTCGTATTGGCGCTGACGCTGACCCCGGCGATGGCGGGCTGGCTGCTGCCGGGCGACGATCCGAACAGTCCCGCGCGCACTAGCCTTTTGGGCCGCGCCTTCGCCGGCTCGCTCGGCCTGGCGCTGCGCCGCCCGCGCCTGTCGATACTGGCGGCGCTGATCCTGCCCGTCATCGGCTTCGGCGCGTTCCCGACGCTGAAGGCGCAGTTCTTCCCCGGCGTCGACCGCGATCAGCTCTACATTCAGGTTAAGATGCCAAGCGGCACATCGATCGACCGGACTGCGGCGCTGGCCCGCGAGATTGGCGAGACGGTGCGCGCCAACGACGAGATCATGGCGGTGCAATGGGTCGTGGGCGAGAGCGCTCCGGCCTTCTATTACAACATGATCACCGACCAGGATCAGACGCCTAGCTTCGCCGAGGCGCTGGTCACGACCACTTCGCCCGAGGCGACCGAGCGCATTCTGCCCGATCTGCAGCAGGAGCTTGACCGCGCCTTCCCCGAGGCGCGCATCGTGGTGCGCGGGCTGGTGCAGGGGCCGCCGGTGAACGCGCCGGTCGAGCTGCGCCTTGTCGGCCCGAACCTGGAGACGCTGCGCCAGCTCGGCGATGAGTTGCGGCTGATCATGTCGCGGGAGCCGGAGATCAAGCAGGCGCGCACGCAACTTGAGCCGGGCGAGCCGAAGCTGATCGTCAATCTCAGCGAGGAGAAGGTCCGCCTCGCGGGGCTGGACTTCCGGGCGGTCGCGCGGCAGCTCTCCGCCACGCTGGACGGTGCCACGGGCGGCTCGCTGATCGAGGGCACAGAGGAGTTGCCCGTGCGCGTGCGCACCGGCGAGGATGTGCGCGAACGCGCTTCGGCCCTGCGCACGCTGGACATCACCGGCCCAAACGCGCGGCGGGCCGCGCTACAGGGCGATTATCCCGGCATTCCGCTGACCGCCCTGGGCGAGGTCGAACTCGTGCCCGCGCAAACGCCGATCTACCGGCGCAATGGTGAGCGGATCAATACGGTGCAGGGCTTCGTCCAGCGCGAGGTGCTGCCTGAAGAGGCGCTGCAAAAGGTGCTCGCCAGCGTCGAGCGTAGCGATTTCGAGCTGCCCCACGGCTACCGGCTGGAGGTCGGCGGCGACTCGGATGCGCGCGATGAAACCCTGTCGAACCTGCTGGCGCAGCTCGGCCTGATCGTCGCGCTGACGATCGCCGCGATCGTGCTGACCTTCAACTCGTTCCGGCTGACCGGCATCACGCTGATGGTCGCGGGGCTGTCGATCGGGCTCAGCCTGCTGGCGCTGGCCACCTTCGGCTATCCGTTCGGCATCCAGGCGGTGATCGGGGTGATCGGCTCGATCGGCGTTTCGATCAACGCAGCGATCATCATCCTGACAGCGCTGCAGCAATCGCCGGCGGCGATGGCCGGCGATCTCGCGGAAATCCGCGATATCGTGCAAGCGCAGGCCCGGCATATCATGTCCACGACGATCACGACCTTCGGCGGGTTCTTGCCGCTGATCCTCGAAGGCGGCGGGTTCTGGCCGCCGTTCGCAATGGCGATCGCGGGTGGCGTGCTGCTGTCAAGCGTCGTGTCGTTCTACTTCACGCCGCCGATGTTCGTGCTGTTGCGGCGCTCGGGCGTTGGCGCGCGCCAAAACGAAGATGCGGCTTATCGCGACCACTCCTCCGTTTCCATGAGGTCGGCGAACGGCCTGTAGCGCGCGGCCAGACCGAGCGCATCAGCCACGGATTTGTTGGCGAGCGCGCCCGCGTGGGCATTCACGCCCTCGGCGAAATCGGCATCGGCCGCCAACGCGGCCAGTCCGCCATCGGCGAGGCGCTGGATGTACGGGAGCGTCGTTTTCACCAGCGCGCGCGTGGCGCTCATCGGGTATGCGCCGGGCATATTGGTCACGCAGTAATGAATAACGTCGTGCACGGTATAAATCGGATCAGAATGCGAGGTCGGCCGGCTCGTCTCGATGCAGCCGCCCTGGTCGATGCTGACATCCACGATGACCGAACCGGGCTGCATGGCCGCCACCATGCCCTCGGTCACGACATGCGGCGCGCGCGCGCCCGGCAGCAGCACCGCGCCGATGACCGCGTCGGCGTCGCGGGTGTGTTCGCGGATCGTTTCCTCCGATGACAGGACAGGAATGACATCCGGGCTGATCTGCGCGCGCAGTTCCTCGAACCGCTCCTCGAACAACGTGAAGATGTAGGTCTCGGCCCCGCCGCCCACGGCCGCGTGCGCCGCGTGCTGCCCGACGACGCCGTCGCCGATGACGACCACCTTGCCATGCCGCTCGCCCATGATCCGGCCGAGCAGCACACCCTTGCCGCCTGCAAACTTCGCCAGATAGTGCCGCGCCACGCTGGCCGACATGCTGCCCGCCACAGCGGACATCGGCGCGAGCAGCGGCAGCTTGCCGTCCGGCCCGCGCACGGTCTCGTAAGCGATTGCGGTGACTTGGTTCTCCAGCAGCGCGTGGGTAAGATTCGGGTCGACGCCCGCGAGATGCAGATAAGTGAACAGCATCTGGCCCGGCCGGAAGCACCCGTATTCGCTTTCCAGCGGCTCCTTGACCTTGAGGATCAGTTCAGCCGACCACGCATCGGCCGTGTCCACGATCCGCGCGCCCGCGCCTTCATAATCCGCGTCGGCGAACGCCGAGCCTTCACCGGCCCCGCGCTCCACCAGCACCTCATGGCCCGCCTCGGCGAGCGTGCGCACGGCCGCGGGGGTCAGCGCGACCCGGTTCTCGTTGTTCTTGATCTCCTTGATGAGCCCGATCTGCATGCCTGCCTCTCTTGTTTTGAAGCAGTTAGCCTAGCACAATCCGGCGGTCGCCGCGCGCGTGTTCGCGGCAAGGTTGTAGCGCTATTCGCCAAGCCCGCCCGGCAGCGGGATGGTGGCAGGCACCTTCCCCTTGACGAATTCCCTGCCGGGAAAGTGCGCGCGCGTGGCGGATTGGAGCGCGTCAATGAAGGCCCGCCCGGAGGGCGGCATGTACCGGCGCGGATCCCAGACGAGCGACATGAAGCAGCCGAGCTGCGCCGCGCCGCGATAAAGCGGGATGGCATTGGCGTGCAGCCGGTCGAGCAGGACGGTAGAGGGGATGATCGCGGTGCCCAGGCCCGAAGCCACGCAGGCAAGCAGGCAATGCGGGCTGGCGCTTTCGATAATCGTGCGCGGTTGGAAGCCGGCAGCGTCGCAGGCGGAGTCGAAAAGCTGCCGCGTCATGAAGTGTCGGCGCATCAGCAACAGGTTTTGCCCGGCAAGCGCGGAGACCTCCAGCCGATCCTTGCCGAGGTGCGGACTGCCTGAGGGCGCCACGGCCAGCACGCCGAGCGGGAACAATTCACGGCCCTCAAGCGGAGAACCTGTCGGGCGTCCAGCAATGGCAAGATCCAGGCGCCCCTGCAGAAGCTGTTCGGACAGACGCGACGAGCCGTTCTCGACCAGCGTGATCTCGACATCCGGGAAGGACTGCTGAAAACCGGGCAGGAAAGGCGCGAGCACGCTCTCCAGCGTCTGCGGCGTCGCGCCGATGCGCAGCCGGCCCGCCGGGCCGCCGGCCAGCTCGCCAGCGCGCCGCGTAATGGCATCGGCATCGCTGAGCACGGTCAGACAGCGCTGCAACAGCTCGTGACCTGCCGGGGTAAGGGAGATCGCGCGCCCCAGCCGGTCGAACAGGCGTAGACCCAGCTCCTCCTCGAACAGCAGGATTTGCCGCGACAGCGCAGACTGGCTGACGTTCAGCCGCTGCGAGGCGCGCGTGAAGCTCATCTCTTCGGCTACCGCCGCGAAATAGCGCAACTGCCGCAAATCCATGCGGCAGTTATATCAAAATCAGATCGGTTCGCGAACGAAATTGCATTGGACAAATAGCTCACGGTCCTCTCAGACTTAAGCTCACAAAAACGTGAAAAGCGGCCACAGGCCTCCGCTCAAACTCGGCGAAAGGGTTTCAGGAACAATGCACCGGGAAACGCCAGGACAGACCGAACTCCGTGCCCGCGCAGCGCATTTCGCGCGGCACCAAGTGGCCCCGCATATTGCAGAGATGGACAACACCAATGCCTATCCCTGGCAGATCGTCGAGGGCCTCGCCCGTGAGGGCTTCATGGGGCTGACCATCCCGCAGGCTTATGGCGGCGGCGGGCGCAGCCTGATCGACATGGTCGTGGTGGTGGAGGAACTCGCCAAGGTGTTCGGCACGGTCGCGCGTATCGTCGTGGATGCGAACACGGCCATCCCGAAGGCGCTCCTCGAATACGGCACCGAGGCCCAAAAGCAGAGATGGCTGCCCGAGATCGCGAGCGGCGACAAGCCGGCTATCGCCATCACCGAGCCGGAGGCCGGGTCGGCGGCCACCTCACTGACGACCAGCGCGGTGCGCGAGGGCGATGACATCCGCCTTAACGGGACGAAGTGCTGGATCACCGGGGCGGGCGTCTCGCGGACCTATCTTGTCTTCGCACGCTTTGGCGAGGTGCCGGGCGCGGACGGGATTGGAGGGGTGCTGGTCAGCGGCGACACGCCGGGGCTGATCGTGCCGCGCGTGCCGATGATGATGGGTCTGCGCGGAATGCCAGAGGGCGAAGTGGTCTTCGATGATTGCCGCGTGCCCGCCGAAAACCTGCTCGTGCCCCCAGGCGACGGCTTCAAGAAGCTGATGCGCTGCTACAACCTGCAGCGGGTCGGCGCGGCCACGGTGGCGCTCGGCATCGCGCAAGGCGCGCTCGATCTGGCGCTAGACTACGCCGCGTCGCGCAAGCAGTTCGGCCAGCCGATCGGCGATTTCCAGGGCATCCGCTGGATGCTGGCGGACATGCACATCAAGCTGGAGGCTGCGCGCGGGCTGGTTTATCGGGCAGCGAGCGAGTTGACGAACGGTTATCCGGACAAGGTCGCCGCAGCGCTGGCCAAGGTCTCGGCGGCGGAGGCGGCCATCGAAGTCACCAATGCGGCGCTGCAAATCCACGGGGCGAACGGCTATTCCTGCGACTATCCGATCGAGCGGATGGTGCGCGACGCGCGCATGTTTGCCATCGGCGGCGGCACGACCGAGATGCAGCGCAACCTGATCGGCGAAGCGCTTATGGAGCAGCGGGCCAGGCGGCTCAAAGACGTTGCCTGATCGAAAGGTTCCGGTCCCCGCAGGCACGCTGCATTTTCTGGTTTTTCCTGCCATCCGGTCAGAGGCGCGAAGCGGAGCGGCGGCGGAGAATCAGCCGGATAATGCTTGCGCGCAGCAACTCGGCAGCGCCGCCGCCGATGAGCCCCCAGAACGGGTCGAAGGCGGCCGTCGCGCCTGCGGTGATCGCGATCACCGGCCAGCAGGAGGGGCGGGAGTCGAACAGGCGCTTGCTGATCGCCAGTTCGCCTGCCGCGAACAGCAGAAACGCGCCCAGCCCGGCCGCCGGCATTGCCGCGAGCGCCGTTGCGGTAATTCCCGAAGGGGCAAGCGCGAGCAAGAAAAAGGCCAGCCCCAACATCAGAGGCGCAGCCCCGCTGCGCGCGCCGAAGCGGTAGTGCGCCGCCAGTCCGCCCGCGCCGTGGCACATCGGCAGCGCGCCGAGCGGAGCGAGCGCGATGTTCGCCAGCCCGCTGGTGGCCGCCAGCCGCGGCGGCGTGACATGCTCGGCCCGCTCGCCGAAATAATCGCTCGCGATCAGCGCAGTCAGCAAAACGGCGTTGGTGAGCGTCAGCGCGAGCTGTGGCAGGACGAGCTGGGAGACCGCGCCTTCGAGTTCGCCCAGCGACGGCCAGAGTTGCGCCAGCGAGAGCGGCTGGACGGCGCCCAGCGCGGCGTTCTGGACCCCGAACACCTGCCCCAGCGCGATCGCCGCCGCCACGCCGAGCAGCGCAATGGGCAACTTCGGCGCAATGAACATCAGCGCCAGCACGGCGAGCACCAACGCCCCGATCGCCGGCTGTTCGCCCATCAAATCCAGCGCGACCGCGCCAAGCGCCAGGCCAAGCCCGAGCTGCAGCCCTGCGATGACCGATTGCGGCACAATACGCGCGAATTTCGTGATGAGCCCTGTCAGACCGAGCACCAGCAGCACAACGCCGGTCAGCACGCCGCCCGCCGCCAGCATTGCGGGCGTCACCGTGCCGGTCATCGCAATCGCGGCCATCGCCTTCATCGGCTGGACAGGCACCGGCAGCCGGTAGATCAGAGCCGTCGCGACGTAGAACAGCCCAAAGCCCAGCAGCACGCCTGATGGCGCTAGCCCGGCCACCGCAATCGCGCCCATCGCCAGCGGCAAGAGCGTGCCGAGGTCGCCGAGCGCGCCGCTCAACTCCTGCGCGGACCAGCGATAGGGAGCGCCGCGAACGAGCTTCACGTCCTCTCTCCGATTTTGTTTTTTAGAATGATCATGAGCAGGCCCGGCCAGCCAACGCAACGTTTTCGCACAGATAGACGCAAAAAAACAAAATTCTGCATAATATTGCAGGGTTGCGCAAGATTGGCAGCAGCCGGTTGGGCACGGACAGCGGGCCGCGGCGATGCTAGTCTGTGCTGCCAGAGCCAACCCGAATCCGTGAGGGGCCTATGACCGTTCACGACGTGCCCATTATCCTGTTCGCCGCAGGCAGCCTGGAAGCGCCGCTTAAGCGGATCGCGGATAGCTTTTCCGCGGCCTATCAGAACAAGGTGCAGACCTATTTCGGGCCGTCCGGCGTCCTGCGCGAGGAGATCGAATGGGGCGAGACGGCGCATGTCTTCGCCTCGGCGAACATGGCGCATCCGGGGGCGCTGGAAGCCGGTGGCGGCGGCGGGCCGGTGGCGCTGTTTGCGTGCAATGCGCTGTGCGCGCTCGTGCGCCCGGACATGACGGTAACGCCGGAGACGCTGCTCGACATGCTGCTCAAGGATGACGTTGCCGTTGGCATATCGACGCCGAAGGCCGATCCGTCGGGCGATTATGCGATGGCGATGTTCGACAAGGCCGAGGCAGTCGCGCCCGGCGCTGCAGACCGGCTGAAGGCCAAGGCGCTGACGCTGACCGGCGCGGCGGACAGCAGGCCACCGCCCGAAGGCCACAACCCCTATGCCTGGGCGATCGAGGAGGGCGCGGCGGACATCTTCCTGACCTATCGGACAAACGCCGCGCGCGCCGTGGCGCAGAAGCCGGACCTGCAGATGATCGCGCTGCCGCCGCAACTGGCCGTTAGTGCCGATTACGGCCTGATGGTGATGAACGGCGCGCCGGAAGCCGCGTGGCGCTTCGCGCTCTACGTGCTCTCGCCGGCTGGCCAGGCCATCCTCGCCGAATATGGCTTCGACGCCGTCAATCTGCCTCAAGGAGACCGCTAGATGATGCGACTTGCCGTCCTCTTCGCGATCCTGCTCATCGCCGTCCCGGCCCATGCGCGCACCGTGACCGACAGCGCGGGTCGCGCGGTGGAGGTGCCCGAAGAGATCAACACCGTCTTTGCCGCCGGGCCGCCCGCGGCGATCTTCCTTTATGTCCTGAAACCGGAGGCTATGACCGGCTGGCCGCGCGCGCTGAAACCCGATGAGCGCCCCTTCATCGCCGCGCGATACCGCAACCTGCCGGAGACCGGGCGGCTGACCGGGCGCGGCGGCGAGGCCAATCTGGAGCGCGTGCTGGAAGCCGCGCCGGATCTGATCTTCGACTTCGGTTCGGTGCGCGACACTTATATTGACTTGGCTAATCGCGTGCAGGACCAGACCGGCATTCCCTATGTCCTGATCGACGGGCGCTTCGAGGCCACACCGGAGG
>CAZYUT010000042.1:0-15541 GCA_964650735.1 uncultured Hyphomicrobiaceae bacterium
TCCGGCGCGCCAACCGAGCCGCCGGGCATGGGCGCGCCGTCCAAGGGCTATGCGCTGATCGTTGACGCACCCGGCACATACGTCTATCAGCGATAGTCGGGTACACCTCATGAACACAGGCAGATTCAATGAGCCAACGCGGCGAACACAATGATGCGCGTGAGCCTATCGAAGCCTCCCCAAGAGAGGCCAAGCAAGGGCGCCGGGGCCGAACCGTGCTTTATGTCCTGGTGGCCAGCCTCGCCGGGGCCGCTGTCGCCCTCGGGTTGGTCTTCGCCTATTTCGCCTGAAAGCCCATCGCTGCCTGCGCGTTAACGCGCTTCGGATTCAACTGATTTCGTCGCGGACCTGCGCGTAACTCAGGAGCGCGAATAGCACCGTCCCCCCGACCACATTCCCGGCCAGTGTGGGCAGCAAGAACCCGAAGAACACGTCCCAGGCCGTCGTCGCATATGTCACCCACAAATAGAACGCCTCGACCGCCCCCGCGATCACATGCGTGAAACCGCCAAGCGCAATCAGATAGGTCATCAGCCCGATCAGGAAGATCTCGGTGTTCTCTGCCGAGGGCAGCATCCATACCAGCGCCGCGATCAGCCACCCCGCCGCGATGCCTTTGACGAACATCTCCATCGGCGTATTCGCCATCATGTGCTCGGAGATGTTGCCCACCTGGGCGGAGACTTCAGGCGGCAGCATGCCCATATATGCGATGGCGAGGGCGAAGATGAACGCGCCAGCCAGATTAGCCGCGAGCACGATCGCCCACAGGCGCAGCATGATCCACACCCAATAGAGCCGCCGCGCCGTAATCACAGGCAGCACTGCGGTCAGCGTGTTCTCGGTGAAGAGTTGTTGCCGCGCCAGGATCACGATGATGAAGCCGACCGCGTAGCCCGTCTTCTCGATGATGGGCTTCCACTCCGCTTCGGGCAGGTTGGCGGCGAGGAGCGCCTGCGAAAGCACCGAAAAGCCGATCGAAAGGCCCGCCGCCACGCCTGACCACCACAGCGCCCGCGGTGTTCGCGCCAACTCGCCTTCGCCCTCAACGCGGATCACCTCGTAAAGGATCGCCGCGCGCAGCCGGCGGCTTTCGGAAATCCTTTTCGCTTCCTGCTTGGGGCCTTCCTCTTGCGGCTGCGGACCGCTCTTTTCGTCGTTCGCCATCGGTATCTCTTACCGGTTTATCAACGGCGCTGGCATTAATCTTGCATCAACGGAGAGTTGCGCGGGATCGACACTGCCGTGAGTGTCGTTCCAGCGCAAGCGCGGCAAGTGAATTTGCCAGATCTCTAGCGAATGCGTTAGACTAAAGCCAATGAATAGACACGCGACACCGCCAATGCAGGCTCACGCGCTGCTCAAGAATTACGACGCTAACGGGTTTTATTGCGAGCTGTGCGGAAAAAACGAGCGCGAGGACACTCGCGAAATCTGCCGCCGTCTTGACACTTTCGAACCGCGAGAGTTGCGCCGCCGCGCCAGGGAGGCTGACCGCGAACTGTTCAATCTTGGCATCACTTTCACGGTGTATTCCGACCGCGATACCATCGACCGCGTGCTCCCCTTCGACGTGATCCCGCGCGTGTTGTCGCGCTCCGACTGGCGCAAAATCGAGGCAGGGGTAAAGCAGCGGGTTGCCGCGCTCAATGCATTCCTTTTTGACGTGTACCACGATGAATTGATCCTCAAGGACGGTATCGTGCCCGCCGAACTCGTCAAGGGCAACAAGCACTACCATCCCGAAATGTGCGGCGTCGATGTGCCAAGAAACACTTACGTGCATGTCGCCGGCATTGACCTGGTGCGTGACGATGAGGGCGCGTTCCGCGTGCTGGAAGATAACGCGCGAACACCGTCCGGCGTTTCCTATGTGATCGAGAACCGCCACCTGATGATGCGGGCTTTCCCTGACCTTGCGAGCGGTATTGCGATTTCCGATGTCGATACCTACGGCGCGAGGCTCATGGGCGCGCTGCGCGATGTCGCCCCGGACGGCGTTTCCGATCCCACCGTGGCGCTGCTTTCCCCCGGCGCATACAATTCGGCTTACTTCGAGCACGTTTTTCTGGCCCGCGAGATGGGCGCCTGCCTTGTGGAAGGGCGCGATCTGTTCGTCGAGAACGGCAAGGTTTATGTCCGTACGACGGGCGGTCCGGAGCCGGTGCACGTCATCTACCGGCGCATCGACGATGCCTTTCTCGATCCCCAGGTGTTCCGCCCGGATAGCGAACTCGGCGTACCCGGCCTCTTCGACGTGATGCGGCGGGGCAACGTCACCCTCGCCAACGCCGTCGGCACCGGAGTGGCAGACGACAAGGCGCTCTATGCCTATATGCCCCGCATCATCCGATACTACCTGAATGAGGAACCGGTGCTCGCCAATGTCGAAACGCACATCTGCCGCGAGCCGTCCGGGTTGGCCTACACGCTTGAGAACCTGGACTCGCTCGTCGTGAAGCCGGTGAGCGAATCTGGCGGCTACGGCATCGTGATTGGCCCAAAGGCGAGCAAGAAGGCGCTTTCGGAGGTGCGCGCCAAGATCAAGGCTGATCCGGCCAACTTCGTCAGCCAGCCGATGATCAACCTGTCCGTATGCCCCACGCTTACACGTTCGGGCGTTGCTCCGCGCCACGTCGACTTTCGCCCGTTTGCCATCACAGGCCGGGACACGTGGGTACTGCCCGGCGGGCTCACCCGCGTGGCGCTCAAGCCGGGCTCTCTCGTTGTCAACTCTTCACAGGGCGGCGGCTCGAAGGATACCTGGGTCCTTGTCTAAGCTTGTGTCTCGGTTTGCGGAAAACGCCTTCTGGCTCGCGCGTTATATCGAGCGGGCTGAAAATCTGGCGCGCATCGTGGAGATCAACAAGACCTATACGAGGGATCAGAGCGGCATTCTCGATTGGCAGCGTATTCCCGATCTTTATGCCGACCTGCCGCGTTTCCGGAAGACGCATGACGAAGTCAACGAACAGACCGTGCTCGATTTCTATGCGCTTGACCGCGATAACCCGACATCGATCCGTTCGGCGATTTCATCTGCGCGAGAAAACGCGCGGGCCATCCGGCATCTGATCAGCACGGAGATGTGGACCCAGCTCAACATCTTCCATAACGAGTGCAAAGCGTGGACGCGGCGCGACATCGACCTTTACAACGTTTGGCGGCTTTGCCAGACCGTGACCCTCAATTGTCAGGCTTTCGAGGGGATTGCCGAAGGCACGTTCCTGCGCGGTGAAGCATGGACCTTCTATCAGCTTGGCAAGCACATCGAACGCGCCGACCAGACGACACGGATACTGGATATCGGCTATGACCGGCTGACACTGGCGAAGGGCGATGCAGTTGGCTCGGTCTACTGGAACGCGCTCTTGCGCTCGGTTTCAGGTTATCACGCCTATCGCCAACGCCATCCGGTTGACTCGTCGCCCGATGACATTGCCCGCTTCCTGCTTTATGACCGCGAGTTCCCTCGGGCTGTGGCGCTGTGTGTCGATCAGATTACCGAACGTATCCACGAACTTGAACGGCGCCATGATGTCCGCCGCCGCCAGCCCGTCGAACATTCGCGCCGCAAGCTGGAATTCGTTTTGGAGACAGGCCTTGAGGTGACTCTGACATCTGCGGGTTTGCACACTTTCATCGACCAGTTGCAGGTCGCGCTGTCGGACGTTTCAAATGCCTTGGCCGAGACATATTTCCATTGAGAGGGTTGACACCGCGCATAAGCGTGGGGCGGACCACACTCGTGAGGAAAATTCGTGCAGAGGCTTCGGGTCGAACACAAAACCACCTATCGGTATGCGCGTGCGGTGCAGTTTGGCGAACATCGGTTGATGCTGCGCCCACGCGATAGCCATGACCTGCGCCTTATTGAGGCCTCGCTGATCATTCGGCCAGAGGCGCGGCTTCGTTGGATTCACGACGTGTTCGGCAACTCGGTCGCTATCGCGGAGTTCCTAGAGCCGAGTAACGAGCTCTCCATTGGGTCGATGATTCTGATCGACCGTTATCCGATACCTGCTGAAGGCTTTTATATCGAGCCGTTCGCGCGCACGCTGCCGTTCAGCTACCCGGCGCGCGAGGTGCCCGACCTCGGCCGCACGATCGAGCGCCACTATGCAGACCCACAGCGCCGCGTGACGGAATGGACCCGCCGGTTTCTCCATCAGGGGATTGGCACCACCGATACCGAGGACTTTCTCCTTAACATGACGGCGGCCATCAGGAACGAGTTCGCTTATGAGGTGCGCGACGACGAGGGCGTCCAGACGCCGGTTCAAACCCTTGAGCGCGGCAAGGGATCGTGCCGGGATTTTGCGCTCTTCATGATGGAAGCCGCGCGGAGCGTCGGCCTCGCCGCCAGATTCATCAGCGGCTATCTCTATGATCCCGCGCTGGATGGCGAGCAGAGCGATATTGTTGGCGCAGGCGCGACCCATGCCTGGGTCGAACTCTATCTGCCAGGCGCGGGCTGGGTAGAGTTCGATCCGACCAACGGTTCGTATGGCGGACACAACCTGGTGCGCGTCGCGGTCGCCCGGGAGCCGCAGCAGGCGGTCCCGGTATCGGGGAGCTATGAAGGTAGCGCCGAAGAATTCCTCAGTCTCAAGGTAAATGTGACCGTGCGACGGGAACAGCCTCAGAGTGCCCCGGCCTTGCAGTAAGGCGATCGGGTCTTCGAACTCGCGTCGATGCCGGTCGCCTTTCGGCTGTCCATGTTCGACCTGCAGGGGGTCGGCTGTTCGTCTGGATGTGAAAATATTTTCATTAATTTCGATCTGGTGCTCGTCCGAAATCTCCGTATCCTTGCTCAAAAAAGACTTGCGACAAACACACAACGTTTCGTCATATCGATCAGGGAGGTGAATAAATGGCTCGACTTGCTCTGACCATTCTCATGGCCTTGGCGCTTGCCTTGCCGCTCAGCGCTGTTCACGCGCAAGAGGAGCCGAGGCTCGTTATCAACCTCACGACAGACGATGTCTGGACAGGGCAAATGGCGCTGAACTTCGCCCGCCGTATTCAGGACGATGGCGGGAACGTCGTGGTATTCCTGAACGTGCGCGCGGTGACATTCGCCAACCGCAATGTGCCGCAACACACACAGGCCGCGACCGGCATGACGCCGCATGAGCGCATCCGGGAGATCATCGAGGCCGGCGGCGAGGTTTATCTTTGCCCGGGCTGCACAGAGCAGGCTGGCCTGAAGCTTGAAGACCGTATCGACGGCGTCAAGGTGGGCGGGCCGGAGTTCCGCGCGATCCTTATGCGGCCCGAGACGCGGATCATGAGCTATTAGAGCATTCTTGGAAAAGGCGGCACCGGCTTTACGTCTCAGAATACGTTAAGGTAATGCGTTGTCAGAGCGCGTTCATCGAGCCCGGTTCTTGTGAACCGGGCCTGGCGCTTTCGCGTGTGGAGGCGCGCGGGCATCTGGTCTGGCTTTGCCGGATCAATGGCGTTGTGAGCTTACGGTTCTGAATTGATCGCAGCCAGCAGCTGCCGCGCGCCCTCTTCCGGCGCGAGTTCCAGCCGCGCCACGCGGTCAGCGATCTGGGCCACTTGCCCTTCGCGGTCCCGCGCGAAGCCATCGCGCAGTATGTCCTCGGCGCATTTCAGCACGCGCCATTCGGCCATCCGGCGGCGGCGCGCAGCCAGTTCGCCGGTCTCGCGCATCCGCGCCATATGGCGTTGAATGGTCGCATCGAGTTCGTCGATGCCTTGGCCCGTGACGGCGCTGGTGCCAATGACCGGCACGGCCCAGTGCATGTTGCCCGACGGCTGAAAGCCGATCGTCAGCATCCCCCTCAGTTCGCTGATGGTGCGTTGGGCGTCGGGCCGGTCCGCCTTGCTGACGACGTGGATGTCCGCGATCTCCAGCACGCCCGCCTTGATCGCCTGAATGTCGTCGCCCAGCCCAGGAGCTGAGACCACCACTGTGGTATGCGCCGCGCGCACGATGTCCACCTCGTCCTGCCCGACGCCGACCGTCTCGATGATGACCACGTCGAAGCCCGCAGCATCGAAAATCTCGACCGATGGCATCGTCGCCCGCGAAAGCCCGCCGAGCGCGCCGCGCGTCGCCATCGAGCGGATGAACACGCCCGGATCGCCATTGAGATCGCTCATGCGCACCCGGTCTCCGAGGATCGAGCCGCCGGAAAATGGGCTGGTCGGGTCGATTGCGCACACAGCGACTGTGCGCCCGCCAGCGCGGATCCTCCGGCAGAGCTGAGCGATCAGCGTGGATTTGCCGCTGCCGGGTACGCCGGTGATGCCGACGATATGCGCCCGGCCTGTGTGCCGGTGAATTTCAGCGAGCGCGGCGATCGCCTCGTCCGAGCCGGATTCGGCCAGTGAGAGCAGCCTGGCGATCGCCGCGGGCCTCCCGGCCAAAACGTCCGGGACAAGCGCTGTGGGTGGCGGTGTGGTCATCGGCTGGCCCGGAACCCAAGCGCGAAAATGCCGGACCTTGGGGGGGCGCCAATGATGCGGCGCCCGGGTCCCGCGTTGTTCGCGTTGGACGCCTGCCCTCTGTCACAAACCTCCACGTAAACGGCGCCAGGAACACTGACTAGACGGGGATGGGGATGCATCGGCTCTCCTTGCTATTGCGGGGTACCGTATTCCCAAACCCGCGCGAACTTCAACGCATTGACACATCCTCAGTGGGCGCAACGGTCAAGCTGGAATTGGAATTAGAATATCTCAAGAAAAGTGCATTTCTTGCTCTGAGACATTTCTCAAATTAAAATTAGATCAAGTCTAAATCTGCATCGTGCCATATTCAACATCGGTAATTCTTGGAAATGACTTGACCATAAGCGCGCCGCCAAATACCATACCGACTCGCTCGGGAATTTCAGTGAACTTCGCAAGGCCGGGGTTCGTCGACGAGGGCGAGAGGATGACGCTGGTCAAGCGGGGCGGGAAGCGACGGATGATGGCTGCGATGGTGGATAAGGTCCGGCCTTCCGGGCTGCGCGAACTTGCCGGCCCGGAGCGTTTGACGGGGATGGGTTTCCGCTGCTGGCTCGCCGGCCACCAGGATGGACAGCTCACCTGCTGGGAAGATGCCTGGAACCTCTATGCGCGCGAACTGGGACCGGAGGCGGCCCGCGTGGCCGTTCGCGATCTCTCTTGCTGGGTGCGCGCCATTAGCGGCCACGCGCGTCGGCCAATCCGAATTTGTCCCGCCAGCTGTGAGCGCTTCGCCTATGACGAATGCCTGGCGGTGTCGATGATCGCGGCCGCGCAGCACGACTGCCCGGCCATCAAGGCCTGCGCCTTCGCTCTGTTGGGCGCGCAGCCGTTCGATGAGGTCATCGCGAGCGCGTCGCGCTTCGCCGCCTGCCTGCGCGAGAATGGCGTTCTTCTCGGCCGCAGCCCGATCGTCGATCCGCTCGAAGGCGCGGACATGCGGCTGCTGGACCGTTCTCAATGATGCGCCACCTCGCGATGAAAGACCCGGAGAGAGTGCGCCCGGCGGATGAGCGGAACGAACCTGAACGGGCGCGTCGGGGCGCTTTCAACGCATACCGCGGGACGGGGCGCCAATTTCTGCTGGGCCTTTGCGTTGGCGTTACAGCGGTTGCCTTCGGATCGCCTGCACGCGATAGCGCGGCAGCGCAGGGCCACGGCTACTCCCCGGCGCACGCTCTGAAATACGGCCCCGGTTTCAATCATTTCGACTACGTCAATCCGCGCGCGCCAAAGGGCGGTGCGCTCCAGCTCGGCGCGACCGGCACGTTCGATTCGCTCAATCCGCTGCTCTATCCCGGGCGCGTGCCGCCGCTGGTGCGTGAGCTGGTCTTCGATACGTTGCTGGTGCGCAGCGGGGATGAGCCGGCAGCTTATTATGGACTGCTGGCAGAGACTGTCGAGGTGAGCGAAGACCGTAGGCGCGTCTCGTTCACGCTGCGGCCGCAGGCGCGCTGGCGCGACGGGGAACCCTTGACGGCCGAGGATGTCGCCTTCACATTCAACACCCTGCTCGATCAGGGCGCGCCGTTCTACCAGCAGGCGCTGCGGCATTACAACGTGACTGTGACAGGGAACCGCGAGGTCGAGTTCACCGCCAAAGGTGCGCCCAGACGCGACATGGTGCGTATCCTCGGCGCGCTGCCGATCCAGCCCCGGCATTTCTGGAATGCGCGCGATTTGTCCGGTCATGGCCTGACGCCGCCGCTGGGCTCGGGGCCGTATGAGGTCGAGAAGGTCGATCCCGGCAGTTCGGTCGCGCTGGTGCGCGATCCTGATTATTGGGCAGCCGGCCTGCCGGTCAATCGCGGGCGTTTCAATTTTACCCGGATCAGCCTCGCCTATTACCGCGATGACAGCGTGGCGCTGGAGGCGTTCCGCGCCGGGGATTTCGACCTGCGTCTGGAAAACTCCGCGGCGCAATGGGCGCGCGGCTATGACGGGCCGGCCCTACGCGAGGGCCGCATCAAGCGCGACGTGTTCGTGACAGAAACCGCCGGCGAAATCGCGACGCTGGTGTTCAATCTGCGCCGCGCGCCGTTCGACGACCGGCGGGTCCGCCACGCGATCAGCCTCGCCTATGATTTCGACTGGACGAACAACAGGCTGATGCACGGACTGATGGCCCCGGCCGACAGCTTCTTCGGCGAGACGGAATTCGCGGCGCGGGGCGCGGCGGCGCAGGCCGAGCGCGACCTTCTGGCGGCTGTACAGGATGATCTGCCGCCCGGGCTGTTCGAGACGCCCGATCCGGGTCTGCGCGCCGGGCTGAGCTCGCGGCGTCAGGTCTTGGCCAAAGCGGACCGGCTGCTGCGAGAAGCGGGTTTTACCGTGCAGGACGGGCTGCGCGTGGCCGAGGCAACGGGCGCGCCGCTGCGCATCGACCTTCTGAACTACGATCCGAGCCTGATCCGGCTCATCGGGCCGTTCGAGCAGAATCTGGCGCGTCTCGGGATCGACCTGCGCTATCCCATCGTGGACCCGGCGGCCGGAACGCGGCGCACGCTTGATCACGACTTCGATATGACGGTTCTCAAATGGTCGCCGCGCGCCGTGCCCGGCAATGCCGAAAGCCTGCTCTGGGGCAGCGCGCTGGCGGACCGTCGGGGCTCCTATGCGCTTGCCGGGGCGAAAGATCCGGCGCTTGACGCGGCGCTGGAGGCAATGGTCACGGCGCGTGACATGGACCAGCTGAAGACTGCGGCGCGCGCCTTCGACCGTGTCCTGCGCTGGCGCCACTACGCCATCGGTCTGTGGCGAAAGAGCGATGTTTGGCTGGCTTATTGGGACCGCTTCGGGCGGCCCGCCGCTGCACCGCGCTATGCGCCCAGCTTTGTGGATCGCTGGTGGCACAAGCGCGAGCAGCGCGAAAGCCGCGCTGGCCCGGCAGCGCAGTGACAGTGACACAAGCAAGCTGACCGGATTGGAGGGACGTTTTGTACATCGCGATGAACAGGTTCAGGGTTGCCAAGGGGCGCGAGGCGGCTTTCGAAGAGATGTGGCTGAGCCGGAAATCGTACTTGCGCGAGGTCCCGGGCTTCGTCGCGTTCCACTTCCTGCGCGGACCAGAGCGCGAGGATCATCGCCTCTACTCAACGCACACGGTCTGGGCGTCGTACGAGGCGTTCGAGGCCTGGACCCGCTCTGCTGCTTTTCGCAAGGCGCACGCCCAGGCTGGCAACCGTAGCGAGAGCATGCTGATGGGCGGTTCAGAGTTCGAGGGGTTCGAGGTGCTGAACGAATTGACGCCCATCCGTTCAGAAACATGGACGGCGTGATGCATCTCCGCGAACTCGACGCCAATCTGATCGTCATACTCGATGCGCTGCTTCTCGAAGCCAGCGTGACCAAAGCCGCCGATCGCCTGGGCCGCAGTCCGTCGGCTGTTAGCCATGCGCTCGCGCGCCTTCGAGAGGTGTTCGACGATCCGCTGTTCGTGCGCGCGGGCCAGCGGCTTGTGCCGACCAGCCGGGCCACCCAGCTCGCGCCGACAGTCCATGTGATAGTCGCCGGGTTGGAGGGACTGCTCAACAACGAGATGGCGTTCGACCCTGAGGCGCAGCAGCGCGCCTTCAAGTTGGCCTGCCGCGGGGATCTGGAATTGACATTGCTCTGCGCGCTCCGGGCGGAACTGGCCGATCGCGCGCCTGGCATCACGTTGGAGCGGTGCGACGAGACCGCCATGATCGACGCGCTGCGCTCTGGCCGTGTCGAACTCGCCATCGTGGAGGGCAATGCGCCGAATGCGAACGACGTCTCGTCGGCATGGCTGTTTGACGCGCCCTTCGTCGCCGTTGAGGCCGAGCCAACGGCATCACAGCCTCACAAGCCGGGTGGGGCGCACAGGCGGCCGTTGTTTGCCGCCGCCGCGCATGCGCCACATCTTTCAGGCGATATGGGGCCGGCGTGGCTTGCGCGGCTGCACACCGTCGCCTCGCCGCTCATTGCGATCCATGCGGCGCTGGCTCAGGGGGGCGTGGCCTTGGTGCCGGAAAGCGTGGGAACGCTCGCTGCGCGCCACATGCCAGTGCGCCGCGTCCTGATCGATCCCCCGTTACGGCCGCTTCCGCATCATCTAATGTGGCATCTGAGCATGGAGCGCGACGCCTGCCATGCCTGGCTCCGTGATCAGTTCCTACGTCGCGCCGAACCAGCGCAGGCCGCGCCACAGGAGCGCGCGCCTGCCGAGCCAGCGTGAAACACTGGCCCGGTGCAAGCCGGGCCGGTGCAAGGTTTATTTCACGACCGTCTGGGTCGTTTCCAAGTACACTTCCGCGTTGCCGCGCAACTTGCCCTCGTTTCGCTCTTCAGATGCGAGGTGTACCTGTTCCAGAGTGGCCGCAACCCCGCTCATTTCGTCTGTAATTTTCGCGAGCGCGACCTCAAGTGTATAGGTTAATTGATGGATTTGCTCCATATCATCGTCTGACAGCGTCTCGCGACTGAGCACGTCGGCCATAAGATTGTTGTACTCAGACAAATTCTTCACCGCTTCTTCCAGCGTCTCGGATGGTTTCGGTTCATAATGCTGGAACTCTTCGTCCGCCCATGCTGTTGCGGCAAGCATCGCAAGTCCGAAAATAAATGCTGTTACCCAAGCAGACAGTCTCATGCGCAACTCCTTTCAGGTTTGACGTAGACATGCCCAAGGGGGGATCAGTCGTCCGCCCACATGCGCAATAGGTTCGTGCGCGCCTTGTTGAGCCGGTCGATCGCCGGCGTCTTGCCCTCGCGCGCGAAGATCTCTGATGCGGTCAATTCGAGATCGAACAGGATTTCGCGCCGCTGCGGGTCGCGCACCCAGCTCGTCACCCAGCCGACGACGGCGAGCCGCTCGCCACTCGTGACCGGCTCGACCCGATGCAGCGTGTTGGACGGGTACAGCAGCATCTCTCCGGCCTCCAGCCGGATGGTGCGGGCCTCCAGCGGATCCTCGATCACCAGCCCGCCGCCCGCGTAACCGTCCGAAGGCGACAGGAACAGCGTGAAGGATAGATCGGTCCGCTGGCCGTCCATGATGGCGTCGTCGACGTGCAGCCCGTAGTCCATGCCCGGCGTGTAGCGTGAGACGAGCAGACGCACAAACCGGCGCGGCCGCGCGGCAGCCTTGAAAAGCCGGTTCTTGTTCAGCGCCGTCTTGATCTTCTCTGCGATCGCATCCATAGCGGGCGAAGCAGCGGCCTGCTCGTTGCGCTTGACCGGCTTCGCATATTTGCCAGCGGTCGCGCGGCCATCCTGGAAGTTCAACTCGGCCGCAGCCTCGCGCATCGCCGCGACCTCGTACCGATCGAGAACCTCGCTCAAGACCAGGAACATGGCCTAGTTCAGCCGGTTCGCTGCGATCTCCATGCGCGCCGCCGCGCCGTAGATCTTTGAGGCGTCAGGATCGGCGACGTTGTCTCCCTTTACCCCGCCATACACGGCTTCGGCGTTCTCGGCATAGCCAAGGATCGCCGCGGCGGCCTCTGCGACGTTTTGGTCATCGCTCTCGGCGAGTTCACGCGCCTCGGCCTTGACGACCTGCAGGAAGCCCCAGGAGTCCTGATATTCCTGCGCATTCACCATCTTGCCGCTGTCGAACGCCACTTGGTACTCGTCGGCGGCGATGCGGGTGAGCAGCGCAAGCGCCTTCAGCTGGCTGGCAGCGCCGCCAGGGGTTTCCGCGCGAATGGTTTCCAGCGTGGCCACCACCGCGTCATAGAGCGCCGCGACCTCTTCCGCCGGCTGACCGGCTTCAGCCGCCCCGCTCATCTCTTCCAGCTGCGCCTTGAGTTCGGGGTGTCCCATCTTCTCGACAGGTTCGGCGACAGCCGCGTATTTCTCGGTGATCGGATGACCAATGTGCTCAACGCCCAGTTCGGTCTCGCCCATCTCATAGAGCTTCAGACCGGCATAGGCGTGGCCCTGCATGAAGCCGAGGTCGGTGAGAAGCTGTATTTCCGGGTCAACGGCGGCTGCGCCTTCGCCTTCGCCCTCACCTTCGCCTTCACCCTCGGCTGATGCGAGCAGAAACTCATCCTGCGCGCTGCCCCAGTCGGCGCTCCGGTCGCCAGCCTCCGCCGCCTCTGCGGCCCCCGCGACGGCGGTCGCCACGGCCCCAGCCACCATCCAACGGCGGGCTTTCACGACCCGGGTGTTCCGCTTGTTGACCATACGCATCCCTCCGTTGCAGAGCATTCCCAACTCTTTGACTGGATAACCGCCAAGCTTAGCCCGTTCAAATGCATAGTCTGCAAGGACCAGATGCGACCCGCTGCATCCACGGCGGCGCTTGCCCAGCTTCAGTCATCTCAAACATTTCACAAATTGTTCAACTGGCAGTGTGTAGTCATCGCGAAAACGTTATTCGACAGTTGATGAAAGGGACGTCATTTACGAACCGAAGTGATGCACAAAGTCTTTTGCTGTATACATAAGGAGAGATCCCATGGCTGAACAAACCTATGTCCAATCCCCTGCCGCGGTCCGCTTTCATGCGGATTGGGTCCTGCGCATCGCGCTCGCCTCCGTGTTCATCTTTCACGGCGTCGCCAAGGTCGCTGACCTCGCCGGCGGCGGCCCCATTCCAATGGGTCAGCCTTTCGGCGTATGGGCGCTCGTTGCTTTCGCCGAGGTTGCCGGCGGAATCGGCATCTTGCTGGGCCGTCTGATCGCGGGGTCGGTGGGCGATGTCATCACGCGGCTGAGCGGTCTTGCGATCATCCCGGTGATGCTCGGCGCGATCGTGATGGTGCACTGGCCCCGGTGGAGCTTCGTACCGTCCGAAAGCCATCCGATGGGGGGCATGGAGTTCCAGGTCGTGCTGCTGCTGATCGGGCTGTTCTTCGTCCTGCGCGGCAATCGCGCGTAATTCGCGCTAAGGCCGTGCTTCGCGGCGTCTGATTCCGTTCCGACAATCGACTTGACTGAGGGCGCGCTTCCAAGGAGGCGCGCTCTGCGCTGCGCTAGGCCGAGCCGTGTCGTGCTGTGCCGTTCCGAATCAGACAAATAAGCCCCATCGTGACGCAGGGCCTTGTGATCTATTCACTATCTGCGCGAATTGCGCTCGCCGCGCCCGCAACAGATGAGCGTTTGGCGTGTTCGCTGAGCAGGTACGGGGACATTCCTCTGTCCCTTGCCGTAGCAATCATCAAAGGAGAACGCAAAATGTGGAAAGATATTCTCTGCGCAATCGCGCTCTCGACGGCGATGGCGATCACGCCGGCTCTGGCCCAGGACACTCAAGAGGATCAGATGGGCGCTCAGCGCGAGACCCAGCAGATGCAGGGCCAGACGGGCCAGCAGGGTCAGGCGCAATACCGAGGTTGGCCGGTGTTCACCTCTGATGGCGAAAAGGTCGGTGAGGTCGTCGAAGTGATGCCCGGCACTGGCGGACAGGGTAAGAAGCTCCGCATCGAATCCGGCGGGTTCCTCGGGATCGGCTCCAAGACCGTTGAAATCAACCCGGATCAGTACCGGGCCGCTCAAAACCGCATCGAACTCCAGATGACGGCTGAGCAGGCACGGGATCTGCCTGAGGCGTCGTAAGCGCCGGCCAGCGTGAGCGTTGCCTCCGGGTTGTCTCTCCCGGCCCGGGGGCGAATCCCGTACAGGTCAGCGTTAGGATCCGTCTCAACTCATCTCTCGACCAACGCATCGGGCGCAGCCCGAGCCGTCTTCGCCGCCTGCGCCCGGCTATCGCTTGGGCACCCCGTTACGGCAGTGGTATGGTCACCTGCACCCGGCCAGTAAGGTTGGGGTCTGTGTCCGCATCCCTCCGCTCGATCTCGGTGGTTGCCCGTACGTTGTATTCATCCGGCATGGTCACATTCACGCCGCCGCCCAGCGTGCCCTGAAAGCTAAGCGCGTCCAGTTCTGACAGGTTCTCAACCGCGTCGAACGCGGCGCTGTTCCGATAAACGATAAAGGGCTGGATGGCAGGGCCGTCTTCGATCTTGAAGGTGCGGCGCACCTCTGGTTCAAGGGTCAGCGTGTTCGAGCTGACGCCTTCTGCCCACCCGCCTGCAGGTGCTTCACGGGCATGAATGAACGCGGCCGATGATGAAATCTGCCAGCCGGCCAGGTCGAAATCGCCCTCCAGCCGCGCCTTGGCGAGACTGCGCTCGGTTCGAACACGCGCGGCCATTCCGTCTCCAGCCACCGCATCGTCGCTCTGGCCCCATGCAAGGCGCGCATCGAACACAAGGTTGTCCGTCAGGCGCTGGGCCATGTAAGGTCCGGCGAGGAACGCTGTCCCGGCAGTTGTCGCGCCGCTGACCGCATCGCCGTAGGTCTGCAGGTCCTCGAACTCCACCGACGCGCCGACCAGCAAATCATCGCTGACCGCGTAATCGGCGCCGAAATGGCTGATGATGCCCGCCTGCGAGCCGCCGGGGATAAGCCCTTCCAGCTTCACATTGCTCCACATGTCGACCGTCTTGCGGCGCGCGGTCACAGGCTCTGGCAGGTCCGTTCCCTCGGGAAGGGTCTCCTCGCCCTTCGCGATCTTTTCTGCGTCCTCGCTGGCGTAATAGGCGCCCAATCTGCTGAGGCTGGTCCGAAGCTCGACCGCCGCGCCGTCTGGCGCGACATAGACGGGAAAATCGCCGTTGGCCGGCGTCCATGCGCGCCCGCTGATGCGGTTGGAGATCTGCCCGTCTTCCGGAGCAACGGTGATAGCGCGGGTTTTGCGCTGCTGCAGGAAGTCCCGATGCGCATCTGCCAGCCAGTCCGCGCAGGTCGTCACGACCGTATCGCCGCTTTCGCAGGCGTTGGCGGCTTGTGAGATCAGCGGGTTCATGCATGCGAGGAAGACAGCCGCAACGAGAGGGCGCAGCGCAATGGATCGTAACCAGTGGAGGCTCATGGGTTTCGCTTACCGGATTGTCCTTACCGGCCGCGATCGCTAGCGTGCGAGTGTGGATTTTATACGGCGCAAGTCACGCGTGTGTTGCCCGCCGCGACCGGCTTGGGAGTTGGAACGGGATGGGCGATTGAACCGCTGCGCAGGAAGGGCTTGCGAAATGGTTGCGGGGGCTCGCCGCCGTAGTGATCTCCAAAGTTCGGTGATTGTTCCACT
>CAZYUT010000043.1:0-15370 GCA_964650735.1 uncultured Hyphomicrobiaceae bacterium
TCGTGGACCCGATCGACGGCACCAAGGCGTTCATTCAGGATCGCGAACAGTGGGTGATCTCCGTTGGGCTTGTCGAAGACGGGGAGCCAATGGTTGCGGCGGTGTACAATCCGGTGCGCGATGAGTTGTTCGCGGCCTGCCGGGGCCTTGGCGCGCAGTTGAATGACAAACCCATCCGGGTGTCGCCGCAGAGTGATCTGCACGGCGCACATATCCTCGCGCCCCAGGGAGTGGCCAGGCGCGCGGGCTGGCACACTCCCGGCGAACCGGAGGTGACGACCACTTTCGTCTACTCCATCGCCTACCGCATGTGCCTCGTCGGCGCCGGCCGCGCGGACGGACTGATCGCCAAGGGCCGCAAGAGCGAATGGGACGTTGCGGCGGGCACGCTGATCGTGCAAGAAGCGGGTGGACGGGTGACATCGACCAATGGATCGCCGTACCGCTTCAACAAGTGCGAGCCCGTTTTCGACGGGACCATTGCCGGACCGCCCGGCATGCATGACAAGCTGTTGGCCGCCGTTCGATGAGCCGGCGGGACGAAACGCGGAGTGAGCTGACGCCATGCCGGAACAGGAGCAAGAGCACCCGAAGAAGCAACTGCTTCACCTCGTTTTTGGCGGCGAGTTAAAATCGCTGGACCAAGTTGAGTTCAAGGATCTCTCGAGACTCGATATCGTCGGGATGTACCCGAACTACGCGCAGGCGTATGATGCGTGGAAGGGTGCCGCCCAGCGGACGGTCGACGATGCCCATATGCGCTACTTCATCGTGCATGTGCACCGGCTCCTCGACCCCGAAAGCGGCGAGATTTCCGAAACGGATTGAGGGACGCGCGCCCGCCGCGTGGCTGAGGCCGCGATCATCGTGAGTGTTTCATGGCCCCACGGCGTTCCAAACCCCCGGCTCTGAAAAGGGCGCTTGGCTGGCTCGCTGCGCGGTACATCGCGCTTGTGCGCGACACCTCGAAGGTGACGCGCATGCCCGATGACATGGACCGGCGGATCGACGAGTTGGCACCCGCTATTTTCACGACCTGGCACGGTCAGTTTCTGATGTCGGCGACGATGAAACCGGCGCATCAACCAGCGAAGATGATGATCGCGCGCCACGGGGATGCCGAAGTGATCGCCCAGGCGGTGCGCCATTTCGATATCGAGTTGATCCGCGGTGCGGGTGCTGCTGGCCGCCGCAAGGATCGCGGCGGGGCGACCGCTTTCCGGGCGGCTTTGAGCAGTTTGCGGGACGGCGTGAACGTGGCGATGACCGCCGACGTGCCGCCTGGCCCCGCGCGCAAGGCAGGTACGGGGGTGGTTGCGCTGGCCAGCGCGTCGGGCCGTCCGATCATCCCGATGGGGTTCGCCACGCAGCGTAACATCGTTGTCCACAGCTGGAGCCGGTTCACGCTGAACCTGCCGTTTTCCAAATTCGCCATGGTCATGGGCGACCCGCTGCATGTGCCGGAGCACGCGGATGAAAAGCAGCTTGAGGCCAGCCGCAGTGATCTGGAGAGGCGGGTGAACGCCGTGACCCGACGGGCCTACGCGCTTGTGGGCGGCAGCCCCCATCTGGCCGAGCCTGTGAGCGCCGTGAACCCGGAACCGCCCGGTCTCCTGCTGAAAATCTACCGGCTACTGACCCGTGTCGCGCGCCCCGCCGCCGGGATGTTGCTGCGCCGCCGCGTGGCGAAGGGCAAGGAGATCGGCGAGCGGCTCGGCGAGCGATTCGGCCGCCCGGGGCGCACGCGTCCGCAGGGCCGGCTCTGGTGGTTCCACGCTGCCAGTGTCGGCGAGACGAACGCGATCCTGCCGCTCATGCATGCGCTGCGGGAACGCTACCCTGACATCTGCATGGTGCTGACGACCTTCACCGTCACATCCGCGCGCATCGCCAGCAGCCGTCTGCCCGAGGGCGCGGTGCACCAATTCGCGCCACTTGACTCGCCTCAGTTCGTCCGGCGCTTTCTGGATTACTGGCAGCCAGAGCTTGCGCTCTTCACGGAGTCGGAAATCTGGCCGAACCTGATTCTGGACACGCACGCCCGCGGCATCCCGATGGTGCTGGTCAACGCGCGCATGTCGCCGCGCTCGTTCAAGCGCTGGCGCAAGCAACCGGGAATGAGCCGGCCGCTGTTTTCGCGCTTCGATATGATCCTTGCGCAGGATGAGACGCTGGCGCGCCGCTTCATGAAAACCGGCGCGCATACCGTGCTGACACTTGGCAACCTGAAGGCGGATGCGCCTGCGCCGCCTGTGGACGAAACCTTGCGGGGCGAGTTGACGGCGGCGCTTGCCGACCGGCCGATCTTTCTGGCCGCGAGCACGCATCCAGGCGAGGACGAGATCGTCACGGAGGCGGCTGAGCGATTGCGCGAGCGCATTCCGGGGCTGCTGACAGTCATCGTGCCGAGGCATCCGGAGCGTGGCGCGGCGATCCTCGAGATGGCGACGCATCGGGGCGTCTCAGTCGCGCGGCGCTCGCGCACGCCGCTGCCCGCGACGGAGACCGAGCTGTTCATTTCCGACACCCTTGGCGAACTTGGAACATGGTATGCGGTTTCGCCGCTGGCGCTGATCGGCGGATCGCTCGTGCCGCATGGCGGGCAGAACCCGATCGAGGCGGTGAAACTTGAAACCGGCGTCATCACCGGCCCGCATCACGCCAATTTTGCCCAGAGCTACGAGGCGCTTGCGAAAAACGGCGGCTGCCGCGAAGTGGCGTGCGCGCAAGACCTTGCCGGCACGGTGGAGGAGCTATTGGCCCATCCGCAGACGCTTGAAGCGATGCGCACGGCTGCACGCGCCGCCGCTGCCGAGCTTCAGGGTGCTCTGGAGCGCACGCTGGCCGCGCTTGCGCCTTATGCCGAAGGCAGAGTGAACCGCCCGACGCAGCGCATTCTTCCGGCCGAAGCCGTCGCCGCTGCGTCCGGTCTGGCCGCTGGCGAGGCTGGCGCGTCAGACGCGCGCGCGGACACGCGCCATGCCTCGTGATGCGCCGGGCTGGTGGTCGGATGACCGCCCCCCCTCTGCGCGCGGCCGGCTGGCCAAGGCGGCGCTGATTCCAGTCTCCTGGCTATACGGCGCTATCACTCCGCTGCGATTTTCGCTGGCACAGCCCTATCGCGCGCGAATCCCGGTCATCTGCATCGGCAACTTCACAGCCGGTGGCGCAGGCAAGACGCCGACGGCCATAAAAGTCGCTGAACTGCTGCAGGATATGGAGGTCTATCCGACCTTCCTGAGCCGGGGCTATGGCGGCGCGCGGACGGGTCCGCATCTGGTGAACCCGGACCGGGATCATGCCGGGGCGGTCGGCGATGAGCCGCTGCTGCTGGCGCGCCATGCGCCAACGGTCATCTCGCGCAACCGCAAGGCCGGCGCGGCGATGATCGAGCGGCAAGGGGCCGGGGCAATCGTCATGGATGACGGCTTCCAGAACCCGCAGCTTGCCAAGAATTTCTCGCTGATCGTGGTGGATGCGGAGGCCGGAATTGGCAACGGCGCGGTGATCCCGGCAGGGCCGTTGCGCGCGCCGCTTGGCTTTCAGGCGCGGCGGGCGGATGCAATGCTGCTGATCGGCGAAGGCGCGGCCGGCGAGGCGATGGGGCGGCGGCTTGATCTGCCGGTGTTGCGCGGGCGGCTGGAGCCGGATGCCGACACGCGCTGGCTCGGCGAGGCGCCGGTCATCGCCTATTCCGGCATCGGGCGCCCGGCCAAGTTTTTCGACACGCTGAAGCGGCTCGGCGCGCGGATCACGGCGCGCTACGCCTTTCCCGACCACCACGTCTACACGCCCGAGGACGCCGCCAAGCTGATTGCGCACGCGCAGCAGGCGCAGGCGCGGCTGGTGACAACGCAAAAGGACTGGGTGCGGATGCGCGAGGGCAGCAACGCCGTTGGCGCGCTCAAGGCAGCCTCTCATATCTTGCCGGTGAGACTGGACCTGGATGCGGACAGCGAAGACTGGCTGCGCGCCGGACTGAAACGTGTTGTGGCTGGCTGAAAAACCCTGCGAGTGCGGCTGGATTGTTGAGTGTGCGGCTGATACAACGCGCACAAACCGTCACCTGCATGGGGGCGGCACCAGATCGCCTTTACCGAGAGAACGACAGATTGATGAAGCACGTCAAACAGCCCAAGGCCGCAGCCCCTGCCGACGCACCGGCGGAGCGCGACTGGCGCGAGACCCTGTTTCTGCCGCAGACCGACTTCCCCATGAAAGCGGGCTTGCCCAAGCGCGAGCCAGAGTTTCTTGCGCGCTGGGATAAGCTCAACCTCTACAAGCGGCTGCGCAAGGACGCCAAGGGCCGCCCGCCTTTCACGCTGCATGACGGCCCGCCCTATGCCAACGGCCATATCCATATCGGCACGGGGATGAACAAGATCCTCAAGGATGCGGTTGTGCGCAGCCAGCAGATGATGGGGCGCGATGCGAATTACGTGCCCGGCTGGGACTGTCACGGCCTGCCGATCGAATGGAAGATCGAGGAGCAATATCGCGCCAAGGGCAAGAACAAGGACGAGGTGCCGATTGTCGACTTCCGCCGTGAGTGCCGCGAATTCGCCGATCACTGGATTGACGTGCAGCGCCAGGAGTTCAAGCGGCTGGGAATCGAGGGCGACTGGTCAAACCCCTACCTGACCATGAGCTACGAGGCCGAGAGCGTGATTGCTCACGAGCTGATGAAGTTCGCGCTTGCCGGTGCGCTGTATCGCGGGTCGAAGCCGGTGATGTGGTCAGTGGTGGAGCGCACCGCGCTGGCCGAGGCGGAGGTGGAGTATCACGAGCACGAAAGCCCGACGATCTTCGTGAAGTTTCCGCTCGTGGAGAACGCCGCGTCAAAGGCGCTTGGCAACGCGAAGGTCGTGATCTGGACGACGACGCCTTGGACCATCCCCGGCAACCGCGCGATCGCATACTCGCCAGACATCGTCTACGGTCTTTACGAGATCACCGATGCGCCCGAGGGCAATTGGGCCGCCGAAGGCGAGCGGCTGATCGTCGCCGACAAACTGGCCGAAAACCTGAAGAAGGCCGCCCGGATCGAGGCGTGGACGCGCGTTCAGGACGTGCGCCCGCAGGGTTTCGTCTGCCGTCATCCGCTGCACGAGAGCGGCTACGATTTCGATGTCCGGCTCTACGAAGGCGATTTCGTCACCGACGACGCGGGCACAGGCTTCGTCCATGTCGCACCGGGCCACGGCGCGGACGACTACGCGCTGTTCGTCGCCAACCGGCAGAGCTTCGCGGAGGCAGGCATCGAGGATGTGCCCCACACCGTGCGCGAGGACGGCTATTATTTCGCGCATGTCCCCGTATTCGGCGGCGACGCGCCGAAGCGCGTCATCACCGACAAGGGCAAGTTCGGCGACGCGAACGAGGCGGTCATCGGTGCGCTAGCTGAGGCCGGGATGCTCGCCGCGCGCGGCAAGCTGCGCCACCAGTATCCGCATTCGTGGCGCTCGAAAGCCCCGGTCATCTTCCGCAACACGCCGCAATGGTTCATCCCGATGGACCGGAAGATCAAGGTGAAGGGCCGGCGCAAGAAGTCCACGCTGCGCGAAATGGCGCTGGAGGCCATCGACAAGACGCGCTTTGTGCCCGCGGCCGGGCAGCGCCGCCTGCGCTCGATGATCGAGTACCGGCCGGACTGGGTGATCTCGCGCCAGCGCGCCTGGGGCGTGCCGCTGACGATCTTCGTCCATCGCGAGACGGGCGAATACATCCCGCACGGCGGCTTCGATGGCTCGAAGGAGCTGGTCAAGCGCATCACCGACGCCTTTAAAGCCGAGGGCGCGGACGCGTGGTTCGCGCAAGGGATGCGCGAGCGTTTCCTGAATGGGTTGGTCAAGAACACGGCGGATTGGGAGCCGGTGACGGACATCCTCGATGTCTGGTTCGACTCGGGCTCGACCCACGCCTTCACCCTCGAAAAGCGCCGCGACCTGCAATGGCCGGCCTCGCTCTATCTGGAGGGCTCTGACCAGCATCGCGGCTGGTTCCAGTCTTCGTTGCTTGAGTCCTGCGGCACGCGCGGGCGCGCGCCCTACGAGGCAGTGCTGACCCACGGCTTCGTCATGGCCGAGGACGGCCGCAAGATGTCGAAATCGCTCGGGAATGTGGTCGCGCCGCAGGACGTCATCAAGCAAAACGGTGCGGAAATCTTGCGGATCTGGGCGCTGAGCTCGGACTATTCGGAGGATGTGCGCGTCGGCGACGAGATCATCAAGTCGAGTGTGGACGCCTATCGCAAGCTGCGCAATACGCTGCGCTTCATGCTGGGCAACCTTGCGCATTACGACGAAGAGCTGCGGATCGCACCGGAGGACATGCCGGAGCTGGAGCGCTACATGCTGCACCGGCTGGCGGAACTCGATGACCTCGTGCGCGGCGGCTATGACGCCTTCGACTTCAAGAAGGTGTTCCACGCGCTCTATAACTTCACGACCATTGATCTGTCCGCGTTTTACTTCGACATCCGCAAGGACACGCTCTACTGCGAGCCGTATGACAGCTTGAAGCGCCGCGCCGCGCTGAGCGTTCTGGACGAGCTGTTCTCCTGCCTGACAGCATGGCTCGCGCCGATCCTGTGCTTTACGATGGAGGAGGTCTGGCTATCGCGCTACCCGTCGAAGAACGGTTCAGTCCATCTGCGGCTGTTTCCCGACCTGCCGGCGGACTGGCGTGACGAGACGCTGGCCGAACGGTGGGCGAAGGTCCGCAAGGTTCGCCGGGTCGTCACCGGGGCGCTGGAAATCGAGCGCCGCGAGAAACGCATCGGCTCCAGCCTGGAGGCCGCCCCCGCCATCTTCATCAGCGACAACGCGCTCTACGACGCCGCAAAGAGCATGGACTGGGCGGAGATCGCGATTACGAGCGACGCGACGCTGAAGCACGGCGAGGGGCCGGCGGACGCCTATCGCTTCGAGGAGGTCGCGGGCGTCGCGGTCGTACCGGAGCTGGCGCTGGGGCGCAAATGCGCGCGTTCCTGGAAGATTTCGCCCGATGTGGGCAGCGATCCGGAATTCCCGGACCTGAGCCCGCGCGACGCGGAGGCCGTGCGCCAATTCGACGCGCGCTCTGGCAACTGAGGGGCGCAGGATGGCGGCGGGTCCGTGGTTTCGTCTGGGGCTTGGGACAGCGCTCGTCGTCCTGGCGCTCGATCAGCTCACCAAGTGGTGGATCATCCACGTCTTTGAGTTGCCAGGGCGCGGACGGGTGGCCGTGGCGCCGTTCCTGGACCTCGTCATGCTTTGGAACCCTGGTATCTCATACGGCCTGTTTGCCCAGGACACCGCATTTGGACGGAACATCCTCATCGCAATCGCCGTCGGCGCCGCGCTGCTGCTCACCGTGTGGATGGCGCGCACAAATAGCCGCCTGCAGGCGATCTCGCTGGCGCTCATCGTGGGCGGGGCGGTCGGCAATGCGATCGACCGGGCAATCTACGGCGCGGTCGCCGACTTCGTTTCGCTGCACGCCTACGGCTTCTACTGGTATGTGTTCAACATCGCGGATGCCGCTATTGTCGGGGGCGCGCTCGCTCTACTCTACGACATGGTGGCGGTGAGCCATAAAATCGACGCAAAGCATTCGGATTCGTTAGAGAAATAACGATTTGATTCGCACTGCGGCGGGGAGCGCAACTGATGGCATCAGGCCGGACAAGCAAGAAGCTGGCGCGTTTTGGCGCTGCGGGCGGACTTGCGATATTGCTCGCCGGCTGCGCTGGCGCCGATGTGCAAATCAATGCGCCGATTCTAGAGGCCGCTGGCATCAACCTGGTTTCGAAGCCGCCGCCCGAGCCTGATCTTGAGGACAAGCCGCCGCTCGTCGTCCCGCCGAGCACCGAGAGCCTGCCAGAACCCGGTGAGCGGCAAGTGGCGACCGTAGAGCAGGAGTGGCCGGAAGATCCAGACCTGATTGCAGCTCGTCAGGCTGAACAAGCCGAAGCCGAACGTGAACGCTACTGCCGCCAGGGCGACTGGTCAGGCGATGGCGGGATTGAAGAGTTCGATAAGAACATGGGACGCGAGCAGCGCTGCCCAAGCCAACTCGGCGAGACCCTTGGTGAGGCCCTTGGCGGAAGTTCCGCTTCCGGCGGTCAAGCAGAATAAGCTCTCCGAAGCAGAATAAACTCTCCGAAGCAGAATAAACTCTCCGAAGCTCTTGGGGCGTGTCAGGTTCTCGCAATCCGGCGCGCCCCTTTTTTGCGCCCTCATCCTGCCGCGCGCATGACGGGGTATTAACTTGCGCCTTGTCACTCGCGCGCTACATTCCCTCTAAACCCGCGGCAAGCAGCGCCTGCACCGCGCAGGAGAGGAGCCCATCATGGAACGCCACGGCATCCGCATGCCGCGCGCACGCTTTGCGCGTCTCACAAACGACTTCACGCTCAACCGCATCAGCCTCACTGTTCTCGCCACCCTGATTGCCATGGGGATCGCGACCATGACACTTTTCAATGCCCACGCAGCAGATGACCGGCCGGGCGCGAGCGCACTCGAACTCGCGGGCAGCGCACCCAAGGTTGCCAGCTATACGCTCGACAACGGCATGCAGGTCGTCGTTATCCCCGATAACCGCGCGCCGGTGGTCACGCACATGGTCTGGTACAAGGTGGGCGCGGCGGATGAGCCGCCGGGGCATTCCGGTATCGCGCATTTCCTCGAACACCTGATGTTCAAGGGGACCGAGGAAACAGCGCCTGGCGAATTCTCCAAGCTTGTTGCGCGCTGGGGCGGGCAAGACAACGCATTCACCTCGCAAGACGTGACTGCCTATTTCCAACGCATCCCCAAGGATCGTCTTGGCGACGTCATGCGCATGGAGGCTGACCGGATGGTCAACCTGCGTCTCGATCCTGAGAACGTACGCACCGAGCGCGATGTTGTTCTGGAAGAGCGCCGGATGCGCGTCGACAATGATCCATCAAGCATCCTTCAGGAGCAGGCGCGCGCCGCGCTCTACGTCGCGCATCCCTACGGCACGCCGATTATCGGCTGGGAAACCGAAATCCGCCAGCTTGACCGCGAAGATGCGCTTTCGTTTTACGAGCGGTTCTACGCGCCGAACAATGCTGTGCTCGTGGTCTCGGGCGATGTGGAGCCGGAGCTGGTTCTGAACCTTGCCCGCACGCATTATGGCGCTATCCCCCGCCGCGATGAAGTCGGCAGCGGTGTCCGCCCGGAAGAGCCTGAGCCGCGCGCCCCGCGCGAAGTCACGCTGAAGGATGCGCGCGCGGCCAAGCCGACGCTTTACCGATATTATCTAGCGCCCAGCTACGCGAACGACGAGGGGCTGGAGGCCGAGGCGCTGGAACTCCTGATGCGGATCGTCGGCGAAAATCCGACGGGCCGGATCTACAAGGAGCTTGTCGTTAACCAGAAGATGGCCACGACCGCAGGCGGCTGGTTCTCGGGCATCACGCGCGATTATGGCTCGCTCGGCCTGTATGCCGTGGCCATGCCTGGAACCGATCTGGCGGATGTCGAGGCGGCGCTGAACCGGGTCATCAGCGATGTGGCGCAGAATGGCGTTACCGAGGACGAGCTTGAGCGGGCCCGCCGCGCTGCAATCGCCGAACTGGTTTACAACTATGACAGCCAGACCAGCATGGCACGCATATACGGTTACGCGCTGGCCACCGGACGAAGCGTCGAGGATATTGCCGAGCACCCGCAGCGGCTCGCCAGGGTCACAATGGAGGACGTTGCGGCGGCCGCCCAGAGGTATCTTCAGCCAGAACGCTCCGTGACAGCGAAGCTGATGCCGGATCCGCAGGCCGTGGCTGAGCGCAGTCAGCCGGCGGTGGACCCAAGCGTCGGCCCGGAAACGACAATTCAGTAAGGCGGCGGACCGTCTTCGTCCAGCGAGGTTGAACCATGCTCCGATCGAGAGCCATCACGGCGCTTTGCGTCAACGCCTTCAGCGTCCTAACCTTCGTCGCAATCATCATCGCAACAAGCCACGCGGCCCACGCAATGCGTATTCAGAAAGTCGTCAGCCCCTCTGGAATCGAAGCATGGCTCATCGAAGAACACCGGATTCCGCTAATCACGATGGAATTCGGTTTCGACCGAGCTGGCGCCGCCCAGGACCCTGACGGCAAGGCCGGGCGTGCGCATTTCCTTTCCGGGATGCTGGACGAGGGCGCAGGCGAGATTGACGCGCAGGCGTTCCAGCAGCGGCTGGAGGACTTGGCGATCCGGCTGAGCTTCGACGCAGGCCGCGACAACTTCACCGGACGCCTGCAAACGCTGACCGCCAACAAGGAGGAGGCCGCGCGGCTGCTGAACCTGGCGCTGACCGAGCCGCGCTTCGACGCCGATTCCATTGATCGCATTCGTGGGTCCATCGCAACCGACCTGAAATTCTCCAGGGAGGACCCGGGTCAGGTCGCGACCCGCGAATGGTTCGCACTGGCATTTGCCGATCACCCCTATGCCCGCCCGACCAAAGGCACCCTGGAGACAATCGAAAACATAAGCGCCGATGACCTGCGTGCGGCGATGGCCGACGGTTTTGCGCGCGACAACCTGAAGGTCGCCGTCGTCGGAGACATCACCGCGGAAGAACTTGCGCCGATGCTGGATGACATTTTCGCAGGGCTGCCGGAGCAGGCGGCGCTCCAAGAGGTGCCGGAAGCCGCGTTGGCCAGCAAATCCGAGCCGCACATTGTGGAAATGAACGTGCCGCAATCGACAGTGCGCTTTGGTCTGCCGGGCTACCACCGTCACCATGAGGATTTCTACGCCGCGTTTGTGCTCAACTACATCATTGGCGGCGGCGGTTTTGCCTCCAAGCTGATGGAGGAGGTGCGTGAGAAGCGCGGGCTGGCCTATTCCGTGTTCACATATCTGTTTCCGCTGGATCACGCCGGCATGATGATCGGAGGTGTGGCGACCAAGAACGAGGCAGTATCCCAAAGCATCGATGTTGTCCGCGAGGTGCTTTCCGACCTGGCCAAAAATGGTGTCGATGCCGAGACGCTGATGTACGCCAAGCAATACTTGGTCGGCTCCTATGCGCTGCGTTTTGACACCAGCGGGAAGATCGCCCAACAGCTTCTTGGCGTGCAGCTCGATGAACTCGGGATTGACTACTTCGACAACCGCAACAGTTATATCCAGGCGGTGACGGAGGAGGACATCAAGCGCGTAGCCGCCGACCTGCTGAAGCCGGAGCGGCTTATCACCGTCATCGTCGGCCAGCCGCAGATGGGAGCCGAGCCGCGCGGCTGAGCCTGGATCGTTTATTTCTCCGCGCCGCTTTGCTAAAGGTGCGTCAGACAAGATGACGCGCCAGCAAGCGCGGTCCGAAAAATGTCTGTTCCGGGCTGGACACCGGTTTTTCGGATAAATCGCGCGTGACGTCGGAGCGCGCGAAAAGGCGGACACCATGACCTTCCACCACAACATCACCGGTTGCCTGGAAGAGCGGATCGGCGCGCAGGGGCTGTCGCGCGCGGCGCTGGACGATCGGCTGCGCGCGCTTGCGCCGAAGATGGCGGAGCTGCGCGAGGGCCTTGCCCAGAGCGGCTACCGGATGTTGGGGGTTGCGCGCGAAACGGAGGACATCGAGACAACGCGCGCTGCGCTCGACCGCCTGTTTGAAGGTGCCAAGACGCTGATCGTGTTCGGCACCGGCGGCTCCAGCCTCGGCGGGCAGACCCTCGCGCGGCTTGCTGGCTGGTGCATCCCCGGCGATCAGCGCCACGCCGCGGGCCTGCTGCCACGCGTGCGATTTTACGACAATCTCGACCCGCTTTCGCTCCAGCATGGCCTGAACCTGCTCGACCCCGAGACGACCCGGTTCCTCGTCATCTCCAAATCCGGCGGCACGGCGGAAACCCTGATGCAGGCGCTCTCGGCGCTCGGCTGGATGCGCCGCGCCGATATGGCTGAGATGATCCCGCGCGCCTTCCTGGGCCTGAGCGAGCCGTCGCGCGAAGGCGCGAAAAACCCGCTGCGCACGCTGTTCCAGGGTTTGGGCATTCCCATGCTCGACCACGACGCCGAAATTGGCGGGCGCTTTTCGGTGTTCAGCAATGTCGGGATGATCGTCGCGCTGGCGCGCGGGCTGGATGCCGCTGCGATCCGCGCGGGCGGCGCGCGGGTGCTGGACGAATTGGACTGCGATCCGGAGGACTATGCCCCGGCGGTCGGCGCGGCCACGGCCGTCGCGCTGGCGGAGGACAAGGGCGTCAGCGTCAACGTGATGATGCCCTATGCCGATCGCCTTTCCCATCTCGCGCGCTGGTACGTGCAGCTCTGGGCGGAAAGCCTCGGCAAGGACGGCAAGGGCACGACCCCGCTCGCCGCGCTCGGTCCGGTCGATCAGCACAGCCAGCTTCAGCTGTTCATGGACGGCCCGCCGGATCATTACATCACGCTGATCCGTCCGAAGCATGGCCACGACGACCCGCCGATGCCCGCCGACCTCGCCGCCGCCGCTGGCGTCGATTATCTCGCCGGCCGGCGCGTGAGCGAACTGGTTTCCGCGCAGCAGCACGCCATCGCTGACGCGCTCATGCATGCCGGGCGTCCGGTCCGGGTCATAGATGTGGACAATCCCGACGAGACCACGCTTGGCCGCCTGCTCATGCATATGATGGTCGAGACGATTCTTGCCGGGCACCTGCTCGGGGTCGATCCGTTCGGCCAGCCCGGCGTGGAACTCGGCAAGACGCTGACGCGGGAGTATCTCAAGCGCGATCCGAAAAGCATGTCCCCGGCATGATCGGGGATGGGAACCGGTTTTCGGAGTGAATCGCGCGACAAGACAAGGACTTGGAGCCATGATCCGCTCCAACGGGACGGGATCATGGCTCCAGCCGCATCCGATGGGCACGACGCACCACATTCGCCAACTCGACGCGGGGCTGATTAACCGCATCGCCGCGGGCGAAGTGATCGAGCGCCCGGCGAGCGTCGTCAAGGAACTCGTCGAAAACGCGATCGACGCGGGTGCGGATCAGATTGACGTGGTGAGCGCAGGCGGCGGGCTGGCGCTCATCCGCGTGGCGGATGACGGCGCGGGCATGGATGCGGGCAATCTGACGCTTTGCGTTGAGCGCCACGCGACCTCGAAGCTGCCGGACGGCGATCTCTCGCATATCGACACGCTGGGCTTTCGCGGCGAGGCGCTGCCGTCAATCGGCGCGGTCGCGCATCTGTCGATCGCTAGCCGGCAGGCAGGCGCGGATACGGCGCACCAGATCAGCGTGAGCGCCGGCGCGAAGAGCGATGTGCGCCCTGCCGCGCTGAACCACGGCACGGTGGTCGAGGTGCGTGATCTGTTCCACGCCACGCCCGCCCGGCTCAAATTCATGAAGTCGGAGCGTGCGGAGAACACTGCTATCACCGATGTGGTCAAGCGCATTGCGCTGGCGCACCCCGCCATCGGCTTTACGCTGACGACCGGCGAGCGCACGAGCCTGAAACTGCCCGCCGTGCGCGCGGGCGACGACGACACGGCACGCCACCGGCTCGCGCGGATTATGGGCGAGGACTTCGCCGCCGACGCGACCGCGCTGAGCGCCGGACGAGAGGGCCTGAGGCTCACCGGCTATGCCGCGCCGCCCACGCTCCACCGCGCGACAGGGCAGGCGCAATATCTTTACGTCAACGGGCGGCCGGTGCGGGACAAGCTGCTTCTCGGCGCGGCGCGCGCGGCTTATGCCGATTTCCTGCCGCGTGGCCGGTTCCCGCAACTTGTGCTGTTCCTTGAGATCGCGCATGAGCGCGTGGATGTGAACGTCCACCCGGCCAAGGCGGAGGTGCGCTTCCGCGATGCCGGGCTGGTGCGCGCGTTTGTCCATGGGGCGCTGCGCCGCGCGCTGGAGGCCGACACTGGCCGGCGGACATCGCAGGCGATAGGGGCGGGCGCGCTTGAGCGGGCCAGGCCGAACGGCTTCGCCGCGCCGCGCCAGACGGCCTATGCCGCGCAGTGGCAAGCGCCAATCGCAGAACTCGACCATCCCAGCGCTGAGGCTACCGAGGCGACGAGCGAGGCAACTGCTCATCCTCTCGGCGCGGCGCGGGCGCAGGTGCATTCGGCCTACATCATCGCCCAGAGCGAGGACGCGCTCGTCATCGTCGATCAGCACGCCGCGCATGAGCGCCTCGTCTATGAAAAGCTGAAGACGGCGCTCAGCAACGGCGGCGCGACGAGCCAGGGCCTGCTGATCCCCGAGATCGTGGAGATGGACGAGGGGGATATCGAGCTGATGATGGCGCAGGCCGAGGATTTCGCCCGGCTCGGCCTGATGATCGAGAGATTCGGCCCCGGCGCGCTGGCGGTTCAGGGCGTTCCCGCGCTGTTCGGCGATGGCGACATCAAGGGGCTTGTGCGCGATCTGGCGGACGAGTTGCGCAGCCACGGCGCGGCGTTCAGCCTGGAGCGGCACCTCTATGACATCTGCGCGCGTATTGCGTGTCATGGCAGCGTGCGCGCCGGGCGGCGGCTGAAGCCCGAAGAGATGAATGCGCTGTTGCGCGAGATGGAGGCGACGCCGCATTCCGGGCAGTGCAACCACGGGCGGCCGACCTACATCGAACTCAAGCTCGGCGACATCGAGCGGTTGTTCGGCCGGCGGTGACTCGGGCGTATTAGACTGTCATTACGAGGCCCGAAGTGCCGAAGTAATCCAGCGTCGTGCCTGGCGCTTGAAGCTGGATTGCGTCGCTTCGCTCGCAATGACGCAATTCGCCCGTTAGCCCTCGTAGCGCAGGAAGGTGACGGCTGTGTCGCCGTAGCGGCGCTGGTCCAGCGGCGTGAAGCCGACCGGCGCGGCGAAATCGGCATCCGCGCGCTCCTCGACCACGCAGACCGCACCTCGCTTCAACCAGCCGCCCGCCGCCGCCGCGGCCAGCGCACGCTCGCCCAGCCCCTCCCCATACGGCGGATCGGCAAACAGCAGGTGGAACGGCTTGACCGACCCGGCCGGCCCCAGTCGCGCGGCATCGCGCCGGAACACGCGGGTCACGCCGGTCAACTCAAGGGTCTCGATATTCTGGCGGATCATGCCGCGCGAGGCGGGGGCATCATCGATGAACAGGCAAAAGCGCGCGCCGCGCGACAGCGCCTCGCAGCCCAGCGCGCCGGTGCCCGCGAACAGGTCGATAACGCGCGCGCCCTCGACCTCGAAATCCTCCACGCCGTGCGCCAGAATGTTGAAGACGGCCTCGCGCACCTTGTCGCTGGTCGGACGCACGCGCCGGTCCTGCGGCGTTACCAGCCTCGCGCCGCGCAACCGTCCGCCCACGATCCTCATTTGCGCGCCTTCCGCGTGGGCGCGCGCTTGCCGCGCATCGGCGGTTTCGCCACCGCATGGCCGGTGCGCGCGCCGAGGCCGAATTTTTTCGCC
>CAZYUT010000044.1:0-15130 GCA_964650735.1 uncultured Hyphomicrobiaceae bacterium
TCTACGAGGCTACGACGAATGAGCGGATCGCGGTCGTCGCGCCCGAGACCGGCGGTTTCATCCGCGGCGTGCTGCGCGGGCTGGTCCGCGAGCGGAAGTTGAGCGGCAAGGTGACGCGCGATCCGTTCATGCTCCGCCGCTGGGCCGACGGGCGGTTGACGCTGGAGGACCCCCAGACCGGAAGAGTCATTGATTTAGGGGCATTTGGCGTGACAAATGCAGGAGCGTTTGCAAAATTAATGTTGTCTTCACAATCCATGCAGTGATGGGTGTCAAGATGACCATACATGCGCAGGAAACGTCCCTGCCCCAGACAGGTTGGCTGAGACGCAAGAGGTTCGAGTTGCCTTGTACCGTGCGGGTCGACCACAAGTTCGAGAGCCTTCACGCAGAGGTGGATTTTGGCCAGGCCGTTGATATCCACCCCGGCGACGAGGTGATCGTTCATGGTGAACCGATCTTTGTGCCCTATGGCGAAAGCCGTGAAGAGGAGCGTCGCGCCACCGTGGTTCGCGCAACCTGGCCGGAGCGGCTCTGGACCCGCCTGACAGGCGACTTCGAATTCATGGAACTCTGCGAATTCAGCTTCTCGGAAGAGAGGAGACTCTGAGGATGTCTGTTGCTGAAGAAATGCCCTACGTCCCGAACGAGACGACGCAAATAGCGCAGCAGAGCACCGTGCTCAGCCCGCGTTTCTACACCACCGACTTCGACAAGCTCGACGCCACTGATGTCAGCAACGTGCGCGGCGAGTGGGATGAACTGCTTGCGGAAATGCGCTCCGATCCGAACAAGAATCATTTTCTGCGCGGCGAGGAATGGGACCGGATCGACCTGGAAGCGCTTCCTGAGGATCTGCGCAAGGAGTTCATCGACTTCCTGGTCAGTTCGCTGACGGCTGAGTTCTCGGGCTGCGTGCTCTATGCCGAGATGAAGAAGCGCGGCAAGAACAAGGACATCTGCGAACTGTTCAAATACATGAGCCGGGACGAAGCCCGCCACGCCGGATTCATCAACGACGCGCTCAAGGAGTTCGATATTGGCGTCGATCTCGGTTTTCTGACGAAATCAAAAAAATACACTTTCTTCCAGCCGAAATTCATCTTCTACGCGACCTATCTGTCCGAAAAGATCGGCTATGCGCGGTACATCACCATCTACCGTCATCTGGAGCGAAATCCTGATAAGCGCTTCCACCCGATCTTCAAATGGTTCGAGCGCTGGTGCAACGACGAGTTCCGCCACGGCGAAGCTTTTGCGTTGCTGATGCGGGCCAACCCGCATGTGCTCCAGGGGTTGAACAAGTTCTGGGTGAAATTCTTCATCCTCGCGGTGTATGCGACGATGTATGTGCGCGACCATGCCCGTCCGGCCTTCCACCGCGCGCTGGACATCGACCCGACTGAATACGACTATCAAGTCTTCCGCATTACCTCGGAGATCTCCAAGCAGGTGTTCCCGGTGACCGTCGATATCGACAGCCCGGCATTCAGGGCCTCGTTGGAACGTTTGCGCAAGATTTCCGACGCGATGTCAGCGGCAAAAGAGCGCGGCGGCATCATCGGACGCATGAAATGGCTTACCTACAGCGGCGCGGCAGCGCTTGTTTTCGCGCGGCTGTATATGGTCCCTGCGAAGACAAACGAACTGCCGGCGCAAAGCCGTCTGGTGCCGACCTGGTAGAACGTAGGCGCGATCATGGAATACGGTCTGGCGATCCTCTACGCTCTGGTCATCTGGTGGTTCAGCACCGGGCTCATCCTCTATCTGGATGGTCTGCCGCGCCGGACTTTTGGCTGGAGCATGATCGTCATGACCGTTATCGCGCTTGCAGCGCTCTACGGTCTATGGATCAGCGGTCATGACGCGACCATCGCGGGCGTCTATGTCTCCTTCACTTGCGGGCTGCTGATCTGGGCGTGGCACGAGTTGAGCTTCCTAACAGGATACCTCACCGGGCCGCGCCGCACGCCCTGCCCACAGGTCGAGCGCTTCTGGACACGCTTCCGCTATGCCAGCGAGACGGTGATCCACCATGAAATCGCCATCGCCGCGACCGCCGGACTGATGGCCGCGCTCACCTGGGGCGCTGCCAATCAGGTGGGCCTGTGGACATTTGTCATCTTGTGGCTCATGCGGCTCAGCACAAAGCTCAACATCTTCTTGGGCGTTGCGAATTTGGCTGAGGAGTTCTTGCCGCCGCATCTGCGCTATCTGGAGACCTATTTCCGCCGCCGGCCTCTGAACCTGTTGTTCCCGGTCTCCGTCACAGTGTCGACGGTTGTGACCGTGCTTGTGTTCGAACGCGGACTGGCCGCGGGCGTTCCGGCCTGGGAAGCGGTTGGGACCGTATTCCTCGGCACGCTTCTGGCGCTCGCGGTGCTGGAGCACTGGTTCCTGGTGCTGCCGCTGCAGGCGACCGCGCTGTGGCAGTGGGCGCTGGATGCACGGCGCACGCGGATGCGCAGGAACGCGCCGGCCGCCGCCAGGGTGAATGACGACGACATGTTTCATGTTTTGCCGGTGTCAGCCGGCACAACCAAGCCGGCCAAATGCGCGTCGCAGGCGGCCGGCATTTCCTGGGGCAAGCACGACCCAGTCATGCGGATACGCTCATGGGACGTGCCCAACAACAAACCACAAGTGTTTCCTGGGCGTGGGTCTGCGCCGGGCTCGCTGGACTGAAGTGGAGGAGAGCGATGGACTATAACGGGTTTTTCCGCGACCGGCTGGAGGATCTCCGCAACGAGGGGAACTACCGCATCTTTGCCGAACTGGAACGCCGGGCCGGGAACTTCCCTCGCGCCAAGCAGTACAGGGAGGATGGTGAGGCCGAAGTTACAGTTTGGTGCTCGAACGATTACCTAGGGATGGGGCAGAATCCGGTCGTGTTGCAGGCCATGCACGAAGCCCTGGAGCGATGCGGCGCCGGCGCTGGCGGCACGCGCAACATTTCGGGCACAAACCACTATCATGTAGTGTTGGAGCGCGAACTGGCGGATTTGCATGGCAAGGAAGCTGCGCTGCTGTTCACCTCTGGCTATGTGTCGAACTGGGCTTCGCTCAGCACGCTCGCCTCACGCATTCCAGGCTGCGTGGTGTTCTCCGATGAGGGCAACCACGCCTCGATGATTGAAGGGATTCGTCATAGCCGGGCGGAAAAGCGCATCTGGAGGCACAACGACCCGGCGGACCTCGACCGGCAACTCAGCGAATACCCGAAGGACACGCCAAAGCTGATCGCCTTCGAGTCGGTTTACTCGATGGACGGAGACATCGCCCCCATCGCTGAGATCTGCGACGTCGCTGAAAAGCACGGCGCAATGACCTATCTCGACGAAGTGCACGCGGTTGGCCTGTACGGCCCGCGCGGCGGCGGCATCGCCGAGCGCGAAGGGCTGATGGACCGCATCACGGTCATCGAGGGGACGCTCGGCAAGGCGTTCGGCGTGGTCGGCGGCTACATCACCGGCTCGCAGGAGCTGTGCGACTTCATCCGCAGTTTCGCCTCCGGCTTCATTTTCACGACCGCCCTGCCCCCGGCCGTGGCGGCCGGCGCGATCGCCAGCATCCGCCATTTGAAGCAAAGCTCTCTTGAGCGCGAGCGCCACCACCGCGTCGTCGCCAAGGTCCGCCGCAAGCTGGACGCGATTGGCATCCCTTACCTGCAAAACCCGAGCCATATCGTGCCGGTGATGGTCAAGGATCCGGTCAAGTGCAAATGGATCAGCGACTGGCTGATGGATCACCACGGCATCTACGTCCAGCCGATCAACTATCCTACGGTTCCAAAGGGCACCGAGCGGCTGCGTATCACGCCCTCGCCGATCCACACCGACACCGACATCGACAGGCTGGTGTCCGCGCTCAACGAGTTGTGGTCGGCTTGCGCGCTGGCGCGGCAGGTGGCCTGAAGTCGACGGGCGCAGCGCCCTGGTAGTCCAAAGATACGAAGGAGGGTGGCTGTTAATGGCTGCGCCTTATCCGTTCTCAGCGATCGTCGGCCAGGACGAGATGAAGCTGGCGTTGATGATCGCGGCGATCGATCCCTCCATCGGCGGCGTGCTGGCGTTTGGCGAGCGGGGGACGGGCAAATCCACCGCTGTGCGCGCGCTCGCGGCTTTGTTGCCGCCGATCGAAGCGGTGCAGGGCTGCCCCTATCACTGCGATCCGGCCAAGCCCTGCGGCCTGAGTGAGGCTTGCGCCGACGCCAAAGAGACAGGCGCAACGGCGCCCGCTCACACAATCTCCGTCCCCGTGGTCGATCTGCCGCTTGGCGCTACTGAAGACCGTATCGTCGGCGCGCTCGATCTGGAGCGCGCGCTCACCCGCGGCGAGAAGGCGTTCGAACCCGGGCTGCTGGCCCAGGCAAACCGCGGTTTCCTCTACATCGACGAGGCAAACCTGCTGGAGGACCATCTGGTCGATCTGCTGCTGGACGTCGCGGCCACCGGCCAGAACATCGTCGAGCGCGAGGGCCTGAGCATCCGCCATCCGGCGCGCTTCGTCCTGGTTGGCAGCGGCAACCCGGAAGAAGGCGAATTGCGCCCGCAGCTCCTCGACCGCTTCGGTCTGTTCGTCGAAGTCTCCGCGCCGCGCAATCTCGACGAGCGCGTTCAAGTGATCCGCCGGCGCGACGCGTTCGAGCGCGATCCAGCAGCCTTCCATGAAGACTGGCAGTCGGAGGAAGATGCGCTGCGCGAATCGATCGCGAGGGCAAAGGAAAGCCTCCACGCGGTGGATGTGCCGGATGAGGTCGTGGCGCGCGCCGCCGAGTTATGCGTCAGCCTTGGCACGGACGGGCTGCGCGGCGAACTCACGCTTATCCGCGCGGCGCGGGCGCTTGCCGCGCATGACGGCGCTTCGGCGGCCACGCAAGAACATCTCCGCCGGGTCGCCCCTGCGGCCCTGCGCCACCGGCTGCGGCGTGATCCGCTCGATGAGGCCGGTTCCGGCGTGCGTGTGGAACGCGCTATCGGGGAAATCTTTGGCGAGGAAACGGGCCAGCACGCGGCCCGGACAGCGGCGCAGTGAGCCGGCAAGATGGCCCCGGACTGGAGCACGGCGCGCACTGGCGCGGCGACATGCTCATGCCGGACGCGCCGCCTGAAGCATCAGCCGGCCCGACGCCCTGGCAGAACGCATTACTCGCCGCGGCCCTGTTTGCGGTTGACCCCGCTGGCCTCGGCGGCATCACGGTCCGCGCCAATGCCGGTCCGGTCCGCGACCAATGGCAAACCTATCTCGACTCGCTCTGGCCGTCCGGCGCGCCCCGCCGCCGCGCGCCCGCAAACATCGCCGACGACCGGCTGATCGGGGGGCTTGACATCGCGGCGACGCTACGCGCTGGCCGGCCGGTCGCTGACCGCGGGCTGCTCGCCGAGGCCGATGGCGGCGTCATCACACTGGCGATGGCCGAGCGCGTGCCGCTTTCCACAGCGGCACGGATAACCGCGGCAATGGACTGCGGCGCGGCCGTGCTTCAGCGCGACGGGCTGGCGATCACCATGCCGACCCGGTTCGGCGTCGTCGCGCTGGACGAGAGCATCGCGGACGACGAGAGCCCCCCGAGCGCGCTGACCGACCGGCTCGCCTTCGCGGTGGACCTGCACGGCGTGTCCTGGGGCGAGGCATCGCAGGACGCAGGCGCGCCTGATCCTGACAAGATTGCTGCTTCGCGAGCGCGCCTGGATGCTGTTTCGGTGAGCGACGAGATTGTCAAGCGGCTTTGCGCCGTCTCGCTCCAACTCGGCATTGCCTCATCGCGCGCGCCCTTCTTCGCCGTTCGCGCGGCCCGCGCCGCAGCCGCCCTTCAGGGCCGCGATGAAGTGAAGGAGGCGGACGCGATGCTCGCCGCGCGGCTGGTGCTGGCGCACCGCGCGCAACAGTGGCCTGCGCCTCCGCCAGCCGAAGAGGAGAGCGCGGACCCGCCGCCCGAAGCTCCCGAGCCGCCCGAGGGCGAGACCGATAGCGACCGGACCGAACCCGATGCGCCGCTGCCTGAGGACATCCTGCTTGCTGCCGCGAAGGCCGCCATACCCGACGGACTGCTCGACAGTCTGCGCGCGCCCGCGATCCGCGGAGGCGGCGCGGCCGGACATGCCGGCGCGCTCGCCAACGCCAAGGAACGCGGCCGGCCCATCGGCGTGCGCGCTCAGGCTCCGCGCTCGGGCGCCCGGCTCAACGTCATCGAGACGCTGCGCGCCGCCGCACCGTGGCAGCGCCTGCGCCAATCCGCCAGCCAAGCCCCCGCGCGCCGCATCATCATCCGCCCGGAAGACTTCCGCGTCACCCGCTTCAAGCAGCGCAGCGAGACCATGACGATCTTTATTGTCGACGCGTCTGGCTCGACCGCGCTCACGCGCCTCGCCGAAGCCAAGGGCGCGGTCGAGCTGCTGCTCGCCGACTGCTATGTCCGCCGCGACCAGGTTGCGCTCATCGGCTTCCGCGCACGCGCAGCAGAACTCTTGCTCCCACCCACACGTTCGCTCACCCGCGCCAAGCGGAGCCTTGCCGGGCTGCCCGGCGGCGGGGGCACGCCGCTTGCATCAGGCCTGAGCGAAGGGCTACAACTGGCAAGAAGCGCCAAACGCAAAGGACAGACGCCGATCCTGGTGCTGCTGACCGACGGTCGCGCCAATGTCGGGCTTGACGGGAGCGGCGGACGCCAGCGCGCTCAGGAAGATGCGCAATCCGTCGCACGGATGATCTGCGCGGAGGGGCTGCTGGGTATCGTGGTCGATACATCGCCGCGCGCGCAACTGCCGGCGAAACAGTTGGCCGATGCCCTGAATGCGCGCTATGTGCCGCTGCCATTCGCCAATGCGGCATCGGTGTCGCAAGCTGTCCGCGCCGTCTCCACCTAACAAGAGACCGCGCGGCTCAACCGAACGGGAGCGCGTGTGTCTTACCTCACCTTCGCAATTTTCTTCATGATCGTGCTGGTCGCGGCCTCATCAGGCGCGATTTTCAAGCCGGGCGAATGGTACGATCGGCTGCGCAAGCCGAGCTGGACGCCACCAGACTGGGCATTTCCCGTCGCCTGGTCCGTGCTCTACTTCATGATCGCAATTGCTGGCTATCTGGTCTGGATGGTGGACCCGACCTCGCCGGCGATGGTGCTCTGGGCTGCCCAACTGGTGCTGAATGCGGCATGGTCGTGGCTGTTCTTCGGCCGTCGCGACATGCTCACCGCTCTTGCCGACGTGATGGGGATGTGGCTGTGCATCCTCGGCTTCATCATCGCGGCCTGGCCGATCGCGCCCACTGCCGCGCTGCTGTTCGTGCCTTATCTCATCTGGGTCAGCATCGCCAGCGCGCTCAACTTCACCGTCTGGCGGATGAATGCCTGAGCCGGCGGCCATGACGGAGGGCGCGGAATGAGCGAGGGGCTGGACTGGGAGAAGGATGGCGCGGACTGGCCGAATCGTGAATACAGCGGCTTCGTCGAGGCGGGCGGGCTGACTTGGCACGTGCAGCGCATGGGCGATGGCCCGGTCGCCCTGCTCATCCACGGCACGGGAGCGTCCACCCACTCCTGGCGCGACCTCGCGCCACGGCTGGCGGAAAGCTTCACCATAATCGCGCCGGACCTGCCGGGCCACGCCTTTACAGACCGCCCCTATTCGCGTGATCTGTCACTGACCAACATGGCCCGCCTGGTCTGCCAACTGGTGGAAACCCTGGACGTCCAGCCGCAGATCGTCGTCGGACATTCGGCGGGCGCGGCCGTGGCGCTGCGTATGGCGCTGGACAAATGCGTCAGCCCGGCAGCGATCGTCAGCCTGAATGGCGCGCTGTTTCCATTTTCAGGCGTCGCCCGGCACGTGTTCCCGCCGGTCGCACGGCTGATGCTGCTCAATCCGTTCACGCCGCGCATCTTCACTGCCCAGGCCGAAAGTCCGCAGCGCGTCGAGCGGCTGATCGAGAACACCGGCTCCAAGATCGACGAAACCGGCCTTGCGCTTTACAAGCGGCTGTTCCGGCAGCCCGGACACGTGCTCGGCGCGCTGGGAATGATGGCGAACTGGGACCTGAAGCCGCTTCAAGACAGGTTGAGCGAGATTGAGACGGCTGTCGTGCTCATCGCCACCGAAGATGACCGCGCGATCCCGCCCTCCAATTCGATGCGCGCGCGCGACAGGCTACCGAATGCCAAGGTCGTCTATCTGCGCGGCCTGGGGCATCTGGCTCATGAAGAAGCACCCGCGCAAATTGCGGAGATTATCGAAGAGACCGCGCGCGAGAACGGCGTGCTGTGATGAGACGAATCAACATCGCTTAAGCGGTTATTCGGCGGGCGCGTCGGCTTGCGCATAAATGGTCTGGTAGGGCGCAGCGCTTTACTCTAGAAAGCGAGAGATGCAGCAACGACCGATCTTGCACGAGAAACAGTTTCCCCCGGACCATCCGCACCGGCAGGTGCTGAACGATGAGGCTCACGCGCGCCCGCCTGAAGAACTGGTGGCGCCCACACGGCTATCGTTCCTTGCTCTCACTGTGGAAGCCGCGCAGCGCAAGCAAAATTTCGACTTGATGTGCGAGCTTGCGCATTCAGCCGGCGTTCCGGCTCCGGAGGCAGGGGCCAACCATTACAGCGTAGACCTCGGCCGCTTCCGCCTGAAATCAGAGCAACACACTGAATTCATGCGGTTCATGTTCACGGTCTCCGGCGCGGAGAGCGCGCCGTTTGCCGAACCGGCGATACGCGAGGTGCCTCAGGATTGGCTGGCCCGATTGGCAGGCGATGTGCTGGTTGCCACCCACGTGATCTTTCTGCCAGGCGCAGACGGTCCGCGCGACTATGAGCGAATTTCCGACGAAATGTTCGACGGCAACCCTCTGGTCGGCTCGGAGGTGGGCGGCGGCGTTGGCCGCGCTTATACGGATTTCCGTATCCGGCCGGATGGCTTCAGCCGGCTGTTTCTGGAGGACCACGGTCTCACCCGGCGGCAAGCGGGCCGCACGGTTCAGCGCCTGCTGGAGATCGACACCTACCGGATGCTCGCGCTGCTGACCTTCCCGTTGGCGAAGCAGCTTGCTCCAGAATTAAGCGCGGCGGAGCGGCGGCTGGCGGAGATCACGACGGCGCTCGTATCCGCGACGCAGGTCGACGAACCGGAACTCCTGGACCGGCTGACGCGGCTCCAAGCCGAGATCGCGAGCCGCCGCGCAGATAACGACTATCGCTTCACCGCCGCCTCGGCCTACTACACGCTTGTGAAAAGCCGCATTCGCGAGCTCCGCGAACAGCGTATCCCCGGACTGCAGACCTTTGAAGAGTTCGTGGGCCGTCGCCTTGCGCCTGCAATCAACACCTGCCAGACCGTGGCCGAGCGCCAGGCTTCGTTGTCGGAGAAGGTCGCGCAGGCCACGCAGCTCCTTTCCACGCGCATCGACATCGAGCGGCAAACGCAGAACCAGGCTTTGCTGGAATCGATGGATCGGCGCGCCAAGATGCAACTGATGCTGCAGCAAACGGTCGAAGGGCTGTCGGTCGCCGCGATCAGCTACTACCTCGTAAGCCTGGTGGGCTACGCCGCGCAAGGCGTTGTGAAGGGCTTGAACATCCCGGCAAATCCGGATGTGATCATGGCGGTTAGCATCCCCGTCATCGTGCTTGCGGTCTGGGCCGTGGTGCGCCGGGCGCGCAAGGCCATAGGCAAATCCCAGCGCCTTGATCACACGTAAACTGGAGGCGCCATGGTCGACCTCATCATGGAATATGAATGGGCGGTCGTGCTCCTCGGCGCGATTGCCTATGGCTTCTGGGAGCTTTACGCGCTGCACCGCGACAAGCGCCGCCGTGGCGGCTCCGGGGGCGAAAAATAGCTCACCAGAACTGCCGCGGCATCCGGTAGGGCAGCATCGACTGGATGATGGGCGAGCGGAACCGGTCCAGATGCAGCGATTCGTGCATCGCGGTGACGTGTTGCCCGAGCAGCTTCGATGACACCAGCGAGCGCGCGTAGAATGGCGAATCCTCCAGGGTCTTTATGACCTCCGCCGCGCCGTCTTCTGACTGAGTGCTGCGCGGCATGGTCCAGCCCGTTCGGGGCAGGCGCACCGACGGCGGGACGGAAATTTCCCGCACCGCGCCGTTTTCGTCGAAGACCAGCGCGAGCGAGCGGCGGCTTCGGTCGCGCATGGTGACGTCGTAAAGGACAGCCGTCTCGTTCCCCATGCTCGCGCGCGACCAGTCCCAGTAGCGGAAACCAGCTTCCAGCGGCTCGGTGCCCGTATTCATGTCCAGATAGGCCGCGCCGGACCAGCGCAGGCTCGGCTTTTCGAGAGCCACTTCGACCCGGGAGACCGGCGAGAGCGGCCACCAGGCATGCCGGTTGTTGTGATCGAGCACGAACGCCTGCTGTGTGAGCGGGCTTGGGTGGAGCGTAACCGTGCCTTTGATCCGGCCGAAGAACGGGACAGTCGGCTCGTCGATCTGCACGCGCAGGCGCGCGCCGTCCCAGTCCAGCGCGCTGCGGCGCAGCACGAATTCGTTCGCGCTGCGGCTGATGTGCTCCTTGCGCCGTTCGGTCATTGCCCAGCGGTGCCCGCTCTTGCCGTAGAGCGCGACGTTCAGCGCGCAATGGTTCAGCGGATCGCGCCGCCCGGTCCAGGCGTAATAGGGCGAGAACACGCTGCCGACAAACGCGATGATGGTGATGCCGTGCTGGCCGTCATCGCTCAGCCCGTCGAGATACCACCAGGCATAGCCGCCCCGATCGACCGGCCGGTCGAAGCGGAATCCTTCAGAATGCAATTGGCCGCCATCCGGCCGGATATCGCCACCATCGGCACGCCAGGCCCAGGATGCACGCTGCCCCCCGCCAGATAGAGGCCGGGCAGCTTCGTCCGGCAGCCGGGCCGATTGAAGGATGCCCGCCATCCGTGCGAGGCGGCCCCATAGATCGCCCCGCCCGTGCCGGGGAACCGCTTCTCGAAATGCGCCGGCGTCGAGACGGCGATCGCCTCGGGCGCGCTGCGCACATCCAGCCCGCAGCGCGTCAACAGGGAAAAAGTCCGCTCCTTGCACTGGTCTATTTCCTCTTCGCTCATGGTGTGTCGGTCGCCGATAGCCGGCGCGTTGATGATGCACAGCAGGCGCTCGCCGCCGTGCCCGTTGATATGCGCGCTGTCCTCGCGGTCCTGCGCGCAGATGTAGGCGGTCGGCTCGGCAGGTACGCGCGCGCGCTCGAAAATATCGCGGAACTCGGCCTCGTAATTGCGGGAGAAGAAGACGTTGTGCCGGACCAGCGGGAAGCCGCCGGTCTGGGCCAGCATGGAGAAAGTGACGGCGGAGAGCGAACGCTGGCGCATTGGAACGCGCGGCGCGGCGCCTGAAATGTCTCGCCCCAGGATACCGTGCCCAACCGCCCCGCTGTCGGCGTTGACCAGCACGCTGCCCGCGCTCAGGCGCTCGCCGGAGGCCAGCGCGACTCCGGCCGCCCGGCCATTCTCGACGACAACCTCGCTGACCTCCTCGCCGAAGCGAAACACCGCGCCGTGCCGCTCGGCCGCGATCTTCAGCGCCTCCGCCAGCCGCTTCATTCCGCCTTCGATCATCCACACGCCGTCCAGTTCGACATGGGCGATCAGCATCAGCGTTGCGGGCGCGCGGAACGGCGATGACCCGCAATAGGTCGCGTAGCGGCCGAAGAGCTGGCGCAGCCGCGCGTCGCGGAAGTATTTGCCTAAAGCCTTCCACAGCGACGCATAAGGGTTGAGCCGCAGCAGGTCGCTCGTGTTGCGCCAGCCGACCCGCCCGATCATACCCGGCAGACTAGGCTGCGGCTGCTGAATGAAGGAATGCTCCAGCGTACGGTAAATCCGGGTCGCTTCCGCGCAGAACGCGCGATAGCGCCGCGCTTCCCCCGCGCCCGCGAAATCGCCGATGGCATCGACTGAGCGCTCATGATCCGCGAACAGATCGAGCCGCTCCCGCTTGCTCCACGCATGGCGCGCGAGCACGCCCGCAGGGGTGGTGGTGACATAGGCGTCCAGATCTTCGCCAGCGGCCGCGAAGATCTCTTCGAACACACGGCGCAGCGTGAACACCGTCGGCCCGCAGTCGATCCTCGCGTTGCCGACAACCGCTTCCGACAGCTTGCCGCCAGGCTCCCGCGCGCGTTCCACGACCGTGACAGGCCGCCCGTGCGAGGCCAACAGCAAGGCGGCCGACAGCCCGCCGATTCCCGCGCCCACGATGACCACGTGATCCTTGCTCACGCTCGTTCACCTCTCTTCCTGTGAATGTCAATTTAACATGACATACCGAGGTGACAATCTGAAATGACAGCTTTATGCTGTGCGGGAAAGCGCAAAAGGCGCCCGACCGGACAAGCGTATGGTGGACACGACACGTGAAGCGGATCGAGAGGTGGGGACGCACGCTCAGAAACGTCCGCTGGCAGACTCGCTCGGCGCGCGTTTTCGGCGCTGGCGCAATCGGCTGGTGCGCGGCTGCGGCTTCCAGCGCTGGGCGGCGGCCTTTCCGCTGACGCGCCCGGTCGCGCGCAAACGCGCCGCGCGGCTGTTCGATCTGTGCGCGGGCTTTGTCTATTCGCAGATTCTGGCGGCCTGCGTGCGGCTCAAGCTGCTGGAGTTGCTGGATGAAGCGCCGCGAACGGTCGCGGAGGTGGCGCGAGCGCGCGCGCTGCCGGAGGACGGCGCGCGGCGGCTGTTGGCGGGGGCGGCGGCGCTGGGGCTGGCGGACGCGCGGCGCGACGGGCGCTATGAGCTTTCGATGGACGGCGCAGCACTGCTCGGCAATCCCGGCGCGCTCGCCATGATCGCCCATCACCCGCGCTTCTATGACGACCTACGCGATCCGGTGGCGCTGCTGCGCGGCGAGGTCGAGGACACCGCGCTGTCGCGGTTCTGGGGGTACGCGCGCGGCGAAGCGCCGGCAGACCTGAGCGCCGACGACACGGCGGAATACACCGCGCTGATGGCGGCATCGCAGTCGCTGATCGCCGAGGACATCCTGGACGGTTACGACCTGTCGCGGCACCGGCATCTGATGGATGTCGGGGGCGGGGATGGAGCATTCATCGAGGCCGTCGCCGGGCGCTGTCCCGATCTCAAGCTGACCCTCTTCGACCTGCCCGCTGTGGCCGACCAGGCCGCGCAGCGCATGACCCGAGGCGGGCTGTCCGGGCGCGTGCGGCTTGCAAGCGGCGATTTTTTCGCGGACGCGCTGCCGACCGGCGCGGATGTCGTGTCGCTGGTGCGCGTTCTGCTCGATCACGACGACGCCAGCGCCCTGCGCATCTTGCGCCAGGCGCACGCTGCCCTCCCGCCCGGCGGAACGCTGCTGGTGGCCGAGACGCTCTCCGGTGTGCGCGGGGCCGAGACGATCAGCGACGCCTATTTCGGCTTCTATTTGCTCGCGATGGGCAAGGGCCGTCCGAGGAGCGTCGGCGAAATGCGAGACCTGCTCTGCCAGGCCGGCTTTCGCGATATCCGCCTGAAGCGCACGCGTCGCCCTTTGTTGACACAGCTGATGACCGCCCGCCGATAGCGCTCCAAAATCTGTAAAACAAACTTGACATGTTGGATGGTCAATTTAAACTGACACTCGAAACATCACGAACGGAAATGGATGAGCACGGTTATGACCGCCCAACTTGACACCACAGCCGTCGTTCTGGAGCGGCCCGAAATGGTCAAGCTGGACCGCCTGACGCTGCCACCGGCGGGCGATGACGAGATCGTCGTCGACATCGCCTGGAGCGGTATCAGCACCGGCACCGAGAAGCTTTTGTGGACCGGTCGCATGCCGCACTTTCCCGGGATGGGCTATCCGCTTGTTCCTGGCTACGAATCTGTTGGGTGGGTGCGCGAGGCTGGGCCCAATTCCGGCCGCCAGCAGGGCGAAATGGTGTTTGTGCCGGGCGCCCGCTGCTACGGAGACGTGCGAGGGTTGTTCGGCGGTGCCGCATCGCGTGTGGTGGTTCCAGGTAACCGCGTCGCGCCAATCCCAGAGACGCTCGGCGAGCACGGCATCCTTCTGGCGCTGGCGGCAACGGCGTATCATGCGCTGATCATGCGCTCTGGCCAGGGCCGCACGCTATTCGTTGGCCACGGTGTGCTCGGCCGCTTGATGGCCCGCCTGTCAACTGCGCTTGACAGCGCGCCTCCGACGGTTTGGGAAACCAATCCTGACCGCGCAACCGGCGCGACAGGCTATCAAGTCGTTCACCCCGACCACGATGAGCACAAGGACTACGCGACGATCTTCGACGTCAGCGGCGATCCGAATCTTCTGGATACGCTGATCGCTCGTCTGACGCCGCGCGGCGAAGTCATCCTCGCTGGCTTTTACAGCGATCGGCTGTCTTTCGCCTTCCCTACGGCATTCATGCGCGAGGCCACGATCCGAATCGCGGCCGAATGGAAGCCGGACGACCTCACGGCGGTTTGCGGCCTCATTGAGGATGGACGCCTCGACCTTAACGGCCTGATCACGCACCGCGAAAGCGCTGCGCGGGCCAGCGAGGCCTACCAGACCGCTTTCAATGACCCTGCGTGTTTAAAAATGATCCTGGATTGGAGAGCGTGACCATGAGTGCTGCCAACGGCGCGAAGACATCTTCCACCGTCATTGACAACATTCGCGACCAGCTCCGCGAAGAGGCGTCGATCGAGCCAGATCCGGTGCCGCAAGGCGAACCGACCAAAGAGACGCAAATCATCGCCATCTACGGCAAGGGCGGGATCGGCAAGAGCTTCACGCTGTCGAACCTGTCCTACATGATGGCGCAACAGGGCAAGCGCGTGCTTCTGATCGGCTGCGATCCGAAGTCGGACACCACCTCCCTGCTATTCGGCGGACGTAGCTGCCCCACGATCATTGAGACCTCGACGAACAAGAAGCTGGCTGGCGATGAACTCACCGTCAGCGATGTCTGCTTCAAGCGCGACGGCGTCTTCGCGATGGAGCTGGGCGGTCCCGAAGTCGGGCGCGGCTGCGGCGGACGCGGCATCATCCACGGCTTCGAGACCCTCGAAAAGCTCGGCTTTCACGACTGGGATTTCGACTACGTGCTTCTTGATTTCCTTGGCGACGTGGTGTGCGGCGGCTTCGGCCTGCCGATCGCGCGGGACATGTGCCAGAAGGTGATCGTGG
>CAZYUT010000045.1:0-12901 GCA_964650735.1 uncultured Hyphomicrobiaceae bacterium
TGCGGATGTCCGGGAAGCGCCCGGCGTTGTCGCCCGCGATGCGCCCGCCATCGGCGGCCTCGTGCAAAAGCGGCACGTCGCCCGTCACGTCGCCGGCGATGAAGATGTGGCTGTCGCCGGCCTGCATGGTGTAGCGGTCGAAAACGGGGATGCCCTTGTCGTCCAGCTCCAGCGAGGTGTTCTCCAGCGCGAGGCTGTCGACATTCGCGCGCCGGCCCGTGGCAGCGAGCAGATAGTCGAAAAGCTCATTCGTCTCGCGCCCGTCGGCGCCGGTGAAGCTGATCGAGACGCTGTCGCCCTGACGCTCTATCGACGTGACATTGGCATCCGGGTCGAACGGGAACTCCGCCTGAAACGCCTCGAGCGCGGATTGCTTCACCTCCGGGTCCGTCAGCGGGCCGACATCGCCGAACTTGCCGAACAGCCGCATCCGCACGCCCAGCCGGTGCAGCGCCTGGCCAAGCTCCAGCCCGATGATGCCGCCGCCAAACACGGCGACCGATCCGGGAAGCTCTTTCCAGTCGAACACGTCGTCGTTGATGACCAGCCGGTCGCCCGCCGCCTCGAACTGTTTGGGATAGACCGGGCGCGAGCCGGTCGCGATGACGATGCGCTCTGCCACGACGCGGTCGCCGTTGTCCAGCTCCAGCGTGTGATCGTCGAGGAACTTCGCCCGGCGCATGATGCGATTGCCCTCCGGCCAGCTCTCGACAGCCTCGACCACAAAGCTGACGAAGCGGTCGCGCTCGCGGCGGACCCGGTCCATGACCTCGCGCCCGTCGATGCGCACATTGCCGTCGACATGCACGCCGAAGCGCGGGGCCTTGGCGATCTCGTGCGCGGCGTCGGCGGCAGCGATCAGCAGCTTCGACGGCATGCAGCCAACCCGCGCGCAGGTCGTGCCGTATTGATCGCCCTCGATCAGGACCACGTTGTCAGTATGCTTCGTGGCCGTGCGATAAGCGCCCATACCGGCCGTGCCAGCGCCAATAACGGCTATGTCGACATGTCTCGTCATCATCTCTCCGCACCTTTTCGCTTCGCGGCGTCTTGGCGGCTGTCCAGAGACGGAGCCGCCGGCGCTGCCATGACCAGCGTCACTTTCGCCACGCTACCAGACCGTGCAAGGGCTGTTGGTCACGTTCGCCTCGCATGCGCATAACATTCCGTGAAACCACAAAGTTCATCGGCGCGTTGCATCAGCGCGTTAGAATACATCATCGCCATGGGCATCATGGCGTGCCACGGTTTCCGGTGTCCAACTCGCACGGGGGTGCATTCCCGCCCGCTCATGCTGACCGATCCATCCGAGTTTCCCGATGATCCGCCCGAGGCGCTGCGGGCGTGCGTGGCGCATGACGGCGCGGCCGGGCGGTTGCGCCTGAGCGTTGCGGGCATGAAGCGCGCGCCAGCCGTCGCCGCGCGGGTCGAAGCGGCGCTGGCCGGCATGGCGGATGTCACTTCGGTTTGCGCCAACAGCCGCACGGGCAATGTGCTGGTGTGTTTCGACCCGGCCGTCCGGCATGAGACCATGCTGCGCCGGGCTGCGGACGCGCTCGATAGTGCCGCCGCTAGGCCCTTGTCCGCCGCGCCGGCTCCGCAGCCAAGCGCGCCCAACCCGGTCAGCGACTGGCACACCCGCGCCGCCGCCGACATCCTTGAAGATCTCGCCGCGAGCGCTGAGACCGGCCTCGACGCGGAGGATGCCGCCGCGCGCATCCGCCAGCATGGCCGCAATATCATCCCCGAAGCGCCGCCCGCCAGCGCGCTCGCGCTCATCGCGCGGCAGTTCAACAACCTGCCGGTGTGGATGCTGCTTGGCGCGTCGGCTGCCTCGATCCTGAGCGGCGGCGTGCTCGATGCGGTGGTGACGATCGCCGTGGTCTCGGCCAATGCCGGGATCGGATATGTGACCGAAAGCGGCTCGGAGCGCACCATCCGCCGGATGACGCAAAGGCGGCGCGCCACCGTGCCGGTCCTGCGCGGCGGCCGGGAGATCGAGCTTGATAGCGCGCAGGTCGTCCTGGGCGACATTCTCGTGTTGAAACCGGATACGATCATCGCGGCCGATGCGCGCGTGGTCGAAGCGCAGTCGCTGATGGTCAACGAGTCGCTGCTCACCGGCGAAAGCGAGCCAGTGGAAAAGCAGCCGGAAACCGAGTGCGCCGCGCGCACGCCGCTGAGCGACCGCGTGAACATGATCTATCAGGGCGCGTTCGTTGCCTCGGGTACTGGCAAGGCCGTCGTTGTCGCTACGGGCACGAAGACCGAGATCGGCCAGATCCAGACCGCCGCGACCCAGGTGGCCGTGCCGCGAACCCGCCTGGAGACCGATCTGGAAAAGCTGGGCACGCAGCTTTCCGCTATCTCGCTGGGCATTTGCGGCGCGACCTTTCTGGCGGGCTATCTGCGCGGACGGCCGACTGCGCGGATGCTGAAAAGCGCGCTGGCGCTGGCGGTCGCCTCGATCCCCGAGGGGCTGCCCACGACCGCGACGACCACGCTGGCGCTGGGCCTGCGCGAATTGCGGCGCAAGCAGATTCTGGTGCGCCGTCTCTCCGCCGTGGAGGCGATGGGCGGCGTTCAGGCCATCTGCTTCGACAAGACCGGCACGCTGACCGAGAACCGGATGCGGCTGCATTCGGTGCATTTGGGCGGCGAGGCGCGGGCCCGCGCCTTCGATCGAGAGGTGACACGGGCTTGGCACGACCCGGTGCTCGCGCGCTTGCTGGAGATCGCGGTGCTGTGCAGCGAGGTGACGATCGAGCGCGACGGGGGCGAACGGCGGCTGGCCGGCTCGGCGACGGAGACCGCGCTGGTGAGCGCCGCGGAGCAATTCGGCGTGGAACTGGACGCGCTGCGCGAACGCTGGCCGCTGGACGAGATGCTCCACCGCAATCCCGAGCGGCGCTACATGGTCACCCGGCACCGATCCGCGGACGGCGCGCACGTGGCAATCGCCGCGAAAGGTGACCCGGCGCAGATCCTGGCGCGCTGCCGCCACGCCATGATGGCTGATGGTTCAGTGGCCGCGATAGACGACGCCATGCGCCGCCGCATCCGCGCCGCGACCGACCGCATGGCCGGCGAGGGCCTTCGCGTGCTGGGCTTCGCCTATGCGGCCGACGGCGCGACGGACGCGCTGGCGTCCGAACTCGTATGGGTGGGCGCAGCGGCGCTACGCGATCCGATCCGGCCAGGCGTCCATGAGCTGATTGAGCGGCTGCAAGGCGCGGGCATCCGCCCCTTCATGATTACCGGCGACCATGGCGCCACCGCGCGCGCCATCGCGCAGGACATCGGCCTTGCCGGAGACGGGCCGCTGAAGGTGCTGGACTCGACCGAGTTCGACAGCCTCTCGCCGGAGCTGCTCGCCGCGCTGGCGCCGCAGACGCATGTGTTCGCGCGGGTGCCGCCCGAGAAGAAGCTTCGGCTGGTGCAGGCGCTTCAGCAAAACGGCATCACCGTAGGCATGACCGGCGACGGCTTCAACGATGCGCCCGCGCTCAAGGCTGCGGACCTCGCTATCGCCATCGGCGCGGAAAGCGCGAGCGTCGCGCGCGACGTCGCGGACATCATTGTGGATGAGGCCGAAATCCGCGCGATCGCCGATGGGGTCGAGCAGGGCCGCGCGATCACGTCGAACATCCGCAAGGCCGTGCACTTCATGATCGCCACGAACCTCAGCGAGATCCTCGTTGTGCTGGCCGAAACGGTCACAGGCGATGAAAGCGTCGAGTCGCCGCTGGAGCTGCTGTGGCTCAATCTTGTGACGGACGTGTTCCCGGCGCTGGGTCTGGCGCTGGAGCCGCCCGAGCGCGACCTGATGCGCCGGCCGCCGCGACCGAAAGGCGAAGCCTTGCTGCGCACGCGCGATCTGCGTCACGCCTTCTACGAATCGCTAGTGATCGGCTCCGGCGTGCTGAGCGCGCACTTCTATGGGCTCAGCCGCTATGGCCCGGCCCCGCAGACCCGCGCGATCACCTTCATGAGCCTGGTGCTCGCGCAGCTTGCGCATGCGCTGACCTGCCGTCACGATCGTTTCGAGCCGCTGGGCGGGCGCGCGCTGTTAAGCAACAGCCGGCTCAACTGGGCGCTGGCGGTGTCGCTGGCGCTGCAAGCCGTGCCATTTCTGTCCGGACCGTTGCGCCGGGCCTTGGGCATCGCGCCGCTGCAGCCGGGCGATCTCGCCATCGCCGGGGCCACGGCGCTGGGCACCTTCGCGGCCAACGAGGCGATGCTGGCCTATCGCACGCGCCAGCGCTTGCCCCCGCCCGAGCCCCCGGAACAGGAGGCCGAAAATGCGTGATTTCGTGATGACCTCGACATCGCTGACCGAAGGTCACCCGGACAAGCTCTCTGACAGCATCAGCGACGCCATCGTCGACGCCTATCTGGTGCGCGACCCGCAAGCGCGGTTGTCGGCCGAATGCGCGGTCGCCAGCGGCGTAGTGTTCCTCTCGGTGCATGTGGCGTCGGAAGCGAGCGTCGATCTCTCGCGGATCACCCGCGATGTCATCGCCGAGGCCGGCTATGCAGACACCGACTTCAGCCCGGACAAGATCGCGATTTTATCCTCCGTTTCGCCGCACCGCCGATCTTCGGAGACGATGGGCAGCCAGATCGAGAGTCTGAACGCGACCGTCTTCGGCTATGCCTGCCGCCACACGCCGGAGATGATGCCCATGTCGATCGCGCTGGCGCATCGGCTGGCGCGGCGGCTGTCACACGTGCGGCGCGAGGACGAGCGGTTCGCCGCGCTGCACCCGGACGGGCAGGTGCAGGTGGCGGTGCGCTATGCCGACCGGCAGCCGCAGCGGCTGGAAACCGTGATGGTGTTCTCCGCGCTCAAGACTGGCGAGCGATTTGCGCCTGTGTCGGAGGCCGATTTGCGCGGCGAGGTCGTCGCACCAGTGCTTGAGGATCTCGATTTGCCCTCCCCTGATGCCGCAATCGCTGTTTCGCTGGAGAAGGCGGAGACGTCCGGCGGGCCGACCTGGCATGGCGGGCTGACCGGACGGAAGAACCAGGTCGACTCCTATGGCGGCTATTGCCGGCACGGCGGCGCGGCGCTGAGCGGCAAGGATCCGTGGCGCATCGACCGGCTCGGCGCATACGCCGCGCGATATGCCGCGAAGAACGTCGTTGCCTCAGGGCTGGCGCGCGAATGCGAGGTGCAGCTCAGCTACACGATGGGCAAGGCCGCGCCGCTCAGCATCGAGATCGACACCTACGGGAGCGGCGTGAAACCAGACAATGTCATCGCCGGCGCGCTGAGCCAGATCATCGACTTCAGCCCCGCGGGCCTCATGGAGCGGTTCAAGTTGGCGCAAGTGCCGGCCGAGCGCGGCGGCCGGTTCTTTCAGGACCTGGCGGTATTCGGGCATTTCGGCCGCAGCGAACTCAATCCGCCTTGGGAGGGTATCGACCTCCCTGACCAGCTCCGTTCGATCTGATTCGACTTGCGTTTCGCTGATACGACTTGCGCTTTGCCGGAGCGAATGCGGTTTAATCGAAAGGGTCTTGATCCGGTTGGCTCGACCGATTGGCAAATGGGTCAGCGCTCGGCTGGGTCCCTTGCGCACCCGCTTGCGCCATTTGGAGGTGACAGTTGGCCGTCTCTCGCAGGGCAGCGAAGCTATTGGTCAAACTCAGATTGGCGATAACCTGACCGTCATAGGAAATCTCCGCGCCATGCTTACGCATGAATTCGTCGACAAACTCCCAGGTGCCAACTTCAAATAGCAGAAAGACATACTGTCCCAGGCGATAGCCGGTCGCGTTCACCGCCCAAGGACGCTGATTGTCAAATCTAAATGTCAGGTTGTAATCTTTTCCTTCTTCAAGCGAAGTCCAATAAATGTTTCCAAGGATGATGTAGGGGACAGTTGATGTGCTTTGCCCACTCACAAAACCGATGCGGAGGATTGTGCCTTGCTCCCATGTAGCAATCATGAAACAAGCATTTCCGAGTGTTGTGTCTACTCTTATTTCCCATCCGCCAACCTCTTTCCAGGTTAAGGTCTCCTGGCTCTTTGCCATGTCTGATGGAAAAATAACAAGAACAAACAGAAAAGCGGAAAAAACTATCTTTAGCATCGCCAACCTCACAAGCAATACATAGTCGTGAACTCTTGCGTCAATGCAGCATAAGCGATTAATATTTGTTAACGCAATCAAATTTTCTATCTGGCCAGCGTGGTCCGCAGGACAGGGTAGGGTGCTCGCCAGATTCAAGCTTGACGTGTCTGGCCGGCATTGCTGAGCAGGCAGGCCGTTAGCCTTATGGCAATGACAACAATGTCGGTCGCAGCGATCCTCATTCCCGGTTGCCGTTGCCGCCGGGCCCGCCGCGCGCATTCGCCAACAGCAGGGTCAGCCCGTACCACAGCGCCGTGGTCGCTGGCACCACGACCTGCCCACGCGCGATCTGCAGGATCCCCATCGCTACCAGAGCGAAGGCGCCAACCGCGCGCAGGTCGAGCTGTCCGCCTGAGGCCTCATAGAGGCGGGCATCCAGTTCGCGCGTCACGTTGCGCGCTTCGACCTCCGGGCGGTGATCCTCGGGCTCACCGAGGATATTGCACACACCTTCGTCCCGCAGCCGGCACGCCACGGCGTCGAGATTAGCTTTGTGCCGGATGATGAGGCTGCCGGTTGCCGGCCGGCCGGTTGCCGACAGTACGCCTTCGACTCCGAGTGCGCGGCGCTCCAGTCTGGCGAAGAAACCGGAATCGCCGCGGTGGCGCGCAAACCGCAACCGCACACGCTGGCCAGCGCGATGCGCAATTTCGGCCACCGGCAGATCAGACACCCGGCCCCCGCCGACCATTGCCCGCGCCGTCCCCGCTCATCGCCTGGCTGGCCTGCGAAGCTGCCTCCCCGGCGGCTTCGGCGGCTTGCGCCTGCCTCTGCTTGGCCTCGCGCTGCAGCTCTTCCATTGCCTCCGCGTAAGCGTCTTCGGCCGTTTCCGCCAGCTCGGAAAGCTGTTCCCGGCCTTGCTCATACGCCTTGATGCCCGCCTTCATCATCCGGCGCATCGCAGGCTGCGCCGCCCGGTACACGCCAGGCATGAAGACCGCCAGCGCGCCGACGGCCGCCGCCCCTGCCAGAACACCTCGAAGAAAAGCCCCGTTCATCGAAACCTCCAGACTATCAGCACCGGTCGGAAATCATGCGGTCGCTCCGAGCGCTGCGCGCGCCGCGGTGGCCCCACCCAACATCGCGCCGGAATACCCGCCATACCACACATAGCTGGACGCCAGATAAAGCCCTGGCACCGGCGTTTTCGCTTGGCCGAAGCCCTCCTGATCGTCCGGCGGCACCGCTGCGAAGCCGTAGACCGCGCCGCCTGGCGTGTTCAGATAATGCTGCATGCTGCGCGCCGTGACCATCTCCTTGTGGCACACCGCATCGGCGAAACCGGGGTAATGGGCGTCCAGTTCGGCGATGATGCGCTCGGTCCAGCGCGCGCGGCGGGCCGCGTCGGCGGCCTGGTCCAGATCGCGCCAGTTATCGAGCCTGTCGAGACCGACAACGCTGACCGGATAAGCGGCGTCCCTCGCAATGCCGCTGTCGATCGCATCATAATTCACCACGCCGAGCATCGGCATCCGCCGGCCCGGATCATCGGCGAGAAGATCGGCGTTGAGCGGCAGCTTGCGCGCGGAATCCATCCAGTCCGGAAAGATGAAGGTTGAATAGCGGCTCAGCCCGACTTTCGCCGGCGGCTCGCGCAGGCCGAGATACAGCGCGAAATTCGAATGAGACAGCAGGCGGCCGGCATAGGGCCTCTCGAAGCCGCCGCGCTTAACCTCCGGCAGCATCTGCGCAAGCACATGCGGCGCAGCGTTGCCAAAGATGAGCGGCGCGCGCGCTTCCTCCGCTCCGCCCTCGCCATCGTGGATCACGCCCGCCGCCGCACCGCTCTCGGTCAGGATGCGTGTGACCGTGCGCCCAGTGTGCGCCGCGCCGCCATGCGCTTCGATGACCGCGACCAGCGCCTTCGCCAGTTCCGCGGAACCACCCCTGATGTAATGCGCGCCGCCGATGAGATAGGACGCCTGCGCGACTGCGAAGCCGGGGAACCATAGCCGCGCCGGATCGTCGGTGAAGTAACTCATGTTCGGCACGAGCGCGAGCTTCAGCGCCTCCTCATCACCGAAGAAGCGGTCCATCACCTCGGCGGTCGTCGCGTTGCGGTTGCGCGCGAGGCTCCAGAACCGCATCGGGTTGGACAGCGCCGCCGACAGCCAGTTGCTGCCTGCGCCCTGCTCGCCGAGTTCGTTGATCGCCGCGCGGATATCGCAGAGCAGATCGACGAATTCGCCGATGGACCGCAGATGATCGGGGAAGCGGGCGCCCGCCGCCTCTTTCACTGCCTCTGCGCCGAAGGGCAGCACGAATGGCGGGCCGAGATGTTTGCTGCGGACCTCGTGCAGCTCGGGGATCGGCACGGTCGTGATGCGGTCGTTCAGGCCGAGTTGGGCGAACAGCGCGGTCTTGTGATCGGCCTCATCGAGGCCGTCAAGCTGGTGCAGCGAGGCTTCGATGGTCAGCCCGTCGCGCCGGAAGGTGGAGGCCGCGCCGCCGAATTCGTCGTTGCGCTCCAGCACCAGAACCTTGCGGCCCTGCTTCGCCGCGAGCGCGCCCGCGGTCAGCCCGCCCAGCCCGGAGCCGATCACGATGGCATCATAAGCCTCACTCATGGCACGCCTCTTCGCGCTGCGTCGCTATCGGCGGGTTGCCCGCTGACGGTGTAGTATATCGGGTCAGCCCTGAACAGAACTTGCGTTTCGTCAATCTGCTGTGCGACCGGGTTCGGGCGGGCCATCGAGCGCTGGCGCGGCGAAATCCGCTTCGGTATCGAGATCGACCAGCACGCCAGCCGAAGCCGCCGGGACGCGGAGCACATCCGCCGCCTCGCGGAGGATGCCGCGCGCGCCAACATCGCCCGCCAGCGCCGCGAGCGCGCTGAGATGGTCCGCGCCGAACAGCACCGGGTGGCCGCGCCGGCCTTCCCATACCGGGACGCAGATGCGCTCGGGCCGCTGCTTATGCGCCGTCGCCAGCCGGGCATAGTCCTCCGGCATCACCTCCGGCATGTCGCCGAGTACGATGAAGATGCCCGCCAACCCGCCGTGCAGCGCGCGCACGCCCGCCGCGATCGAGCCGCCCATGCCGGCAGCCGCATCGTCATTGCGCACGCACCGCAGCCGCCATGGCCGCGCCAACTCCGAGATGCGCACCGCTGCGCTACCGGTCACGACGACCGTATCGCCCAAGCCAAGCCCGGCGACCGTCTCCAGCGCGTGCGCCAGCAACGGCCGCCCGCGATAGGTCTTCAGCAGCTTGTCCTCGCCCGGCAGACGGCGCGATAACCCGGCCGCCAGCACCACCGCGCCATATGCCTTCATCTCCGCCATGCCGCGTCCCGTCGCGCCCTGCGCAGTCGGCCAACGGCCGGACCCGCGCCATCAGGAGTCGCCCCCAGCGATTTTTGATGCTTGCGGAGCGGCCGCGCGCTCGATCAACCGGCGCTCAATCCAGCGGATCACCGTTAGGATGACGAAGGTCACAGCCGTCGCCATTGCCGCGAGGATAAGATAACCCGCGCCCGCGCTCACGCCGACCGCGCCAGCCGCCCACATCCCGGCCCCGGTGGTGAGCCCGCGCACCCGGTCCGCAGTGCGGATGATCGTGCCTGCCGCAAGGAACGCGACCCCCGCTGTAACGGCCTCGATGATGCGCAGCGGATCAGCATTCGCTCCCGGCCGGCTGGCGATATCCGCGAATATCTCGAAGGAGATCAGCGTGAATGTCGCGGCCGCCACCGCGATCAGCATGTGTGTCTTCAGGCCCGCCTGCCGCCCGCCGACCTCGCGCTCGATACCGATCACCGCCCCGAGCGCGGCGGCCAGAACGAGGCGGACCAGCGCGGCGAGCGGCGGTGTCGAGGTGCCGGCCCACAGGTCGATCCCGGCAGCGGTTTCCATATCAAAGTCTCGTGTGCCGGCGCAGCAAGGGTGCCCCCTCCATTTAAAGGCTATGGCGTTCTGGTTAAGGGCGCAACCTGCGCTCTACCCGAGGGCGAAAAACACGAACAGCAGCGCAATCACCGTGGCCAGCATGATCCACACCCACGCCGGAACGCTGACCGCAGAGGTATGCACCGGCGCAGTGCCTGGATGTTCGATTTCGTTGGCGAAGTTCGTAAAGAACTTTTCGGCCATGCTGCGCGCTGTCGCGTCGATCAGGCGGTTGCCAAGCTGAGCGATCTTGCCGCTCACGCGCGCGTCGACGTCATAAGACAACCTGGTTTCGCCGCCGTTTTCCGTCAGCAGCACATTCGCCCCTCCGGATGCCGAACCGGCCGAGCCGCCGCTGCCGCTGCCCTCGATGCGGTAGGACTCCGGCGGATTCAGATCCTTCAGCTCCACCTCGCCGTTAAACTTGGTGTTCACCGGCCCGATCTTGACGTTCACAACGGCCGCCAGCTTGTTGTTGGCGACGCGCTCCAGGCTTTCACAGCCGGGAATGCAGCGCTGAAGCACCGCCGGGTCGTTCAACTTTTCCCAGACCTCCTGACGCGGCGCTGGCAGCGTATGCGACCCTGACATCTTCATGTTGGTTCCCTCCCTCGACGGGCGCCGGTGCGCGGCGCGGCTGCGGTGGGCGCTTTGCGTGCTGGCGGGACGTTCCGCTCGCGAGGTTTGCGCCGGAGACATCTCTGCCAACCGTGACCCGGCGCCGGGAAAACCGCAAGAGGCCGCGGTCAGTTTTGCCGGCAGTTCCCGCTCGCAGATCGGATTGCGGCCCCAGGGCGCGTCTCCGGCGACAGGTGCTGCCGCGGCGTGGGCCTTGGAAAGGGGGGCGGCGACGGGCGGTTCCACCGGGCCGAACGCGGAGCCGTGCGGATGCAACAGCCTCAAGTTTCTCTGGAGTGGACAGTTTCACGGAGCCGCCGGCCGGCATGGCCGAGCCGCCGGATCGCCTTGACAAGCGCGTTGAACTCGAACGGCTTGGTCAGGAAGGCTTCCACGCCGTGCGGTTGATAGGCCGTCTCCGCCCCTCGCATGGCGTTGGCGGTCAGCGCGATGATCGGGATGCGCCGCTTCCAGTCGGTGCGCGCGCGGATGCGGGCAATGGCTTCGAGGCCGGTCATTTCCGGCATCTGGTTATCCATGATGATGAGGTCGAACTCATCGGCCTCAACCGCTTGTAGCGCCTGGCGGCCAGTCTCAGCCAGTGTGACCTGGCAGTTCAGCGTATCGAGCATCTCGGTAATGAGGCGCTGGTTCACGGGATGGTCCTCGGCGACGAGGATGTGATAGCTGACTGGCGGATGCTCCATCCCGCCCGAGTCAGGAGCCGGGTTCGAGCCCCCATCGGGCGCGCTGATCTGCAGCGGCAAACGCACGACAAAGGTGGAGCCACGACCAAGCGCGCTGCGCACGTCGATCTCGCCGCCCATCAACTCAACGAGCCCTTTGGTGATCGCCAGGCCAAGGCCCGCGCCGCCAGCGCTGGCTGTCGCGCCATCGACGCGCGTGAACCTGTCGAAGATCGCTTCCAGCTTATCTTGCGGAATGCCGGGGCCAGTGTCGGAAACCTCGAAGACGATGCCGCTCTCCTGCGCGTTCAAGGCGATGGTGACTGCGCCATCATCGGTGTAATTGATGCCATTGCCGACAAGATTGAACAGGATTTGCCGTACGCGCGCCCGGTCGGCTCTCACGGTCGCGCCATCGCACAGCGCAATATCCGTACGCAATTCCAGCCCCTTCTGGTCGGCAAGCGGCTGCAGCAGGCCGACTGTCTCCTCAACGAGGTCCGCGAGGTCAAATTCTTCCGGCGTCAGTACAACGCTGTTGCTGGCGATGCGCGAAAGGTCCAGCAGATCGTTGACAAGCTGCAGCAGGTGCTCGGAGGAGGACTTCACAATCTCGGCGCGTTCGCGCTGCTTATCGGATAGCTCATCGAGCAGCATGAGCTGGATGAACCCCATGATGCCATTGATGGGGGTGCGCAGCTCATGGCTGATATTGGCGACGAACTCGCTCTTGGCCTTGTCCGCGGCTTCGGCACGGGCGCGGGCCTCCTCGAGCGCGGCTTCTTGCTGCTTGAAGGCAGTGACGTCAGAGCGGATGCCGATCATCTCGCCCTGGGGGGTCCGGCGCTCGCGGCGCAGCATCCAGCGCCCGTCTGCGAAGCGCACCATCGTCTCGGCATTGGTGGCGGCCCGCCGCGCCTCAAGCTGCCGCTGGATCCAGACCTCCGGGTCTTCGCCTTCGGTGTCATAATGCCCGCGCTGCAATGATGTGCGGACGATCTTTTCGAAAGTCATGCCGGGCTCGATGAGATCGGCGTCGGCTTCCCGCATTTTTCGGTAGGCGCTGTTGGCCATCACCAGCCGGTCATACTCGTCGTAGATGACAAAGCCTTCCGAGATCGCCTCGATCGCAGAGGCCAATCGGCTTTCAGCCCGTTCTGCCGCGCGCCGCGCCGCCTCCAGCATGCGCTTCTGCTGGTACTCGGCGGTGACATCGCGCTGGACGGCGATGAACTTTTCGAGGCGGCCATCGGCATCTCTGACCGGGCAGATGTTCAGGTCGGTCCAATAGGCCTTGCCGCTGCTGGTGTAATTAACGAGGGTGCAGCGGATATCCGCGCCAGCACGGATCGCCTCGCGGATGCGCCGGACTGTGGCCGGGTCGGTCTCCGGCCCCTGCAACAGTTCACCGGGGCGGCGGCCTTGGAAATCATCCAAGCCATAGCCGCTGAGCCGCTCCATCGCCTCATTGACCCAGATCGCCCGGCCTTCGGCATCCGAGATCACCACGCAGTCAGAGATATGCTCTGCGACCAGCGCAAGCAGCGCGTTCTGCTCGGCCTTCTCCGC
>CAZYUT010000045.1:13001-15127 GCA_964650735.1 uncultured Hyphomicrobiaceae bacterium
GGCGAACCGCCAGCGGGACATGCTGACCGGACCGCGCAACGACCCGCGCTTTACGCGCATCAGGGCCGCATGGCGCCGGCGTAGCCCTTCCGGAACGAGTGTGTTGATGTGCTGGCCGATCAGCGCATTGCCCGGCCAGCCGAACATGCATCGCGCCGCATCGTTCAGCCACGCAATCCGCCCGCTCCGGTCGACGACCAGAATTCCATCAGGGCAAGCTTTTGCGATGCCGTCCCAGTGCATAAAGCCTTCCAAGCGCGGGATGGTCGGTGCGGGAATGAGTAAATCCACTCGAGGCTAATTTTTCGTCTTGCGATTTGCTCAAATGGGACAGATCGCGAAAAAATTTGCAGTCAGCGCGAAGGTGGGCATCAGACGGCCAGATCAGCGATCCAGCCTTCAAGCGGATCGACATCAGGCGGCGCGCCGTAACGCTCCTTTCGAAGCTGCCAGGCCCAGGCGGCCTGCACTGCGCAGAGCAGCGCATCCAGCTCATCAGCGCCGGGGTCTTCGCAAAGGCCCGGATCGGCCACCACCGCGAAGCCGGACCGCTCGCGCCAGAGCGCACCGGTCAGTTTGACAAGCAGTTCGTGACGCGCCTCCTGCTGCGCCGCCGTCTGTTTGGCGCGGCTATCGTTCTTGTAGCTACGCGGTCCGATGAGCTTGCGCGCCAGCGCGCCAGGATAGGCCTCAACGGCGATCCGCTGCGGGTCGCCATCTTGCACGTACGGGATCGTGACGCCCGCCGCGACGAGCCGCGGCGCGCCCTCGAAGAACATCAGCGCGACCGGCGTGCCGTAGAGCTTCTGCGGGCTGATCGAGCCAGCGGCGATGTCGCTCGCGCGGCGGTGTTCCTTGTCGCCCGGCGCACGGTCGCGGCGATAGTCCTCCAGCGCGGCCCGGAACCCGTCGCGGCCGAGGCGCGCAGCGTACGCGACATAGCCGCTCCAGGTTCGCGGCCAGTCCGCGTTTTGGATGAACCGCCGCGGCAGTCCGAATGGGAAATCGAGCCCTGCGATCCAAGGCCCCGGCCGGCGCAGCGCCGCCTCGAACGCAGCGAAGCTGGTGAAGGCTTCAATCTCGCCTGCCTCTAACGTGCCGCCTTCCAAACGGCAGCGCAGGCAGGTGATCGGCTTGGATCGGCGTGGCCGGCTGGTGAAGTCGATGCCGTAGACCTCCATCCGGCCGCGTCAACGCGGGTCGATGAACCCGGACAATTCCGGGCCGGGGAGAACCATGACCGTGGGCTTTGACGGCAGGCTGGCGGCCGTCACCGTGATCGAGGCCGAGTCATTGATCTTCACGTCGTAGCGCTCGCCCACCTGATCGAGGAACGTCTGCAGCCGGCCACGGCTGAAATAATGCATTGGGAGCACAAGACGCGCCTTGAGCAGCTCCAGCACTTCCATCATCGCAGGCTGCGCCATGGTGTAGGAGCCGTCCACAGGCACCATGACCACGTCCAGTTGGCCGATCACTCCGAGATATTCGGGGCCGAGCGTGTGATGAAGATGCCCGAGATGTCCAATGCAGATGTCGGCCACCTCAAAGATGAAGATCGAATTGCCGTCTTTCTCGCGGATGCCGCTCCAGCCGCGGATATCGGTAGTCACATTCCGGATGAGGACGTCGCCCACGGTGATGTTGTGCTTGGCGGGCTCTCCCGGCGTCCCCCAGCCGCGCAGCACATGCTCGATCCGCGGATCGGGATTATTGGTGTAATGCGTGCTGTGCGCGTGGTTCATCGTCACCACGGTCGGAACCGGACCGGGGCCGGCATAGCCTGCATAATCGGTTGCGATGATAACGCCTCCGGCGCTTTCGATGCGGAAGGTCGCGTGCCCGACGAAGGTAATCTTCACCTCGAACTGGGATAGCGATGCCGTGTTCAGCGAGGCGTATTGGACACGCGGCACGCTTTCGGCAAGCGCGAGGCAGCGGCTGGCCGCTGGCGGCTCTTGCGCGATCGCGCGGGCGGAAAATGCGGCGAAGACAGCAAGGGCGAGACCAAGAACGAAGAACCGAATACGCATGCACTGCTCCATGTTTAAGGCGCTCATGGAGCATAACACAAGTAAACCTCTCCCGCTGGCAAAGCTCGCCTCGAGCCTGTTCAACGAAATCCG
>CAZYUT010000046.1:0-14584 GCA_964650735.1 uncultured Hyphomicrobiaceae bacterium
ACCGCGCCGACCTCAGCCGTGGCGCGTCCGAAACCGGCGAGCGCGACAGTCAGCAGCGCGATCCGCGCATCCCAGATCAGCGCGCCCATCGCCGTCAAGCGCGGGACGACAAGCGAGCGGAACTGTTCGGCGTATTCGTTGTGCAGATCCTCGATGACCTGGCGCGAAAGCGCGGCGATGATCGGCGTGATCAGGATAGTCTGGGCGATGATCATCGCGGTGGGCGTGTAGAGAAGCTGGAGCCAGCCGAACGGCCCGGCATTCGACAGACTCAAATACACGATCAGGCCGACGACCACCGGCGGCAGGCCCATCAGCGTGTTCATCAGCACCAGCACCGCCCCGCGCCCCGGAAAGCGGCTGATCGCAACGATCGCGCCAAGCGGGAAGCCGATGATGCAGGCGATCACCATGGCGCTCAGACTGACGCGCAGCGACAGCGCGATGATTTCCAGCAGCTCAGGGTCGCCAGAAACCAGCAGCCCGAGCGCCAGCCAGAACGCTTCTCCGTAATCCTGCATAATAGCGCGATCTACCTGCTTTCCGGATAATTCGGAGATTGTGCAGTGAAAAAGCGTTTTATGCAATGGGATGCGGGCGGCGCACGCTCAACGCGCCGCCACACGACGCATGTGGGGGAATTGCGCTCATCAAACGGGAAAGAGAGGGACGCAGCTTCGCGCTACATCCCCTCGATACGGATCATCTTCGGCGGCCGGTCGATATGGCCATCGCCCTCTATCGCGGCGAAGGCCCGGCGGATTGCCGCTTCGGTGGTGCGATGCGTGATCATTACGACGGGCACGGGCGCGCCGCCGCCCTCCTCCACCTGCGCGGCGTCGGCCTCTTCCGGGCTTTGGACGATGCTTTTCAGCGAAATGTCCTGCTCGGCCATGCGCTTCGCGATCGCCGCAAACGCGCCGGGACGGTCGTAGACCGACAGCCGGATATAGTAGCCGCCCTCGTGAGCGCGCATCTGCGCGCGCTCATAGGGCGCGAGCTTCGCTGCAGGGATGATGAACGGCGCGCCATCCACCCCGCGCGCGATATCGGTAATGTCGCTGACCACGGCGGACGCCGTCGGGCCTGCGCCCGCGCCCGGCCCGACCAGCATGATATCGCCGACGAAATCCCCCTGGATCGTCACGGCATTCGTCACGCCGTCGACCTCGGCGATCGCGGTGTGCTTCGGCACCATGGTCGGGTGAACGCGCTGCTCGATGCCGCTCTCGGTCTTCATCGCCACGCCGAGCAGCTTGATCCGGTAGCCCAGGCGGTCCGCCGAGCGGATGTCGACATCGTCGATCTGCTCGATGCCTTCAAGATAGATGCTGTCGTAGGAAAGCTGCGTGCCGAAGGCGAGGCTGGTCAGGATCGCGAGCTTGTGCGCGGCGTCTTGCCCGCCAATGTCGAAGCTCGGGTCGGCCTCGGCATAACCCGCCTCTTGCGCCTCCGCGAGCACCTCGTCGAAGGCGCGGCCCTCATGCTGCATCCGCGTGAGAATGTAGTTGCTGGTGCCGTTGAGGATACCGTAGACGCGGGTGATCTCGTTACCAAGCAGGCTCTCGCGCAGCACCTTGACGACCGGGATGCCGCCCGCCACCGCCGCTTCGAATTTCAGCGCGACGTTCCCGGCCTCCGCGCGCCCGGCAAGCGCTACGCCGTGATGCGCCAGCAGTGCCTTGTTCGCGGTGACGACATGCTTGCCAGCCTCAAGCGCCGCTTCTACCGCGCCGAGCGCCGGATCGCCCTCTCCGCCGATGAGCTCGACGAACACGTCGATGTCCTTGCTGCGCGCCAGATCGCGGGGATCATCGAACCATTCAAACGGCGAAAGGTCGACGCCGCGTCGCTTTTCGCGATCGCGCGCGCATACGGCCGTGACGTGCAGTTCGCGGCCGCAGCGCATGGCGAGGCGCTCGGCATGGGCGCGCAGCATGGTGAGCACGCCGACGCCGACGGTGCCAACGCCCGCGACGCCGAGTCTCAAAGGTTTCGGCATGACAGCTCCAGACAGGTTGGGGCCAGCGTATCAACCCCCGTCTTAGCCGCCGGGGCGCATCCGTGACAAGCCTGCTGGAGCGCGGTCGCTAGCGTGCCTGGTTGGAAGCCAGCGGGATGACGTTGTGCAGGGTCTCGTCAGCTTCGGACAGAAACCGCTTGATGTTGCGCGCAGCCTGGCGGATGCGTTGTTCGTTCTCCACCAGCGCGATGCGCACATAGCCCTCCCCATACTCGCCAAAGCCGACGCCGGGGGAAACCGCAACGCCTGCTTTTTCGATCAGGAGTTTGCAGAAGTCGAGCGAGGACATGCCGCGCATCTGCTCGGGCACCTTGGCCCAGGCGAACATCGTGGCGGGCGGAGCTGGCACATGCCAGCCAGCGCGGCCGAACGCCTCGACGAGGCAGTCGCGCCGCACCTTGTAGACCTGCCGGATCTCTTCGACGCAGTCCTGCGGGCCGTTAAGCGCGGCGGCGGCCGCCACCTGGATCGGCGTGAACGCCCCGTAATCGAGATAGGATTTCACCCGCGCGAGCGCCTTGATCAGCCGCTCGTTCCCGACCGCAAAGCCCATGCGCCAGCCGGGCATGGCGTAGGTCTTCGACAGCGACGTGAACTCCACCGCCACATCCATCGCGCCTTCGACCTCGAGGATCGACGGCGGCGGGTCGATGTCGAAGAAGATTTCAGAATAGGCAAGGTCGGATAGCAGGATCAGATCGTTCTTGCGCGCATAGTGAACCACTTCGCGATAGAAGTCGCGGTCAGCGACGAGCGCCGTCGGGTTCGCCGGGAAATTGAGCACAAGCGCGAGCGGCTTGGGTACGCTGTGGCGCACGGCGCGATCGACATGAACGAGGAATTGATCATCCGCCGTGGCCGGAACGTGGCGGATCGATGCGCCGGAGATGATGAAGCCGAATTCGTGGATCGGATAGGTTGGGTTGGGAACCAGGATAACATCGCCCGGCGCGGTAATGGCCTGCGCCATGTTCGCAAAGCCCTCTTTCGAGCCAAGGGTCGCGATAACCTGCGTATCCGGATCGAGCTTCACGCCGAAGCGCCGCTCGTAATACCCCGCCTGCGCGCGGCGCAGCCCCGGTATGCCGCGCGAGGCCGAATACCGCGTGGTTCGCGGCTTCTGCACGGTTTCGATGAGCTTGTCGACGATGTGCTGCGGCGTGGGCATGTCCGGGTTGCCCATGCCGAAGTCGATGATGTCGTCGCCGCGGGCGCGGGCGTGAGCCTTCAGGGTGTTGACCTGCTCAAAAACGTAAGGCGGAAGCCGTTTAATTCTGTGGAACTGCATATCCATTGCGGTCTTGCTCCCTGAGAAACGCGTTAGTTCCGCGCTCCCGGCGCGTCGTTCGGACATGTGCTTGAGGCGGATCGGCCCGCCGAGCCCTCAGCGTTTTTCAATTGCCGCCGTAGCGTCGGCCTTATGCGTCTGCTGATCCTGCTTCAGATCCTCGATCATGGCCGCCCGCTGGTCGGGCGAAAGGCTTGGAGCGCCGGCAGGCGTCACCTCCGCCAGATTCGGGTAGGGAATTTCGCTGACACTGGAGCAACCTGCCAGCATCAGCGCCGCCATCACTGCGGCAGCGGCGCCCTTGAGCACGGATTTATCCCTCATCGCCGGTTCCGTTTTTGCCTTTGTCATGCGATTAACGCACTGCATCGGGAGCCCCTCGCGAAAACTTTCACAACCGCACCACGACCGCAACACTAATGTCGGATTGCCGGGCCAGGCTGTGGTGAACTGCCGCGCAACCCTCGCGCTAGGCAGCGTGGCACGGTTTTCGCGGCAACGCGGGAAGCCTATATGCGAGCCGTTAACTTCGCGATTGAAACCTGATTCATTGGGGAAAATTATGGCGGACGGAACCAAGGGCGAAACGGGCGGCGAAACGACCGAGGACGGGAAGCTCCCCGCGACGGTTCCCGATCAGTTCTCGCGCAATCTTGCCGCAGCAATTGACCGGGGCATGCAAGCGCTCGCACGCATGCTGGATGAGCGCAAGATGGTCTATGGCCCCTATAGCGCGCCGAGCGAGGCCAGCGAGGCGAGCCATGCGCTGTCCGCGATCATGGAATACTGGTTGAGCCAGCCTGAAAAACTGACCGCGGCGCAGACCGAGCTTGCGGGCGATTTCATCGAACTGTGGGGCAGGACTTATCAGCGCTTCTTGGGTCACGAGGTCGAGCCAGTCGCCAAGCCAGAGAAAAGCGACCGGCGCTTCGCCGATCCGGAGTGGGACGAGAACCCGCTTTTCGACTTTCTCAAGCAAGCCTACCTGCTCACCGCGAACTGGGCCGGGGAATTGGTCGAAAAGGCCGACGGCGTTGAGGCGCGCCGGAAGCAGCGCGCGCAATTCTATCTGGAGCAGTTGACGACTGCGCTTTCCCCGTCGAACTTCCCCTTCACGAACCCGGAGGTGATCCGCGCCACGCTCGAGTCTAACGCGGAGAACCTTGTTGAGGGCATGAACAACCTGCTCGCGGACCTCGAACGCTCCGGCGATCTGCTGAAAATCCGTCAGACCGACATGAGCGCCTTCAAGGTCGGCGAGAACCTCGCCATCACACCGGGCAAGGTCGTTTTCCAGAACGAGCTGATCCAGCTCATACAGTATTCGCCGAGCACGGACACAGTCCACGCTACCCCGGTCATGATTATCCCGCCGTGGATTAACAGATTTTATATCCTCGATCTTGTGCCAGAGAAATCTTTCGTCAAATATCTGGTAGATCAAGGCTACACAGTCTTTATGATCTCGTGGATCAATCCGGGCTCGGAACTCGCAGACAAGACCTTCGAAGACTACATGCGTCAGGGCGTGCTGACCGCAAGTGACGTGGTGCGCCAGATCTGCGCGGCCGAAGAGGTACTTCCGGTTGGCTACTGCGTCGGCGGCACGCTATTGGCCTCGACCTTGGCCTACAACGCTGCGCGCGGCGACGACCGCTTTCCAGCCGCAGCCTTCCTCGCGGCTCAGACCGACTTCACGAAAGCCGGCGACTTGCTGGTCTTCATCGACGAAGCGCAGCTCGATGCGATCGAGAAGATGATGGCCGAGACCGGCTATCTGGACGGCTCGCGCATGGCGACAGTATTCAACATGCTGCGCCCGCGTGATCTGATTTGGCCCTACGTTGTCAACAACTATCTGCTAGGCAAGGAGCCGTTCCCGTTCGATCTGCTCTACTGGAACTCCGACTCGACGCGCATGACGCGCGCGAACCACAGCTTCTATCTGCGCGAATTCTATCACAAAAACAAACTGGCCCGCGGCGAAATGGAACTCGGCGGTCAGACCCTCGATCTGTCCAGGGTCACGATGCCGATCTACGAGATCGCCACGCGCGAGGACCATATCGCGCCAGCAGAGTCGGTTTTCGCAGGGGCCAAGCTGTTCAGCGGGCCGGTGCGCTTCGTGCTGGCGGGCTCGGGTCACATCGCCGGCGTCGTCAACCCGCCGCACAAGGAGAAATACATGCATTGGGCCGGCGGAGACGACAGCCCCGGGCCGAGCATCCGCGACTATGAAACGCTCGAGGACTGGATTGCCGCGGCGGACGAGGTGCCAGGGTCATGGTGGCCGGATTTCGTCGGCTGGCTGGCTCAGCGGGCGGGCGAGCCGGTCCCCGCGCGCGAGCCGGGCGCGCCTGACTACCCGCCAATCGAGGACGCGCCGGGCAGCTACGTCGTCGCCTAAGCAGACCCGGCTCCTCACGCCTGTGCCTGCCTGAAAACCAGGGCATTTTCAGCAAAAGCGGGAAGATCCCACTTTTCGCGAATGCGCGCTATGTGGTCTCGTCCGGCGCGCGGGCATAGACGTCGTCGCTGCGGATGATGTCATCCTCGCCGAGATAGCTGCCGATCTGCACCTCGATGATCTCCAGCGGCACCTTGCCGGGGTTCTCCAGCCGGTGCCAGTGCGTCGCGGAGATGTAGACCGACTCGTTTTCGCCGACGAGCCGCTCCTGCCCCTCGCAGATCACGCGCGCAGTCCCTTTGACGACGACCCAGTGCTCCGAGCGGTGATGATGCATCTGCATGGAAAGCTGCCCGCCCGGCTTGACGTGCAGGAGCTTGACCTGAAAGCGCGGCCCCAGGCTGAGCGTCTCGAAGTGCCCCCATGGCCGGTGGCAACGGACGTGCTGTTCCGGCTCGCGCCGGTTGGACGCGCGAAGTTGCTTGACCAGTTCGCCGATATCCTGCGCCCGGTCGCGCTTCGCCACCAGCGCGGCATCGGGCGTGTGGACCACGATCATGTCATCGATGCCAACTGTCGCGACCAGCGCGCCGTTGGAGTGGACGTAGCTGTTTCGCGTATCCATCAGCACGGCATCGCCGCGCACCGCATTGCCCTCGGCGTCATGCGCGCTCTCGGCCCAGACCGAGGACCATGAGCCGACATCGCTCCAGCCCGTCTCAAGCCGCATGACCGCCGCGCGCGTGGTTTTCTCCATCACCGCATAGTCGACCGAGATGTTTGGGCACTGCGCATACGCCTCGCCCGCCAGCCGGCGGAAACCGAGATCACGCTGCGAGCCGTCCAGAGCCGCGCGAGCGTGTTCGACGATCTCCGGCGCAAGGCGCTCGGCCTCCTCTACAAACGCCGCGGCGGGCAGTACAAAGATGCCGCTGTTCCAGAGATAACCGCCCTCGCTGAGATATTGCGTCGCCGTTTCGGCGTCCGGTTTCTCGGTGAAGGCCGCGACCTCCGATGCGCCATCGGTCAGCGCGGCCCCGGTGCGGATATAGCCATAGCCGGTGTTCGGCGCGCTCGGCGCGACGCCCAGCAGCATCAGCCGGCCACCCGCCGCCAAGGCCGCCGCATGCCGGACGGTCTCGGCGAACGTCCCGCCGTCCTCGATGAGATGATCCGAGGGCATGACGGCCAGCACGGCCTCGGGGTCTTCCGCCGCGACCGACAGCGCCGCCGCCGTGATCGCCGGGGCCGTGTTGCGCGCGACCGGCTCCAGCAGGATCTCGCGTGGTTCAACGCCCGCGCGCTGGACCTCATCGCGCAAAAGAAAGCGGTGATCGTTATGCGTGAGCAGCGTCGGCGGCCGGAAACCTGCCTCGGGACGCAGGCGGCCCAGCGTCGCCACCAGCAGGCTGTCCTGCGAGCCGCCGATAAGTGGGATGAACTGCTTGGGATACAGCGCGCGCGACAGCGGCCACAGACGCGTGCCCGACCCGCCGCATAGAATCACCGGATAGATCGGCGTGGCCATGCTCAGCGCTCCTGATCGTCGGGGTCGCGGGCCGCCTCACTATCAGGCATGGGCATCGCGTAGCTCTCCGACAGCCAGCGGCCCAGGTCTATATCCGCGCAGCGCCGCGAGCAGAAAGGGCGATAATCGGCATCGCGCGGCTTGCCGCAGACGGGGCATTTGGCTTTGCCCGCTGGGCGAGTGTGAGGCTTCTCGTCGCTCATGTTCACGCGGGGTCAATCTCGGCGCGGTTGAGCCAGCCGAAATAGACCGGCATCCCCTCGCCCACCAACAGGCTCACGACTTCGTTGAGCGGCAGTCCGACCACCGCAGAATACGAGCCGACGATCTTCTGCACGAAGGCCCCGGCAATGCCCTGGATCGCGTAACCGCCCGCCTTGCCGCGCCATTCGCCGCTGGCGAGATACGATTCCATTTCCTCCGAACTGAGCCGCTTGAACCGCACGCGCGTCTCGACGGTTCGCATTCGCACGGCCCCTTGCGACGTGATGAAGCACACGGCGGTATAGACCCGGTGCGAGCGGCCCGAAAGCAGCTGGAGCGCGGCGGCCGCTTCGTCCAAATATTCCGGTTTCATGAGCACGCGATTGCCGACGGCGACGACCGTGTCCGCCGCGAGCACGCACGCATCGGCCAGTTCCGGCTCACGGTGCAGCCGGGCGCGCGCCGCCTGCGCCTTGGCGCGGGCCAGACGGCGGGCCAGCGTGCGCGGACGCTCGCCCTTGCGCGGCGTCTCGTCGATGGAGGCCGGGCGCAGCGCATCCGGCTCGATGCCGATCTGCTCCAACAGCGCCAGCCGCCGCGGCGAGGCGCTCGCCAGCACCAGCGGCTTGCGTTCGACGCCGGGCCGCCGCGCCGCCCGTCCCATGGGGCGCTTTGCGACTGCATCCTCCGAGCGCCGGGCAACGCTGGTTCCCGATGTCGCGCCGGACAGCGTAATGTCCTTCGGCATGATCATGGCGGCCAAGGCTCCGTATACGATCATTGGTTTTTGCTGGCCTTCGAAGGCGCGAGAATGAGCGCCCACAAGCTCAAAATCAAGTCATCAAGCACGAGGCTGCGCTGCTCTCCCATCGCAAACTGGCTCCCAGGCCATTTTCAAACATGCGGCGCGCCGGGGAGTGGAAACCGTGCCTTGATGCGCTCCAGAAGCGAATCGCGGCAGGCCCGATAGGCCTCCATGATCTGCTCGCGGCTGCCGCCTGTCAGCGTCGGGTCGAGTGTCGGCCAGTATTCCACCGCCACAGCCATCGTTCGCGTCATCTCAAGCGCCTGGTGATGCGCCTCCGGCGTCAGGGTGATGACCACATCGAACGAGGTGTCGAACAGATCGGAGATGGTGTGAGGCCGGTGCCCAGCGATGTCCAGCCCAACCTCATCCATCGCGGCGATGGCGAAAGGGTCCGTTTCGCCCGCGCGCACGCCTGCGGATTCCACATACACGCGGCTGCGCGCCAGATGCTTGAAAAGCGCCGCGGCCATCGGCGAGCGCACGGCGTTCATGTTGCAGGCGAACAGCACGGCGCCGGGCAGGTCCGGCATGGGGTCGAGCGTCCTGTCGCTGGGCGGCAGCGCGTCCAACCGCTCACCCCTTCCAGTGGAGCGCGCAGATGAGCGTGAACAGCCGGCGGGCCGTATCGAAATCCACGCTGATCTTTCCCTGAAGCCGCTGCTGGAGAAGCTGGGTGCCTTCGTTATGCAGCCCGCGCCGGCCCATATCGAGCGCCTCGATGCGGCTTGGCGGTTCGGTCTTGATCGCCGCGTAGTAGCTCTCGCAGACTAAGAAGTAGTCCTTGATGATCTTGCGGAATGGCGAGAGTGACAGCAGAAAAGTCATCGCATGCGCGCCGTCGTCATGCGCGACGTGAAAGGCCAACCGGTTCTCGACCATCTCCAGATGAAGGCGATACGGGCCGGGTGTGCCATTCTCCAGCGTGAAGGTGTTCTCCTCCAGCAGGTCGAAGATCGCCACCTTGCGCTCGTGCTGGACCTCCGGCGAGTTGTGGCTGATGGACTTTTCGTCCAGCGTGATTTCGATGAGCCGATCGCGGCGTTCGGGCGTCTCGGGGGCGTCGGTCATCGGCTCCGGCTCACGGGTTGCCGCCTTTAGCGGTTCAGGCGCATCTCGATCGAGCGCGCATGCGCATCCAGGCCCTCGGCATCGGCCAGCGTCATCGCCGCAGGGCCAAGCGCGCGCAAGGCATCCGCGCTCAGACGCAGGATAGATGAACGCTTCATGAAGTCCAGAACGCTCAGGCCCGAAGAGAAGCGCGCGGTGCGTGATGTCGGCAGCACGTGGTTTGGCCCGGCGACATAATCGCCCACGGCTTCGGGCGTGTAGTGGCCGAGGAACACCGCCCCGGCGTTGCGGATATCGGCGAGCAGCGCCTCCGGGTCGGCCGTGGCGAGTTCAAGATGCTCGGGCGCGAGGCGGTTGACCAGCTCCGGCGCCTGATCGAGCCGCTCGATCTGGATGATCGCGCCGAAGCGCTCCCAGCTTGCCCCCGCGATATTGCCGCGCGGCAGCGTGGCAAGCTGGGTCTCCACTTCCAGCGCAACTTGACCGGCAAACTCGATGTCATCGGTGATGAGGATCGACTGCGCGTTGGCGTCGTGCTCAGCCTGCGCCAGCAGATCGGCGGCGATCCAGTCCGGCCGGTTGTCCTTGTCCGCAACGATGAGCACCTCGCTCGGCCCGGCGATCGAGTCGATGCCGACCACGCCGAACACCTGCCGCTTGGCCTCGGCGACATAAGCGTTGCCCGGCCCGACGATCTTGGCGACCGGCTGGACCGTCTGCGTGCCGAAGGCAAGCGCCGCGACCGCCTGCGCGCCGCCGATGCGGTAGACCTCATCAACCCCGGCGAGACGCGCGGCGGCGAACACGAGCGGGTTCATCACACCGCGCGGCGTCGGCACCACCATCGCCAGGCGCGGAACGCCCGCGACCTTGGCGGGAACCGCATTCATGAGCACCGAACTCGGGTAGCTCGCCTGTCCGCCTGGCACATAGAGCCCTGCGGAGTCGACCGCTGTCCACTTGTGGCCCAGCTCCGCGCCCTGCGCGTCCGTATAGCGGTCGTCGCTCGGAAGCTGGCGGCGGTGGAACGCCTCGATCCTGTCGCGGGCGAGCTTCAACGCGTCCATCGTCTGCACTGGCACCTCGGCCACGGCCGTCGCGATTTCCTCGTCGCTGACGCGCAATCCGGTGGCGGCGACGTCGAGCTCATCATAGCGCTGGGTCAATTCCGCCACTGCCGCGTCGCCGCGCGCGCGCACATCCGCGATAATCTGCGCGACGGTCTGCGAGACATCGGCTTCCTCCTCCCGCCGCGCGGCGAGAAAGGCGTGGAACTGACGTGAGAAATCCGCATCGGCTGTGTTCATGAAAACAGGCATGGCGGCTCTTTCGGGATTGCGATCAATCGGAGCGGTCCGACCGGACGGACAGGTCGTCGATCTGATGTTCGGGTTTGCTGCGGGCGCGCCATGCCGCGCTCATGTCGCGCAGCTCGGCCTCGATGCACTCGACCGTCAGCCGGATCGCGGCGTCGCCGGCGAAGATCAGCAGCACCTCGCCGCCAGGCGGGTCGGTCGGGTGAAACTGGATCGCGAGCAGCTCAAAGACGCCCTCATTGCGCTGCCGGTCGATGTTCTGGATCTTGGCATCGAGCACGCGGTCGAAACGAAGCGCCGACTGCCTGCGCCGATAGCGCCCGCGCTTGCCGCCGCGGCGCTCGGCATCCAGCCAGTCAAAGCGGCTGAGCACCGCGGCAAAGCGCTGCTGACGCGGCAAGTAGGTCATCTCCTGCACGCGCATGATGGCGTCTTGCAGATGCGCGGAAATCACCTGCAGATCCTCTTCATCGAGCGCATGCAGTTTCAGTGCCGTCATGGGTGGATCCTGTCGCGCGAACGCTAAGGGCGATGGCCCGCGACGCGCTGGCGGGCCGCTGCTTGCAGCCCACGCACTGTCATATAGCGAATAATCTGCCGGAAATACTGCCAGCGCTCAAGCGGCGAGACGTTCGATCTGGGCGCCGCAATCGCCGAGCTTGCGCTCCAGCTCCTCAAAGCCGCGGTCGAGATGGTAGACGCGGTTGATCTCCGTGTCGCCCTCGGCCACCAGCCCGGCGATGACCAGCGATACGGATGCGCGCAGATCCGTCGCCATGACTTCCGCGCCGCGCAGCTTGTCGACGCCGTGCACGGTCGCGGTGTCGCCTTCGAGGTCGATTTTCGCGCCGAGGCGGGCCAGTTCCTGCACATGCATGAAGCGGTTCTCGAAGATGGTCTCGCGGATGTGAGAGGCTCCGCCTGCCTTGCACATCAACGCCATGAATTGCGCCTGCAAATCGGTCGGGAAGCCGGGAAACGGCTGCGTCTCGACATCGACCGGCACAAGCCCAGTGCCGTTGCGCGCGACGCGTATGCCTTCATTGGTGACGTCAATCTGCACGCCTGCTTCGCGCAAAACTTCGATCGGCGCTTCCAGCAGGTCGGCGCGCGCGCCTTCCAGGAGCACCTCGCCGCCAGTGGCCGCAACGGCCATTGCATAGGTGCCGGTTTCAATCCGGTCGGGCAGAACGGTATGGACCGCGCCTTCGAGATAGTCGACGCCCTGAACGTAGAGGGTCGAAGTGCCGATCCCTTCGATCTGCGCGCCCATCTTCATCAGGCAGGCAGCGACATCACCGATTTCTGGCTCAAGCGCCGCATTTTCGATGACCGTCTCGCCCTTTGCGAGCGTGGCCGCCATCAGCACATTTTGCGTTGCGCCGACCGAGACCTTTGGAAAGCTGACCTTTCCCCCTCGCAAACCGTCCACCGCTTTGGCCACGACATAGCCGCCATCAAGATCAATTTCAGCTCCGAGCGACTTCAAGCCTTCAAGATGCAGGTCGACAGGCCGGGTGCCAATGGCGCAGCCGCCCGGCAAGGACACCCGCGCTACACCGCAGCGCGCAAGCAGCGGTCCAAGGACCCAGAAGCTCGCGCGCATCCGCCGGACCATGTCATATGGCGCAGTCGTATCGACGATATCGCGTGCGGTCAGATGCATCGTGTCGCCCTGCTGCGGCGCGCCGTTGGCGCGCTTGCCGTCGAGTGCGGAGTCGACCCCGTGATTACGCAGGATGCGCGCCAGCGTCTGGACATCTGCCAGATGCGGCACGTTCTTCAGCGTCAGCGAATCGGACGTGAGCAGGCTGGCGATCATGAGCGGCAGCGTCGCGTTCTTCGCCCCGCTAATCGGAATAGCGCCATTGAGCGGGACGCCGCCGGTCACGCGAATCTTGTCCATCGTCTCTCGCCGGGTTGTGTTGTGCCCCAAAACCGGCGGTTTCGCCCGCCGATCACTGTTAACCCACAGCTTTAGCGGACCAGCGGGGCGGGTGCAAGCGGGTGCTCAGCCGAGCCGCTCGGCGTGCCAGGCGACATGATCCGCCATGAAGGTTGAGATGAAGTAATAGGAATGATCAAAACCTTCATGACGCCGCAGTGTGAGTGGAATCGACGCCGCAGCGCAAGCCTCCTCCAAAAGCTCCGGCCGCAGTTGCTCGGCCAGGAACACATCAGCCTCGCCTTGATCGACGAGAATTTCATCCACGCGCGCGCCTTCCTCGATCAGCGCGACGGCGTCATATTTGCGCCACGCGTCCTGATCCATGCCCAGATACGTGGAAAATGCTTTTTCGCCCCACGGCACGCGCGCGGGCGCGACGATCGGCGCGAAGGCGGAGACAGTGCGGAAGGTTTCAGGCAGACGCAGAGCCGCGACGAGCGCGCCGTGGCCGCCCATCGAGTGGCCGAAGATGCCCGCCCGGTTCATGTCAGCGGGAAAAGCGCTGCTCACGAGAGCCGGCAGTTCCTCGGTGACATAGCGCCACATGCGGTAATTCGATGACCAGGGGGCCTCGGTCGCATCAACGTAGAACCCGGCGCCCTTGCCGAGATCGTAAGCCTCATCATCGGGCAAATCATCGCCGCGCGGGCTGGTGTCCGGACAGATCACGATCACGCCATGTTCGCTGGCGGCGCGGCGGTATTCGCCTTTTTCCATGACATTGGCATGGGTGCAGGTCAGCCCGGACAGATAGAACAGCACCGGCGCAGGTGCGTCGCGGGCGCTGTCAGGCACATAAGCAGCAAGGGTCATTTGCGTGCCGGTGCTCTGCGACGCGTGCCGGCAAATGTATTGTGTGCCCCCATGCGCGCGGTGTTCGCCGATGATCTCCATATCGCCCCCTAAAGCGCATTCCGGCACGCGGGAACCGGTTTTCGGATCAAAACGAAAGTCGCTCTAATATGTTACGACGCCGCGGATCGATTCGCCGTGATGCATCAGGTCGAAGCCCCTGTTGATGTCATCCAGCGGCATCGTGTGGGTGATCATCGGGTCGATCTCGATCTTGCCGTCCATGTACCAATCGACGATCTTCGGCACGTCCGTGCGCCCCCGCGCGCCGCCAAACGCCGTGCCGCGCCAGACGCGCCCCGTCACAAGCTGGAACGGGCGCGTGGCGATCTCCGCGCCGGCGGGCGCGACGCCGATGATGATGCTCTCGCCCCAACCCTTGTGCGCGGACTCGAGCGCGGCGCGCATCACTTCGACATTGCCGGTGCAGTCGAAGGTGTAGTCGCCGCCGCCGCCCGTCAGGTTGACGAGATAGGGGACGAGATCGCCCTCGACCTCTTTCGGGTTGACGAAATGGGTCATGCCGAAGCGCTCGCCCCATTCCTGCTTGGCCGGGTTGATGTCAACGCCGACGATCATGTTCGCGCCGACAAGCCGCAGGCCCTGGATGACGTTCAGGCCGATACCGCCCAGGCCAAAGACGATGCAGTTCGCGCCCGGCTCAACCTTGGCGGTGTTGATGACCGCGCCGATGCCGGTGGTCACGCCGCAGCCGATGTAGCAGACCTTGTCGAACGGCGCGTCCTCGCGGATTTTCGCGACCGCGATCTCGGGCAGGACCGTGTAATTGGAAAAGGTGGACGTACCCATGTAGTGGTGCAGCGGCTTGCCATCGAGCGAGAAGCGCGAGGTGCCGTCCGGCATCACCCCCTGGCCCTGGGTTGAGCGGATTTTCTGGCACAGGTTGGTCTTGGGGTGCAGGCAGTATTCGCATTCGCGGCATTCCGGCGTGTAGAGCGGGATGACGTGGTCGCCCTTTTTCACGCTGGTCACGCCCGGGCCGTTATCGACGACGACGCCTGCGCCTTCATGGCCGAGGATTGCCGGGAACAGCCCTTCGGGGTCCGCGCCGGAGCGGGTGAATTCGTCGGTGTGGCAAATGCCCGTGGCCCGGATCTCGACCAGCACCTCGCCCTCGCGCG
>CAZYUT010000047.1:0-1115 GCA_964650735.1 uncultured Hyphomicrobiaceae bacterium
GGCTCGCCCGCCAGTTTCGGGCAACCATTCGATATCGCTTGTACTTTCAATAATCTAATTCTTCGAGAGCAGTGGCAAGTTAAACAGCAAGTTTTGCGGCTTCATCTTGAGCCGCTTGTCAGGCATCATTGCCATCGCCAGATGCACCGGCTGGCCGCGCGCCGGCTCCCGCACAACCGTTTCGTTCGGAATTGCCATGTTGAACAACGCGATGATCCGCTCTTGCGCCTCCGGCTCCAGCGTCTCGCCGCGATAAAGCGCGTTCAGAAACGCGGTCGCCTGCGTGTCAAGCCCGATATGCCAGCGCCAATCCGCGTTCTGGATCGCTGTGCGCGGCTGGATCCGCACCTCAACCTTGAGGAAATGGCGGACCCACGCCTCGATGACGCGCGCGAAAGCGTCAAGCGCCGGCTGGCCGAAGCGGAAATCCACGACGAAGTCGAACTGCTCCGAGCGGTCCCAATACTGGTCCTTGTTCTGCTCGCCCATCACGTCCAACTCAACCGGTCCGCGCGACAATTCCGCGAGGACAAGCTGCCCCGGTTCGCTGCTCGATCGCGCGCGCATCTCGACGATTTCCTGATCCGCCAGCATCACCCGGCCATCGTCGATATTCACGTTCTGGTCGCGGAAGAAGATCTCCGCCGCACGCAACCGGAAGGGATCCTCGCACGCGCGCAGAATGTGGCGCAGGATCAGATGCGCCATCTGGTCGAGGAACATCGGCGGCACGTTGACCGGCCCGCTCGAAAACAGCGACAGATAGGCGCCTTCGACCGTGCCGGCCCGCTCGAGATGCTCACGAAACCGTAGCACCGCGCGATAATTGTCCCGCGCGTCCGCATCGGCCATCGCCGTCAGCTCGGCCTCGCTGACCTCGCGGAACGGCTCCTCCATCAGCGCATCGAACAGCCGGCGCTCGGCATCACACGACTCCTCGATGGGGTGGATTTCCGGGCGCAGGTAATACGCGCGCAGGTAATCCGGCGTAACACGCAGCCAGCCCTGTGCATCCGGCTCGGTCAGATGCAGGCCGGCGGAGCGCCAGAAGTCTGTTGACGACGTCGCGTTCTGGTCAGAACCGTTCATACCATTGCGTCTCTTGCCTGACGCGC
>CAZYUT010000047.1:1215-14502 GCA_964650735.1 uncultured Hyphomicrobiaceae bacterium
CTGACGCGCAATTTGTCCGAAAACCGGTGCCCACTTTTCGGATCGCGCTTTAGCCGTCATCCTCGATGCCCCAGATCTGCGTAGGAACCAGCGGCGCGCTCTGCGGCTGGTCGATCTTGCGGAACGATTCCTCGATCTCGCCCGCCGCGTTCACGCTGCGCGACATCGCGAAGATGACACCCGGGCGCACGCCCTCGCACATTTCGCTGATGAAGGCGGTCTCCTCGCGCGCGGCCTCCAGCGCGACGGCCAGATTGGGCGCGCCGTATTCGCTGAGCAGATGGCGCGCGAGCACGCTCTCGGCGGCCTCAAGCTGCTCCGGCGTGATCGTCGCCGCGACCACGAAGGTGGAGCGACCGAACGAGCTGAGGCCCAGAAAACCGTTGGCGAAGGCCTGGCGCTCCTTGCCGATCAGGGCATCCGGCGGCAGGTCGGCAAAGGCGAACGCCCCGGAGATCGCCCATTCGCCCGGCTGGGCGGCCTGCGGGAAGACGTTATCGTCGGAGTTGTCGAAGCGGATGGTGCGCGCGAACTTCATTGCAGCGCCGTCTCCTCGGGCCAGCGCATGGCGGCATCAATGAGGCGGAGCGAGACATGCTTGCCGTCGGCGCGCTTGAGGATCAGGTTGCCGTGCTCGTCCAGCCCGACGAACGTGCCCTTGACGCCCGCGCCGCCAGAGGCGTCGGCAAAGCTGCGCGCGCGGCGGTCGGCGCGTTGTTCCCAGGCGTTGTGGATTGGCGCGAAGCCTTCCGTGTTCCAGGTGTCGAGCCAGGTCAGGAAATGCCGGGAATAGGACTCGATGAGTTGCTCCGCGCTCAGGTCCGGGCGGCCCTCTTCGCTCATGGTGGTCACGCTGGGGTCGTTGCCCGGCTCCGGCTCGCCCGGGCGCTGCGTCAGGCGCACTTCCAGCCCGAGCGCCAGCCATTGCGGCACCGTGTCCTCTGACGCAGCGCGGTCCACCGCCATGCTCACCTGCGCCACCGCGCCGTCATTGGCGTAGATCAGCCCCGGCCAGCCGAAAGTGATCGCCACCTTGGGCGGCGCGAGCGCGGCGAGGCAATCGCCAGCGGCCACAACGCCCAGCGGCATCATCTCCAGCGCGCGCGTCAGCGGCACATCCGGCTCCAGCACGATCGCCAGGCCCGCATGCGCCTCTTCCAGGCTCCAGATGACATCGCCCGCGCCGAAGCGCCCGGCGGCCGCGCCCTCGCAGGCCACGCGCATGGGCGGCTCCGTGGCGGGAAACGCATGGCCGGTCAGAAGCGGCGGAAAGTCGATCTCTGTCTGCTCCATGCTGGCTCAGGTGTCGGGGCTATTTCAGGTCGATTTCGGTCTCGACGACGTGCTCCAGGTCGGCGCCCTCGGCGGTCAGCGTCATGCGCAGCTTGAGCTTGTCGCCGGCCTTGCCTGAGCGCACCAGCTCCTCGATCTCGCGCTGCGAAGTCACGCCGACCTCTTTCAAAAACTTCCGGATCGCCATGTTCAAGCGGTCTTCATCCATATCGCACCTATTCTTGTTCTTGCGCTGGCTGAGGTTCAGTTTCGCGCGTCGCCTCTTTCAGAAACGCCACCAGCGCGGCGAGCTTTTCGTCGTCGGTTATCACCTGCAGCGGCATTTTAGAGCCGGGGGTCACATGGTCCGGACCCTTGTCGAACAGCTCGGCGATCGTTGCCTCGTTCCAGACGATGTCGGCATTCTTCAGGCCATTCGAGTAGGGATAATCTGGCAGCGCGCCCGCTTTGCGCCCGAAGATGCCGTAAAGCGTCGGGCCGGCCCGGTTGCCGTCCGCTGGCGTCAGGGTATGGCACACGCTGCACTTGCGCGCAAACTGCCGTTCGCCCATCGACATCTCGCCGCTGACCTGAAAGCGCCGGGGATATTGGCTGGGGACCGGCTCGAAGGGCGCGCGCGGGTTGGCCTGCCAGTAGATCGCGAAGTCGTCCAGCCCGCCGTAGTAGAGTTCGCCGGTGCTCTTGAATGCCAGCGCCCAGACCGGGCCGGTCGGGTTGCTGTAGGTCTCGCCGACGGCCCAGTCCTCAATCTGCCACAGCCGGATCATGCCGTCCGCCCCGCCCGTGGCGAGCATGTCGCGCTGCGGCGAAACGGCGAGCGAAAGCACGGGCCCCTCGTGCGGGGCGAGCACCTTGATCTCATCGCCGTTGACGTCGATGACGCGGACATCGCCGTTCTGCGTCCCGAAGGCGATGCGCCCGCCCGGCAGCAGCGCCGTGACGTTGATGCCCCAGCCGTATTCGACCACCGGGCGGATCGCGGTCGTCTCGCCGCCGTCTGCGCGCCACAGGCGGATGCTGCCGTCATAGCTGCCGGAATAGAGATGCTTGCCGTCGCCGGAAAAGCTGACCGCGTTGACCGGGCCGGTGTGCCCACGGAGCTGGGCGATCAGTTCGCCGTCGGCAATGCGCCACAGGCCGACTGTGCGGTCCCAGCTGGCACTCGCGGCGAGCTTGCCGTCTGGCGAGACCGCGACGTCCACGACCTTCGCTGCATGACCCTCGAAGCGGCGCAACATTGCGCCGGAGGCGCGATCCCACAACGCAAGCGTGCCATCGTCGCTTCCGGTCAGCGCCCGCCCCTCGGGTACGAAGACCGCGTCGTTCACCGGCCCGTCATGCCCGAGCAGGCGCCGCCTGGCCTCTGGTGGCCGCGCCTGCAGGTCCCAGACCATCGCGGCATAATCAAAGCTCGCTGTCAGCGCCTGGTCGCCACTTGGGCTGATTGCGAGGCCCCGGACGGGCCCGCCGTGGCCGACCAGATTGCGCGTCTGCGCCTCGTTTGGCTGTTCCGCGCCGCTCTCGGCGGCCGCCTCAGCCCCCAGCGGGAGCGCGGCGGCGACCAGCCATATCGCGGTCAACCAGCGCGATGCTTCGAACGCCAGACCGCGCATCGCCTGCAACGCTATTCAGCCGGCTGTTGCCGAGCGCCGCCCGGCGCGCGCTGGGGCTGATCAGCCTGGCCACGAACCTGCCCCTGCTCGATCTCCTTGACCCAGAGGTTGTGGTGCTCCTTGGCCCAGTTGTAGTCGACCTTGCCGGAACCCATCGCCTCGAAGCCGCCTTCCATGCCGATCGTGCCGATGTAGATGTGGGCGATGATGACTGCAGTGAGGAACAGCGCCACGATGGCATGCCAGAGCTGGCTGAGCTGCATTTCCTCCATTGCTGACAGGTTGGTCGGCAGATCAGTGCCGAGCACGGCGTTGATGGCCGCGAAAGTCTTGGCGAACATCGCGAACTCGAACGGCAGCAACAAGGCGATGCCGGACAGGGTCACGGACACGCCGCCAAGCACCACAAGCCAGAAGATGATCTTCTGCCCCGCGTTGAACTTCCTGGCTGGCGGGTGCACGCCCTTGCCGATGAAGCCGCCGCCCATGGCCATCCATTTGACGTCGGTCCAGTCGGGGATGTTGTGGCGGATCCATTTGATCGTGATCCACACCAGACCGATGACGAAGAAAAAGGCCGAGACAAAGTGCGCCCACTTGCCGCCGAGCGTCATCGCAGCAAACGCATCCTTGCCCATCAGCGGCATGATGACTGTACGGCCGTAAAGCATGTTCAGGCCGGTGATCGCGAGCACGATGAAGGAGATCGCCAGCACCCAGTGGCCGGTGCGCTCGGAGAGTGGGAAACGCTCGATCACCCGGCCGCTGCGCCCGCCCTCGATGCGGATCGGCCCCGCGATCAGGTAATAGAGCAGGCATAGCGCGGTGATCGCCGCCAGACCCCACCACCCATAAGTTGCAAGCTCGGTATTGCGGAACTGACGCCAGCTTTCGCCGGTGCTCTGGATCGCCAGCCCGGCCTGGCCGCCTGGCCCGGTGACGGCGGTGTAGCCTTCCGCGCCGTGGCGCAGCATGCTCCAAAAGTCGGAGCTTGAGCTTGTCCCCTCGCTGTGGCCAAAGGCTTCGCGCGCCTCCGGCCCTTTCTCGAATTGTTGCGGCGGACGCGAGCTTTCCGGATCGCCCGGCGCTCCGGGCACAACATTCGTTGTCGCATCAGCCGGCGGCCGCACGCTCTGCGCGCTTGCCGGGCCGGTGGCTGCGGCGCCGATCAGCAGCGCTGCGAGCACGAGAAAACTCAGGATGCGGACCGCGCCAAACCTGGTCGAACCAATTCTTTGCATCGAGACACCTTTTGCCGTTTCAAGACCCTGTTCCGAGGACGGGAGACTCGCCGTCCGGCCGGCCCGCACGGCTGTTTGGAGGCATCGGGCCTGACGATATTGGGCGGCCCCTCGGCGGGACCGCCCAGGTTCTTGCTTGCGAAGGCCAGACGCCCTCAGCCGGCCCCGCCGGGATAGGCGCGTCCCCAGCCCCAGGCGCCAGAGCCAAAGCCGCGGGCCACGACGCGCTTGCGGTAGATGTCGGCAACCTGGTCGCCGTCGCCCGCCAGCAGCGCCTTGGTCGAGCACATCTCCGCGCACAGCGGCAGTTTGCCTTCGGCGATGCGGTTGCGGCCGTATTTCTGGAACTCGGCCGCGGACATGTCCTCTTCCGGGCCGCCGGCGCAGAAGGTGCACTTATCCATCTTGCCGCGCGAGCCGAAGTTGCTCGCCTGCGGGAACTGCGGCGCGCCGAACGGGCACGCATAGAAACAGTAGCCGCAGCCAATGCACAGGTCCTTGGAGTGCAGGACGATGCCGTCGTCGGTCTGGTAGAAGCAGTCGACCGGGCATACCGCCATGCACGGCGCGTCGGAGCAGTGCATGCAGGCAACCGAGATCGACCGTTCGCCCGGCTTACCGTCGTTGATGGTCACCACGCGGCGGCGGTTGATGCCCCACGGCACCTCGTTCTCGTTCTTGCAAGCCGTGACGCAAGCGTTGCACTCGATGCAGCGTTCAGCGTCACACAGAAACTTCATGCGAGCCATTTATGATTCCTCCCTAAGCCAGCCAGATCTTGCACAGCGTGGCCTTGGTCTCCTGCATATTGGTGACCGAATCGTAGCCATAGGTCTGCGCGGTGTTGCACGCCTCGCCGAGCACGTAAGGATCAGCGCCTTCGGGATACTTCGCGCGCAAGTCCTCGCCCTGGAACCAGCCGCCGAAGTGGAATGGCATGAACGCCACGCCGCGTCCGACGCGCTCGGTAATCATGGCCTGGACCTTGACCTTGCCCTTTTCCGGACCTTCGACCCAGACCATCTGGCCGTCCCTGATGCCGAGATCGTTCGCGTCGACCGGATTGATCTCGACGAACATGTTCTGCTGCAGCTCGGCGAGCCACGGGTTCGAGCGGGTCTCGTCGCCGCCGCCTTCGTATTCCACCAGACGGCCCGAGGTCAGGACGATGGGATAATCCCGCGAATAGTCCGTCCCCTGGATCGAGGCATAGCGGGTCGGCAGGCGATACATCTGCCGGTCCGAATAGGTGGCGTATTTCGGCAGCAGATCGCGACGCGGCGTGTACAGCGGCTCGCGATGCAGCGGGATCGGGTCCGGGAAGTTCCAGACGATGGTACGGGCCTTGGCGTTGCCGAACGGCGCGCAGCCATGCAGGATCGCGACGCGCTGGATGCCGCCGGACAGGTCGGTCTTCCAGTTGGTCTTGTCGCCAGCGATGGCCTCGATGGTCTGGCGCTCCTCAGCCGTCAGGTCCTTGTCCCAGCCAAGCTTCTTGAGCATGGCCATCGTGAACTCCGGATAGCCGTCCTTGATCTCGGAGCCGACCGGATAGGACGAGCCTTCCTGACCGCCTTCGGCCAGCAGGTTGCCGCCGCCCCACTCCTCGGGCGCCTCAACGCCGAAGCGCGCGCGGAAGCATAGGCCGCCTTCAGCCACCGGCAATTGCGGGTTGTAGAGGATCGCGGTGCCCGGATGCTTCATCTCAGGGGTGCCCCAGCACGGCCATGGCATGCCGTAGTACTCGCCGTCCAGCGGCCCGCCGCGTGCGCGCAGCGTGGTCTTATCGAAGGTGTGCTGGTGCTGCATGTGGGCCTTGAGGCGTTCGGGCGACTGGCCCGTGTAGCCGATCGTCCACATGCCCCGGTTGAATTCGCGGGTGACATCCTCGATCAGCGGCTCTTCCCCGTTCACCGCGATGTGCTTGAACATCTCCTGCTCGAAGCCGAACTTCTTGGCGAACTTGTAGATGATCGTGTGATCGGGAAGCGCCTCGAACAGCGGTTCGACGACCTTCTCGCGCCACTGGATCGAGCGGTTGGAGGCCGTTACCGAGCCGTAGGTCTCGAACTGGGTACAGGCCGGCAGCAAATAGACCCCATTGGTCCTGTCATGCATGACCGCCGATACGGTCGGGAATGGATCGACCACGACCAGCAGATCGAGTTTCTCGAACGCCTTCTTCATGTCCGGGCCGCGCGTCTGCGAGTTCGGCGCGTGACCCCAGAAGACCATGGCGCGCAGGTTGTCTTCCTGGTCCATGTTGGCCTTGTCCTCAAGCACGCCGTCCACCCAGCGGCTCACCGGGATCCCGCTCGCTTCCATCATCTTCTGCGACGCAAAGCGGCCCTTCAGGTACTCATAGTCCACATCCCAGACGCGCGCCCAGTGTTCCCACGACCCCTTCTTCAGGCCGTAGTAGCCGGGAAGCGTGTGGGACAGCACGCCAAGGTCCGTCGCGCCCTGCACATTGTCATGGCCGCGGAAGATGTTGGCGCCGCCGCCCAGCTTTCCGATGTTGCCCAGCGCGAGCTGGAGCACGCAATAGGCGCGGGTGTTGTTGTTGCCGTTGGTGTGCTGCGTGCCGCCCATGCACCAGACGAGCGTCCCGGGACGATTGTCCACCAGCGTACGGGCCACACGGCGAAGCTGCGAGCCGGGAACGCCGGTGACGCGCTCGACTTCCTCGGGGTTCCACTTCGCGACTTCCTTGCGGATTTCATCCATCCCCCAAACGCGCTGGCGGATGTAGTCGCGGTCTTCCCAGCCATTCTCGAAGATGTGCCAGAGGATGCCCCAGACCAGCGCGACGTCGGTGCCCGGACGGAACCGCACATATTCCGTCGCGTGCGCGGCCGTGCGGGTGAAGCGCGGGTCGCAGACGATGAACGGCGCGTTGTTCTCCTCCTTCGCCTTGAGCAGGTGGAGCAGCGACACCGGATGCGCCTCGGCCGGATTCGAGCCAAACAGGATGATCGAGCGCGAATTGTGGATGTCATTGTAGGAGTTCGTCATCGCGCCGTAGCCCCAGGTGTTCGCAACACCCGCGACCGTCGTCGAGTGACAGATGCGCGCCTGATGGTCGCCGTTGTTGGTGCCCCAGAACGCGTAGAACTTGCGGAACAGATAGGCTTGCTCGTTGTTGAACTTCGCCGAGCCCAGCCAGTACACCGAATCCGGGCCGGACTTCTGGCGGATTTCGAGCATTCTGTCGCCGATCTCGTTGATCGCCTGCTCCCAGCTGATCCGCTTCCATTTGCCCTCGACGAGCTTGACCGGGTATTTGAGCCGGCGCTCGCCATGCGCGTGCTCACGGACCGAAGCGCCCTTGGCGCAGTGGGTGCCCAGATTGAACGGACTGTCGAAGCCGGGCTCCTGACCGATCCAGACGCCGTTCTGCACCTCGGCGAGAACCGTGCAGCCCACCGAACAGTGCGTGCAGACGGACTTCTTGATTTCGACCTGCCCACCGCTGGAATCGGCACTCGTCGCTGCCTTCACACGGCCCGTCGCCAGTGTGGTTGCTGCGGCCAGGCCGCCAATGGCTAAACCCGAGCGGCGCAGGAACGCGCGCCGGTCCACGGCGCCTTCTGCCATCCCTGCAAGCGCTGACGACAAACGGGAGCCATTCGCAACCCCGTTTTTCTTCTTCAGCATGACGTTTCCTTCCTCAAAGTTCGATCGGCCCGGACGCACCCGTCCGGGCTATTCCGCAGTCCTTTGGCCGGCCTAGAACGAAGCCAGCTTGTAATACTGCCGGACATGCGCGGTTTCCCGGTAGCCGGCGCTCTTGCCGGGTTCGGCCGCTTCGGCCTCCTCGCTACTTGCGCCGGTCGCCACCGCGACCGCGCCCGCCGTCGCTCCAAGGCCCGCGAGCCTCAGAAAGTCTCGCCGGTCGGAGCGGACATCGCTCTTCTTTTCACCCATCTCTCGTCCTCCTTCGATTAGCGCGATCGGCCTAACGCTACGAACGCGCCTCTACGCCGGCATCGTCAGTCCATCGAAAAAGCCGCCTCTTCCAGTTCAAGGAAGACGCGGCCGACGGTCCCAATCGCTGCGTAAAGCTCGGAATCCTCGACCTTCGCGAGGTCGCGGAAGAAATACGGCGCCCAGGATTGCACATGTTCCTGGAAGAAAGTGCGCTGCTGCGACAGTGGCACGGGCTGGCCGAAGTCGCCGCGGATCAGACCGCCCATCATATCGAGCACGCAGGCAATGTGATCCTCGGGATCCTTCTGGTCCGGGTTCGCCTCGATGCCGAGTTGCGCCATTGTGTTGCGCAGGCGCGCGAGCGGTTTTTCGTGCAGAAATCCGGTGAGGTAATACGAGCCGTAGGGCAGCAGCTTGCCGCGCGTCAGGCCAATGAACAGGTCGTGATAGGCATCATCGGCGTGCTCGGCTGTCGTATCGCGCGCGGCCGAAGCCAGCCTTGCGATCGCCTGGCCGAAGTCGGTCTCGCTGCCCTGGAGCTTGCCCAATTCCGATAACTGCTCCGCCGTGGGGGCCGCGGAAAGCAGCGTGGCGAGCATCGCGTAGATGGCGGCGCGGGACTCGTCTTCCGGCGCGACCTGCGGCGCCGCGCTCCTGGTATTGTCTGACGGGCTCATGTGCCTCGTTTCGACCTGACTCATTGTCGCACCCACCCTTTCGTGACGACCGAGGGCGGAATTGTTCTAAGTCTAAGTCAAAAAGGATACACATGTCTGTCACATTCGCAAGCGCCCAGCTTGCTTGACACGATCGACAATTCGTTGATTTTCAACGATTTGAAGTGAAAGCTGATGTGTGACGTTCGATTGACACAAGCCAAATCAATGACTTGCGCAGAGGCAGAGCGCTCAAACGATGGGCATAAATCTGGATCACTCAAGATCATTAGACTTTCGTATAATACGGGCGCGGCGGGGGCATCCTGTTATGATGCGCGCGTCGCGCACGCACCCAAGCGTAATATAGGCAACGCGCCCCAAGGAGCGTTTTTGCTATGTCCCAGGCAATATTCCATGCGGTCAGGCCGCGCGACTCGAAGCCGGAGGAGTTCGCCGTCCGGCCCGACCCGGAGGATGCGCGGCTGTCGGTGCCGGTTACGGGTATCGACCACACCGGCGCAACCGTCGAGACCACGGTCGTCACCGAGCGCCCGCTGACCCTGTTTCTCAACGCGCAGGAGATCGTCACGATGATGACCATCGGCGATTACCCGGACCTGCTCGCGGTCGGCTACCTGCTCAACCAGAACATGCTGCGCGCCGACGACGAGATCACCGGCATCGACTACGATGATGACATCGAGACGGTGGTGGTGCGCACGGCGCGCGAAACCGACTACGAGGACAAGCTGCGCAAGAAGACGCAGACCTCCGGCTGCGCGCAAGGAACCGTGTTCGGCGACCTGATGGACCAGATCGGCGAGATCGCGCTGAGCCCGGACGCGCGCGTGCGCACCTCCGAACTCTACGCGCTGCAGAAGAAGATCAACACCGCGCCATCGCTCTATCTGAAGGCCGGCGCGATCCACGGTTGCGTGCTGTGCCAGGGCGACAAGCCGCTGCTCTACGTCGAGGACGTCGGGCGGCACAACGCGGTGGACAAGATCGCCGGTTACATGTTCCTCAATGGCATCAGCCCGGACGACAAGCTGTTTTATACCACCGGGCGGCTGACCAGCGAGATGGTCATCAAGACGGTGAAGATGGGCATCCCGATCCTCGCCTCGCGCTCGGGCTTCACCGCCTGGGGCGTGGAACTGGCGCGCGAAGCCGGGCTGACGCTGATCGGGCGGATGCGTGGCCAGCGTTTCGTCGTGCTGTCTGGCGAGCAGCGCGTGGTGTTCGACGCATCGCCGGAAAACGCGCCGGCAGAGCCGGAGCACCTGAAGCGTAAGGGCAGCCGCCCCGATCACGAATAGGAGCAAGACGTGTCCGAGAGGGACGATCCCGTCATCGGCGTGCTGCTGGCTGGCGGGCTCGCGCGGCGCATGGGCGGCGGCGACAAATGCCTGCTGGAACTGGCGGGCAGGCCGCTGCTCTCTCACGCCATCGAGCGGCTGGAGCCGCAGACCGAGGCGCTGGTGCTGAACGCAAATGGCGATCCTGCGCGGTTCGCCGCCTTCGGGCTGGATATCGCGCCAGACCCGATTGCGGGCTATGCCGGGCCGCTGGCAGGCGTGCTCGCAGGCATGGAGTGGGCGCGGCGCAACCGGCCGAGTGCGCGCTGGATCGCCACGGCGGCCTCCGACACGCCGTTCTTCCCGCGAGATTATGTCGCCCGGCTGCTGGCGGCCGGGCAACCGCATCACCCCGCGATCGCGATGGCGGCATCCGGTGGGCGCGAGCATCCCGTGTTCTCGCTGTGGCCGGTGGCGCTGATCGGCGATCTGCGCAGCGCGCTGGAGGCCGGCACGCGCAAGATCCTCGACTGGACAGACCGGCACACCACGCTCACAGTCGAATTCGACATGATCGGCGGCCCCGACGGCGGAATCGACCCGTTCTTCAACGCAAACACGCCGGAAGATCTGGAGCGCGCTGCGCGCATCGCGGAGATGCAGCCGTGACCCCGCCCGTCTTCGGCATCACCGGCTGGAAAAACTCCGGCAAGACCACGCTGGTCGCCCGGCTGGTGAGCGAGTTGCGCCGGCGCGGGCTGAGAGTCGGCGTCATCAAGCACGCGCATCACGCCTTCGACATCGACCACCCGGGCCGCGACTCGCACACCATCCGCGAGGCGGGGGCGAACGAGGTCGCCATCGTCTCCGCGCGGCGCTGGGCGCTGATCCACGAGTTGCGGGACGGCGAGCCGGAGCCAAGCCTTGAGGACATGTTGCCGCGGCTGGCCGCGAACGATGTCGTGATCGTCGAGGGCTTCAAGACGTCCGGCCACCCCAAGCTGGAGGTGCGCGCGGCGGAAGCGGCGGAGACCCGCCCGATGGATGAGATCGCCCCAAACATCGTTGCCCTCGCTGCCGACCACCCGCAGAACGATCCGCGTCCGCAGTTCCGGCGCGACGACATAGCGGCCATTACCGAATTCATCATCGCGCATTTGCGTTTGGCGCCTGACGCTGCCAAGCTCTCAAGGCTGTAACCTGAACGCACTGCGCGCAAAACTTGCCGAACGCCCATGACCGAGATGTCCCGCGACGACTGTTTCGAGGCCAACCCGGCGCGAATGCCTTTCGAAGAATCGCTGGCGCGCGCCCGGATGCTTGGCGATGCGCTCGGCACCGTGACGCCGGCGGAGACGCTGCCGCTGACGCAGGCTTGCGGTCGCGTGCTGGCCGCGCCCATCGCTGCGCCGCGCAATATCCCCGCGCATGACAACGCGGCCGTCGATGGCTATGCCTTCGCCTTCGCCGATTATGACGCGGAAGACGGCTCCGACCTTCCGGTCAGCGCCCGGATCGCCGCCGGGCATCCGCTGGATGGCGCGCTGGAGCGCGGAACCGCCGCGCGCATCTTCACCGGCGCGGTCATGCCGGAGGGGGCGGACACGGTCGCCATGCAGGAGGACACTTTCGACGACGGCGAGACGGTCAACATCCCCCCGGGCCTGAAGCCGGGCGCGAACCGGCGCAAGGCGGGCGAGGATGTCCGCGCGAACCAGATGGTGCTGCGCCCCGGCACGCTGCTGCGCCCGCAGGACATCGCCGCGATCGCCTCGCTGGGCTTTGCCGAAGCGCGTTGCTATGAGCGCGTGCGCGTCGGGCTGTTCTCCAGCGGCGACGAGCTGCTGCGCCCGGGCGAGCCGTTCCAGCCCGGCGCGGTCTACGATTCCAACGCGGTGATGCTGGAAACGCTCGCCGACCTTGCCGGCGCGCAGATCACCGATCTGGGCATGCTGCCCGACAGCCGCGAAGCCGTGGGGCGCCGGCTGCAGCAGGCCGCGGCCGGCTTCCCGCTGATCCTCACCTCAGGCGGCGCAAGCCTCGGCGAGGAGGACTACCTGACCGCGAGCTTGCGCGCGCTCGGCGAGATCAGCCTGTGGCAGGTGGCAATCAAGCCGGGCCGGCCGATCTGCGCGGGGCGTATTGGCCGCAGCGCCATCGTCGGCCTGCCAGGCAACCCGGTCGCGGCGTTCGTCTGCTTTCTGCTCTATGTCTATCCTTTGATTCAGAGCCTCGGCGGGGCGGGCTGGCGCCGGGCGCGGCGCTACACAATGCCGGCGACATTCTCGATGTCGAAGAAGCCCGGACGCCGCGAGTTTATCCGCGGGATGCTGGATGAGTCCGAGGGCGAGTTGCGCGCGCGCAATTATGAGCGAACAGGCTCCGGGCTTATCACCTCGCTGCGCGAAGCCGACGGGCTGATTGAGCTGCCCGAAAACACCACCGGGATCACCCCCGGCGACCCTGTCGCCTTCATCCCCTTCACGGAATTCGGCATACGGCCGTGATGCGCAAAAAGCGACATTCTGCAGGCTTGTGCATATAATGAGCCCATGGCCGAGCAGCAGGAATACCTGACGACCAAGGAAGTCGCCGCGCTTCTGCGGATCAAGGAGCGCAAGGTTTATGACCTGGCGGCGAGCGGCGCGATCCCGTGTTCACGCGCGCTCGGCAAGCTCCTGTTCCCGCGCCGCGAGGTGGAGGCTTGGCTGCAAGGCGAAGGCGGCGCGGCGCCAGCGCCACGCACAGCGCGCCCGAACGTGGTGCTGGGCAGCCATGATCCGCTGCTGGAATGGGCTGTGCTGGAATCGCGCGCTGATCTCGCGACCTTTCTAGGCGGCAGCCATGACGGGCTGGAGCGGTTCGCGCGCGGCGAGGGCGTCGCGGCCGGACTGCACATCCATGAGGCCGACGGTTGGAACACCGGCACGGTGCGCGCGCGCCTGGCCGAAGGCGACTGCGTGCTCGTGGAATGGGCCTGGCGGCAGCGCGGGCTGATCCTGCCGGATACGCTCGCGGCTGAGGTGCGTGAGCTTGCCGACCTGAAGGGCCGCCGCTTTGCCCCGCGCGCAGCGGAGACCGGCAGCCAGACGCTTTTCGACACGCTGCGGGCTGAAGCCGGGCTGCAGCCCGACGACCTCAAGCTGATCGCGCCGGCCCGCAGCGAGGCCGACGCGGTGCTGGCGGTGGTCGACGGCAAGGCCGATGCCGCGTTTGGCCTGAAATGCCTGGCGCGCCGGTTCCGCCTGGCCTT